>JAAFIY010000060.1 GCA_013297985.1 Comamonadaceae bacterium | reverse complement strand
GCGAATCGATGGAATACGACGTGGTGATCGTGGGCGCAGGCCCCGGCGGGCTGGCCACCGCTATTCAGCTCAAGCAGCGAGCGGCAGCTGCGGGCAAAGACGTGAGCGTGGTGGTGCTTGAAAAAGGTTCTGAGCCCGGCGCGCACATTTTGAGCGGCGCCATCATGGACCCGCGCGCGCTGACCGAGCTCATTCCTGATTGGAAAGAGCGCGGCGCCCCGCTCAACCAACCCGTCACCGACGACGCTTTTTTGGTGCTCACTGAAAACCACGGCGTTCGCGTGCCCAACTTTTTGCTGCCGGGCTGCTTTCACAACGAAGGCAACTACATCATCAGCCTGGGCGAGGTGGTGCGCTGGCTGGCCCAGCAAGCCGAGAATTTGGGCGTGGAAATCTTCCCTGGCTTTACCGCCGCAGAGGTGCTCTACAACGCCGACGGCAGCGTGCGCGGCGTGGCCACCGGCCACCAAGGCTTGGCCAAAGACGGCACCCCCAGCGCTGACTTTCAGCTGGGCATGGAACTGCTGGGCAAATACACCGTGTTTGCCGAAGGTGCTCGCGGCCACCTGGGCAAAGAACTTATAGCCAAGTTCAACTTGGATGAGGGCCGCGACCCACAGGCCTATGGCATCGGCATCAAAGAGCTGTGGGAGATTGACCCGTCCAAGCACGAGCCCGGCCTGGCGGTGCACAGCGCAGGCTGGCCGCTGGACAACGACACCTATGGCGGCTCATTTTTGTACCACCTGCCTGGCAACAAGGTGGCGGTGGGCTATGTGGTGGGCTTGGACTATCAAAACCCCTGGCTCAGCCCGTATGAAGAGTTTCAGCGCTTTAAAACGCACAAGAACATCCGCTGGTATTTCACCGGCGCGGATGGCCAAGTGAATGCACGGCGGCTGTCGTACGGCGCACGCGCCATCACCGCAGGCGGCTTGCTTAGCTTGCCCAAAACCATCTTCCCGGGCGGGGCGCTGGTGGGCTGTGACGCGGGCTACTTGAACGCCAGCCGTATCAAGGGCAGCCACGCCGCCATCAAAACCGGCATGCTGGCCGCAGACGCCGCCTTTGACGCGCTGATGGCCGGCCGCCAGCACGATGAGCTGGCCGCCTACCCGCAAACGTTTGAAGAGAGCTGGCTGTTTGATGAGTTGAACAAGGCGCGCAACTTCAAGCAATGGTTCAAGAAGGGCCTGGTCAATGCCATGGTGGCCACAGGCGTCGAGCAGCTGCTGCTGCGCGGCCGAATGCCTTGGACGCTGCACCGCACCGAGGCCGATCACACCCGCCTGAAGCCCGCCAACACCATGCCGCGCATTGACTACCCCAAGCCGGATGGCAAATTGACGTTTGACCGGCTGAGCTCAGTCTTCATCAGCAACACCAACCACACAGAGCATCAGCCCGCGCACTTGACGCTCAAGAATGACTTGGTACCCGTCAACACCAACCTGATCACCTACGCCGGGCCTGAGCAGCGTTACTGCCCCGCTGGCGTGTACGAATACGTCAAAAACGACGCGGGCCAAGACCGCTTGCAGATCAACGCGCAAAACTGCGTGCACTGCAAAACCTGCGACATCAAAGACCCCACGCAAAACATCGTCTGGGTCACGCCTGAAGGCGGCGGCGGGCCCAACTACGCGGGCATGTAGGGCTCTGACAGCGCCAGCCGATCACGTCGGCGCTACGCTGGAGCTTCAGGGTTGCCACGCTCACAGCGCGGGGCTAAGCGTTTGTATGATCTTTGCAGCCAAGCGCCCGCCTTGAGGCGCCGCTTCAACACCCAAGCGCACCTACGGAGACACCCCCCCATGAAGCTCAAGACCCTTGCGGCCTGCCTGGCTGTGGCCGCCACCACCTTTGGTTTGCTGCCCGCTGCCAGCGCGCAAACCACTATGCGCATTAGCATCTCAATTGCGCAAAACTCGCATCAAGGCGTGGCCATTGACACCTTCGCCCGCGAGGTAGAACGCCGCACCGCAGGTCGCATCAAGGTCCAGCCGTTTTATTCAGGCGCTTTGGGCGGCGAGCGTGAATCGATTGAAGCGGTTCAACTGGGCACCCAAGAGCTCACCTTCAGCTCCACCGGCCCAGTGCCCAACTTTGTGCCCGAGGCACGCATTTTGGACATCCCCTTTCTGTTTCGCGACAAGGCCCACGCCCGCATGGTGCTAGACGGCCCCATTGGCCAAGACATGCTCAACCGCTTTGACAGCAAAGGCTTCAAAGCCCTGGCCTGGGGCGAAAACGGCGTGCGCCACATGACCAACAGCAAGCGCGCAGTCAACACGCCCGACGATTTGAAGGGCCTGAAGATGCGCACCATGGAAAACCCCGTGCACGTGGCTGCCTACAAAGGCTTTGGCATCGTCACCACGCCCATGGCTTTCCCAGAAGTGTTTACGGCCCTGCAACAGGGCACGGTAGATGGTCAAGAAAACCCGCTGTCGGTCATCATGGCCGCCAAGTTTGATCAGGTGCAAAAGCATTTGTCATTGACCGGCCATGTGTATAGCCCCGCCATCTTTTTGATGAACAAGGCCGCGTTTGACAAGCTCTCAGCCGCCGATAAAACCGCATTTATTGAGGCGGCCAAAGAAGGCGTGAAAGTCAACCGCGCCCGTGTGGACGAAGACGACGCCAAGGGCGTGGCCGAGCTGCGCAGCAAGGGCATGCAGGTGGTTGAAAACGTCGACCGCGCCCGCTTTGTGCAAACCCTCGCGCCCGTCAACGCCGACTTTGAGCGCCAGTTTGGCAAAGACAACATCGACCGCATCCGCAACGTGCGCTGATGGCTTAGCCAACCAGTTGCTACATAATTTGTAGCTGCTTAGGCCCTCCAAATCTGCGCTGGAGGGCCTTTTTCTTGATCTATTTCCCCTGCCATTTGAAAGGCTTACCGTGCGCCAGGCCTTCTTGACATTTGACCGCTGGGCCACCGGCGCTGCGCTGGTGCTGGCTTGCGTGATGCTGGCCATCTCGGCAAGCCTGGGCATGTTCCAGATCATCACCCGCTTCATCCTAGAGCGGCCTGCTGAATGGACTGAGGTGCTGATTCGCTTCAGCCTGATTTGGATGGTGTTCCTGGGCATACCGGCCGCCTTTCGGCAAGGCGCCATGGTGAGTGTGGATGTGCTGTACCGCTGGAGCAAACCCGCCATGCGCCGGGTGCTAGACACCTTGGTGCTGCTGGCTGGCTTGGCGCTGGCCGCCGTGATGATTTGGTGGGGTTGGGATTACGCCCAGCGCGGCCGGGTGCAAACCGTGATCGGGCTTGAAGACGTGTCGATGTTCTGGGCCTATGTGGCGATTCCCGTGGGCGGGGTGTTTTGCGTGATCGGTATGGTGGCCAATTGGCTTGACCCGATGCGCATGGAACTGGAGACCGCGCAATGACCACCGCCATGCTCTTCACCATGGTGTTGTGCTTTGCCTTCACCGTGTCGGTGGCGGTGTCGATTGGTTTGGCTGCCATCGTGGGCATTCAGATCGGCAACGCCAACATGCTCATCTCGGTCAAAGAGATGTTTTCCAGCATCAACAAATTTCCGCTGGCGGCGATTCCGTTTTTTATCTTGGCCGGCAACATCATGGAAACCGGCGGCATCAGCCGGCGCTTGGTGGAGTTTGCCAAAAGCCTGGTGGGCGGCGTGCAAGGCGGCCTGCCGATGACTTGCGTGCTCACCTGCATGATTTTTGCGGCCGTGTCGGGCAGCAGCGTGGCCACCACCTTTGCCATTGGCGCCATCTTGATTCCGGCCCTCATCAAGCACGGCTACCCCACGGGTTACGCCGCAGCGCTACAAGCCACCAGCGCCGAGCTGGGCGTGATCATCCCGCCGTCGATCCCCATGATCTTGTACGGCGTGAGTGCCGAGGTGTCGATTGGCGAGCTGTTCATCGCGGGCTTTGGCCCGGGCCTGTTCATTGGCTTTTCACTGATGGCCTTTGTGTATGTCTACTGCCGCATCAAAGGCTGGGGCAAAACCGATGGCGAAGGGCGCCTAAGCGTGGGCCGCGCCACCTGGCAAGCGGCCTGGGCGCTGTTTATGCCGGTGATCATCTTGGGCGGCATTTACGGCGGCGTGTTCACCCCCACCGAAGCCTCCGCGGTGGCGGTGTTCTACGCCCTGCTGGTGGGCATGGTGATTTACCGCGAGATCAAGCTGAAGGATCTATACCCCATCCTGCGCAAAAGCGTGATCAGCAGCGCGGTGATCATGTTCATCATCGCCAATGCAGGGCTGTTTGCCTTCCTCATCACCCGCGCGGGCGTGCCCGACGCCATTGGCCGCTGGCTGCAAGCGGTGCTGGAAACGCCCGCCTTGTTTTTGCTGGGCATCAACCTGGCCCTGTTCATCATTGGCATGTTCATTGAAACCAGCGCGGCCATCATCGTGCTGGCGCCTATTCTTGCCCCCGTAGCCATGCACTTTGGCATTGACCCGGTGCACTTTGGGCTGGTGATGGTGGTGAACCTGGCGCTGGGCATGATCACCCCGCCCTTTGGCGTGAATTTGTTTGCGGCCTGCACCGTGGCACGAATATCACTGGATCGCATCATTCCCTACCTGCTGCCCTTTGTGGCGGTGGTGCTGTGCTGCTTGATGGTGATCACCTACGTGCCCGAGCTGTCGCTCACGCTGCGCGACTGGGTCTACAAAAAGTAGCCACAGCGGCGCTGCACCGGGGCGCTGCGCCTACAATTTAGGCCGTCAGGAGAGATCAGCCACCGCCCATGCAAACTGGGTGCGCCGCGCTGACGCCGAAGGCGCAGGCCGCTGATTGCGGTGGCCTAAACGCTCAGGCAAAAGGACTGGCAAACGGTGCATCGCCCGCCCGGCGCGCACCGTGCCTTGCTGGAGAGAGGCTGGCCCGCCGTAAAGCACGGCGCAGCAAGCCCACCGAAGGAGCAAGCGCCTCGGCTGGCCACCCCAAGGCAGCCCGCGTGAATCTCTCAGGTAAAGCGGACAGCAGGGGCAGCGCGTTGCACTCACGTGGTGCAGCGCACATGTCTGTCTGCTCCTTGCCTGAGAAGAACCCGCCGTGACCCAGCCCACCGCTGACCTGCTTTGCACTCCCCTGCACGCGCTGCACCTGGAACTGGGCGCGCGCATGGTGCCCTTTGCGGGCTACCACATGCCAGTGCAGTACCCCGCTGGCCTGATGGCTGAGCACAAACACACCCGCTCTGCCGCCAGCTTGTTTGATGTGTCGCACATGGGGCAGCTCACCGTGTCTGGCACCGATGCCGCTGCCGCACTTGAATCCGTCTTGCCCATGGATGTGCACGGCCTGGCCCCAGGCAAACAGCGCTACGGCCTGCTAACCAATGACGCGGGCGGTCTGCTGGATGACTTGATGTTCAGCCGCCGATTGCCCGGCATCAACGGCGCCACCACCGATGACTTCTTTGTCGTCGTCAACGGGGCCTGCAAGCATGGCGACTGGGCCCATTTGCAGCAGCGCATCGGCAGCCGCTGCACCTTAACAAGCCACTTCGACACCCACGCCCTGCTGGCCCTGCAAGGCCCGCAGGCAGTCACCGCGTTGGCGCGTTTGGTGCCCGGGGTGAGCGCCCTCACCTTCATGACAGGCCTGGGTGCGGCTTGGAATGAGGTGCCTTTGTTCATCACCCGCAGCGGCTACACGGGTGAAGACGGTTTTGAAATCTCGGTGCCGTCTGAGCAAGCTGACCGATTCGCCCGTGCCCTGCTGGCCCAGCCCGAAGTCAAACCCACAGGCCTGGGCGCCCGCAACTCGCTGCGTCTGGAAGCGGGCATGTGTCTGTATGGCCAAGACCTGGACGCCACCACTACGCCAGTGGAAGCCGCGCTGACCTGGGCCATCCAAAAAGCCCGCCGCCCGGGCGGCGAACGCGCGGGCGGCTACCCAGGCGCAGACGTGATTGGCGCGCAACTCAGCGGCGCCCCGCTGGCCCGCAAGCGCGTGGGCCTGAAGGCGTCTGAGCGCGTGCCGGTGCGCGAGCATGTGGAGCTGTTTGCCACCGCCGCAGATGGCTTTGGCGAGCGCATTGGCGAAGTCACCAGCGGCCTGCTGGGCCCCAGCATTGATGCGCCCATTGCCCTGGCTTATGTGCAGCCCGCGCACGCCGCGGTGGGCACCAACCTGCTGGCCAGCGTGCGCGGCAAGCCGGTGCCCATGCAGGTGGTGGCGCTGCCGTTCGTACCGAATGGGTATGTTCGCTAACGCTCACGTGGGCTATGTCCGCTAACGCTCAATCTCCAAGCCAAACAGCCCGCTACCGCTCTATTTATCTGCCCAACCAGCTATCTTTTTAGGAGCAAATCACCATGACGACCAAATTCACCCAAGACCACGAATGGATCCGCATTGAAGGCGACACCGCCGTGGTGGGCATTACCCAGCACGCGCAAGACGCGCTGGGCGACGTGGTGTTTGTCGATCTGCCCGAAGTGGGCAAAACCATGGCGCAAAAAGACACCGCTGGCGTCGTTGAATCGGTGAAAGCTGCCGCCGACGTGTACATGCCTATCAGCGGCACGGTGTTGGAAGTCAACGAAGCGCTGCGGGCCGATCCGTCACTGGCCAACACCGATCCGCTGGGTGCGGGCTGGTTCTTCAAAGTCAAGCTGTCGCAGCCGTCAGAGGTAGATGCGCTGCTGGACGAAACCGCCTACGCCGCCTTTGCCGCCAACGCCTAAAGCCGCGCCCCAAAACCCCTTTAATTGCCGAGCCCCAAGCCATGTTGATGCAGTCTGCCAAGCCCCTGGGCGAGCTAGAAAACGCCAGTGAATTTGTGCCCCGCCACATCGGCCCCGACGCCGCGGGTGAAGCCCACATGCTGCGCACGCTGGGCGTGCAATCGCGCCGCGAATTGATGGCGCAAGTCATCCCTGCAGCCATTGCGCGCAGCAAACCGATGCAGTTGCCCGCACCCGTCACCGAGGCCGCCGCGCTGCAAGAGCTAAAAGCCATTGCCAGCCAAAACCGCATCTTCAAAAGCTTTATTGGCCAGGGCTACCACGGCACCCACACGCCCGGCGTCATCCTGCGCAACATCTTGGAAAACCCCGCCTGGTACACCGCCTACACGCCCTACCAGGCCGAGATCAGCCAGGGCCGCATGGAAGCCTTGGTGAACTTTCAAACCATGGTGTGTGACCTGACGGGCATGGCCATTGCCAACGCCAGCATGCTCGATGAAGCCACCGCCGCCGCTGAGGCCATGACGCTTGCGCGCCGCAGCGTAAAAGCCAAGGGCAACGTCTGCATCGTGGCCGGTGACGCGCACCCGCAAACCATTGAGGTGATGCAGACCCGCGCCAAGCCGCTGGGCATCGAAATCAAGCTGGCCATGTCCAAAGAAGAATGGGACGCGTTGATTGCCGGTGACGACTACTTTGCGGTGCTAGAGCAATACCCCAGCACCAGCGGCCGCCTGGGCGAAGAAGGCGACGATGTAAAAACCGCGCACGCCAAGGGCGCCGCCTACATCGTGGCCGCTGACCTGCTGGCGCTGACGCTGCTGGTGCCCCCCGGCCAATGGGGCAAGGGCGACCCGGCTGGCACCGCCGACATCGTGGTGGGCAGCACCCAGCGCTTTGGCATGCCCATGTGCAACGGCGGCCCGCATGCGGCGTTTATGGCCTGCAAAGATGATTTCAAACGCAGCCTGCCCGGCCGCCTGGTGGGCGTGAGCGTGGACGCGCACGGCAACCCGGCCTATCGCCTCAGCCTGCAAACCCGCGAACAACACATTCGCCGTGAAAAAGCCACCAGCAACATCTGCACCGCGCAAGTGCTGCCCGCCGTAGTGGCCAGTATGTACGCCGTGTATCACGGCCCTGAAGGCCTTAAACGCATTGCCCAGCGCGTGGCCAGCTACACCGCCATCTTGGCAAAGGGGCTGGAGGAGTTGGGTGTGAATCTGGGCGAGCACTGCGGCTTTGACACCCTGTGCGCCTTCACCGGTGACGCTACAGATTCGATAGCTGCCAAGGCAGTATCCATGGGCGTAAACCTGCGCAAGATGTGGGACGTGTGTACCCTCATCAGCCTAGACGAGACCACCACGCGCGAAGACATCCAGCTGCTGTGGACCATCTTTGCCAACGGCAAACCCACCCCTAGCTTTGATCGGTTTGAAAAAGGCATTGAGCCGCTGATTCCGCCTGAGCTGCGCCGCACCACACCCTTCATGACGCACCCGGTGTTTAACACCCACCACAGTGAAACGGCCATGCTGCGCTACATCCGCAGCTTGAGCGACAAAGACTTGGCGCTAGACCGCAGCATGATCCCGCTGGGCAGCTGCACCATGAAGCTCAACGCCACCAGCGAGATGATTCCCGTCACCTGGCCTGAATTTGCCAACATCCACCCCTTTGCCCCCGCCGACCAGCGCCAGGGCTACGCAGCCTTAGACGAACAACTGCGCCAATGGCTGTGCCAGGCCACCGGCTACAGCGGCATCAGCCTGCAGCCCAATGCGGGCAGCCAGGGTGAATACGCCGGGCTGTTGGTGATCCAGGCGTGGCACCAATCGCGTGGCGAAGGCCACCGCAACATCTGCCTGATTCCTGAAAGCGCCCACGGCACCAACCCCGCCAGCGCGCAAATGGTGGGCATGCAAGTGGTGGTGGTGAAGTGCGACGCCCAAGGCAACGTGGACATGGCCGACCTGGCCGCCAAATGCCAGCAGCACAGCGCCAACCTGGCCGCAGCCATGATCACCTACCCCAGCACCCACGGCGTGTTTGAAGCCGGTGTGCGTACCCTGTGCGACACGGTGCACCAACACGGCGGCCGCGTGTATGTGGACGGCGCCAACATGAACGCGCTGGTGGGCACCGCAGCACCCGGCGAATTTGGCGGCGACGTCAGCCACCTCAACCTCCACAAAACCTTCTGCATCCCCCACGGCGGCGGCGGCCCCGGCGTGGGCCCGGTGTGCGTGGTGGCTGACTTGGTGCCCTTCCTTCCCGGCCACGACAGCGGCGGCGTACCCAAAGCGCACCCGCAAGGCGTAGGCGCGATCTCTGCCGCCCCGCTAGGCAACGCGGCAGTCTTGCCCATCAGCTGGATGTATTGCCGAATGATGGGCAGTGAAGGCCTCACCCAAGCCACCGAGACCGCCATCCTTAGCGCCAACTACATCAGCGAACAACTGCGCGGCCACTTCCCCACCCTGTACACCAACGAACAAGGCCGCGTGGCGCATGAATGCATCTTGGACCTGCGCCCCCTTAAAGACGCCACCGGCATCAGCGCCGAAGACGTGGCCAAGCGCCTGATTGACTACGGCTTTCACGCCCCCACCCTGAGCTTTCCCGTGCCCGGCACCCTGATGGTGGAACCCACCGAAAGCGAACCCGTGCCCGAAATGGACCGCTTCATCACCGCCATGAAAGCCATCCGCCAAGAAATCGCGCAGGTAGAAGCAGGCACCTGGCCCAGAGAAGACAACCCCCTAAAACACGCGCCGCATACCGCGCAGGTGGTGTGTGCCGATGAGTGGGCCCGCCCGTATCCGCGCAGCGTGGCGGCGGCCACTTTGAATGCCAAATCACACGCCAAGTACTGGCCGCCAGTGGGGCGGGTGGACAACGTGTGGGGCGATCGGAATTTGTTTTGCAGTTGTTTGCCGGTGGGGGAATACTCTGCGCAGTGATCACATCGGCAAAGCGGATGGAAATCGCGACGGCAAAATGGTGGGCACAGCACTGAGCAGCATGGGTCGATGACAGTCGGTTGCGTCGTTACGCTGACCAAATGGACAGTACAACGCCCAAGGCCAAGCACCCATGCGGTTTACCGCACGCATCCGACGGTGGATTCGCATGTGGAGTTATCAGCTTTTGGGCGGATATGCCCGATAAATCAAGTTAGATTCGTTCATGGACCTCGTTGCCTCACTGCGAAAGCAAATCGACTTACTACCCCCAGGTGCTTACAAGCCCGGGCTGGAGGCGGTGCTGCTTCACATAGAGACTGGATTCCGACATCGCCAACGTGGGATCGATACCGGCGATGACACGGCATTTACTGACACAATATATAGGGCCAATCAGGCGTTCGAGGGAAGCGTCAAAGAAGCATACCGAGTTCTTGCAAATCAAGACCCCGATCGTAAAACACCCGCAGAGATTGAAAACTACTTCGATCAGAACCGCGTTTTCAAGGCCCGTGTTCTAAATCAGTTCACGACCTATCGAAAGGAATGGCGGAATCCATCGACTCATGATTACAAAATTGAGTTCGATCCCAGCGAGGCGCTTCTTGCGATTGTTACTGTTGCTGCATTCGCATCGATGGTCCTGGACCAGATTGCGGAGAGTATTTCGTTCACGCAGTCTCAAGCTGAATCTGCATCGCAGCGCGAAGCGGTCGCCGCGAAATTGGATCAACTAGAAGCGGAAACCCTGCAAGTTCGAGTGACCGCCCTGCTCAAAGAATTCTGCGCAAACCACATCCCGAAGGCTCCCGACTCCACCGCTCTCACGGAGGCGCAGCTGATCGGCGCTCTCCATGGCTTCCTCGCCTCAGTCGCACCAGAGCTGGCCGTTGAAGCAGAGTATCGGCTGTCAAAAGACCGCCCCTTCAGGGCGGATCTGGTTATAACGCGGAAGGATGAACGAGTTCTCATTGAGCTCAAGCGCAAGTACCACCACGCCGCCTACCACAACTCAATCGCGCAGGTCGAGCATTACATGCTCATAGGAAGCATCGGCGGAGCCGTATTATTGTTCGTACCAATGCAACCCGCCGAGATGGATGAGACAACTTTCAATGTGCCCGCAGTTGGTGGCGCGATCTCCATCCTCGTGCCCCACGAATCTAATAAATCGTTCCAGCCGAACGCCTTCGGCGGCGGCTGAACTCCAACGTTAGGCTCCACGAAAACACGCACGTCGGGGAGGCGCGCCAATGTCTACACTGCTTGAATCGGTCGAGATCTCGAACTTCAGGTCAATCTCAGGCTGCGTTCTTCCGCTGAGTTCATATACGCCGATTATTGGCTACAACAACTCAGGCAAAAGCAACTCGATCACTGCCATTCAATGGCTGCTTCGCCGCTCGTTGCTTCCGAAGACAGACTTTCACGACGCCACACAGCCGATTGAAGTAGTTGGAACGATCGCCGGTGTAACCGCGGCGCATGTGGCGGCTATGCCAGCTGCTCAACAGCGTCAAATCGCACCGTACATAGCAGCCGAAACCCTGAAGGTGAAGCGCACACAGCCACCTGGTGCCGCTAAGGTTGGAGAGATCACGTTGTCCGTCTGGGAGCCAACAGCATCGACATGGAACGCTAACCCAACAGGAATTGACAACGCGCTAAGCGCACTACTACCAGAACCGATCCGCATTGGCGCAATGGAAGACGCGGCGGAGGACGCTGCCAAGTCAAAGACGACCACTACTATTGGCAAGTTGCTCGCAGAGTTCATTGCGCCGGTCCGAGCTGCGCACTCCGCAGAGCTTTCCGGATTCCTTCAAGAGATATCCCGTCGCGTCAGTGCCGAAGGCGACATGCGCTTTGCTGAGCTTGTCACCATCGAGAATCAGATCACAGGCAAGATCAATGACCTGTTCCCCGGCATTGGCGCCAAGCTGCACTTTCCGGTTCCTGAACTTGAAGACCTCGTCAAAGGCGGCACGCTTCGGCTGCACGAAGGCGCGAACCACGCGCGTGACTTTGGTTCATACGGTCACGGGACCCAGCGTTCAGTGCAGATGGCGCTGGTCAGGCACCTAGCGGAGGTACGCCGCGGCGCAGCGCCTTGGCTCGGCACAACGCTTCTACTGATCGATGAGCCCGAGCTCTACCTCCACCCGTTCGCTGTAGAGCAAGTTCGAGCAGCTCTCAAGTCTCTTGGAAGGACGGGATATCAAGTTGTGTTCTCGACACACTCGGCGCAACTCGTACCTGCGTCCGAAGCGCAGTTCGCCCTTCTTATGAGGAAGGACGACGCGCGAGGTACTCATGCAAGGAGTAGGCTGCGTGACGCCATTCAAAAAGTGGTGCCGAACTCGCTTCATCAGATGGAGCATCTCTTCACGCTGGGAAACTCGAGCCAAGTACTTTTCGCGGACAGAGTCTTGCTCACCGAGGGCAAGACGGAGTTGCGCTTGCTTCCTGCAATCTACGAGTCTGTGACGGGCCGCAGCCTTGGCCAGGAGCGCTGCGCGCTCGTCGCTCAGAGTGGAGTAAACGACACAAAGAAGTCGACTGAAATCCTCGCCGCTATGGACATACCGTGCAAGGCAGTTGTTGACTTGGACTATGCAGTCAACGGCGCAGTCCGTGATTCCTACCTGCTGGCGACTGATCCTGACATCTCGGCGTTGAAGTCGGAGTTGGCATCACTGGCCGCCGCTGGCAGGGTTTCGCTCGCCGCCAACGGCCTACCTCGAGGCGGCGTCGTTACCGCAGCAGAAGCCTTTGTGCTCCTTGCACAGCAGGTCGGCGCGCAACCGGCCATAGCCTCCCTTGGGGGAAAGTTGCTCGCTCAGAACATCTGGCTCTGGCACCTTGGCGACATCGAAGCGCACTTGGGGCTCGCAGAGAAGTCAGAGCGTGAGTGGGCTCGATTCAATACCGATCTAAACGCGCGAGGTCTACACGCAGTATGTCCGCATCCTGCGACAGTCGAGCAAATGCTTACGTGGGCGCTCGCGTGAAGCCTAACCCTTCGTTCGAGCCGACCCGCTACGGCAGGCGCTGTAGGCCGGGACACAGGTACGGTGTACATCTTCTGTGTCCCGGCCTACAGCGCCTGCCTCTGCGGTCGTCTCAACTCAAACGTCAGGCGGCGAATTCAAACCCCAATCGTCGGCCTGAGTCGATCTGTGTAGACTTCCACACACGGAGGCGCACATGGCGACAAATCTTGCTCTGGACCCCAAGCTTCTTGAACAGGTTCTCGAACTCAGCGGCGAACCGACAAAGAAGGCAGCAGTGACCCTTGCGCTCAGAGAGTTCATCGCGCGCCGGGAACAGAAGAAGGTCGCGGAACTATTTGGCAAGCTCGACTGGGACGCGAGCTACGACTACAAAGCTGAGCGCAGTCGCCCATGACATTTCTGGTTGACACCAGTGTCTGGTCGCTGGCTCTGCGTCGGGATGGCTCCACACACGCGCCTGCAGTACGCGCGCTACAGGAAGCACTAGCGGGTTCAGATGCAGTGGTCACTACCGGGCTGGTGCTGCAGGAACTCCTGCAGGGCTTCAATGGACCGCGCGCCGCAGCGGCCATCGTTGAACGGTTTCAAGCCCTGCCAATCATTGCCCCCGATCGGCACGATCACATCGCGGCTGCCGAGGTGCGCAATTGCTGCCGCAGAGCGGGTGTGCAGGTCGGAACAATCGATGCACTTCTCATCCAACTCTGCGGCAGGCACGAATTGACTCTGCTCTCAACGGACAAGGACTTTGTGCACGCTGCCCAACATGTGCCATTCAAACTCTGGCGGTCGTAGATCGCCGCCTAACTGGTCGTTAGGCGTCACTGACCGCAGCCGCTAACACCCTGCGCCGCAAGAAATGACACGCACCACGTCAAGCCGCACGAGTACAAAGAACTGCCCGAACTGACAGACGACCTGCGGGCGCGGGCCGTTGCCAACAAGGGCGGGCGGCCTGGCTTGTTGATCGCAAACCCCAGCCGCGCCAGCCCCCAAACGCGCTACAACCCGGCGACCCCCGTGTACCCAAAGGACTCGCTCATGCCCCACCCCACCCGCCGCGCCGCCCTGCTCGCAGGCACCGCCAGCGCCCTGGCGCTAGCAGGCTGCGCCACCAAGCCCTCGGCTAGCCGCGCTGGCCGCGCACCCGCCCCAGGCGGTGGTGAGCTTTACTTTGAAGTGGCCGGCACCGGCCCTGCCCTGGTGCTGCTGCACGGCTTTACGCTGGACACCCGCATGTGGGACGACCAGTTTGCCCCGCTGTCGCAGCACTTTCGCGTGGTGCGCTATGACTTGCGCGGCTTTGGGCAGAGCACGCTGCCATCGGCACCCTATGTGCATGCCGATGATTGCGCCGCGCTGATGGACCATTTGCAAATGCCGCGTGCGCACCTGGTGGGCTTGTCAGCGGGTGGGCGCGTGGCGCTGGATGTGGCCGTGCGCCACCCGGCGCGCGTGGCGCGGCTGGCGGTGTTGGACACCTTTATTGGCGGCTATCTGCCCAGCCAGGGTTATCGCGATTCATTCGGGGCCATGATCGCCGCCGCCCGCGCGGGCAACTTGGCCCAGGCCAAGCAGTTGTGGCTAGACCACCCCTTGTTTGCCCAGGCCCGCACCCAGCCTGCGGTGGCGGCACGGCTGCGGCAGATGGTGGGCAGCTACAGCGGCTTTCACTGGTCGCAAACCAATCCTGAGACGGCGCTGGTACCTCCCACCCTCAGCCGCCTCAAAGACATCACCGCGCCCACCTTGGTGATGGTGGGCCAGCACGACATCCCCGATGTGCAAGCCCAGGCTGATGTGCTGATGCGCGATGTGCGCGGTGCGCAGCGCAGCGTGATTGCGGGCGCAGGGCACATGGTGAACATGGAAGCGCCTGCTGCGGCGAATTCGGCTTTGATGGGGTTTTTGAGGGCGGGATGATTGGGTTTGCGTTTCGGGTCGTTGATACGGTGACGAAATTCCGCACACCACGTGCCACCCGGTGCAGCACCCAGGGTTCAACGGCCGTGACGAAGCGCAGCAGCCGAGTGGGTAGCCCGATAGCGTAAGTAGAGGAGGAGAAGAGTCCAGTGGACTCTTCGGGGGACATGGAGCTATCGGGCTACCCGCTCGGCTGTTGCGCTTGGGGGCAGAGCGCCCCAACCAAGCCCCAAAAAACCCAAAAAAAAGCCGCTACCGCCCTAAAAAACGCCGCATTCAGCTATCAATTAGATAGCAAACTACGCCCCACAGCCTCAGCCAACTCAATCCCATCCACCCCCGCCGACATGATGCCGCCGGCATACCCCGCGCCCTCCCCGCCCGGATACAAGCCGCGCACATTCAAGCTTTGAAAATCTCGGTCTCGTGTGATGCGCAGCGGGCTGCTGGTGCGGGTTTCCACGCCGGTTAGCACTGCGTCGGGGTGGTTGAAGCCTTTGATTTTTTTCTCAAACGCAGGCAGCGCTTCGCGGATGGCGTCGATGCAGTAGCGCGGCAGGCTTTCGTTGCCAGCTTGGGTCAAATCAGTCAGCAGCACGCCGGGCTTGTAGCTGGGGATGACTTCGCCCCAGGCGGTGCTGGCGCGGCCTGCGATGTAGTCGCCAATTTTTTGGCCAGGTGCTTCATAGGTGCCGCCACCCAGCTCAAACGCGCGGCTTTCCCACAGGCGTTGAAAAGCCATGCCGTCCAGCGGATTGACCTCGCCCTCGGTGAGCCCGTCTTGCCGATAGTCCTGCGGCGTGATGCCCACCACAATGCCCGCGTTGGCGTTGCGCTCGGCCCTTGAATATTGGCTCATGCCGTTGGTGACCACGCGGCCGGGTTCAGATGTAGCGGCCACCACCGTGCCGCCGGGGCACATGCAAAAGCTGTACACGCTGCGGCCGTTTTTGGCATGGTGCACCAGCTTGTAGTCAGCCGCGCCCAGCAGTTCGTGGCCTGCGTGCGGGCCGTAGCGGGCGCGGTCAATCCAGCCTTGCGGGTGCTCGATGCGGTAGCCTATTGAAAACGGCTTGGCCTGCATGTACACGCCTTGGCCGTGCAGCGCGGTGAAGGTGTCGCGCGCGCTGTGGCCCAGGGCCAGGATGACGTGGCGGCTGAGCAATTCAGTGCCTGCGCCACCGTCATCGATGAGCACGCCGCGCACTTGGTAGCGATGGGGTTCGGCTGATGGGCCGAGATCGTCCAAAAGCAGTTTTTGCACCCGGGTTTGAAAGCGAATCTCACCACCCAAGGCTTCAATGTCAGCCCGCATTTTTTGCACCATGCTCACCAGCCGAAAGGTGCCGATGTGGGGCTTAGACACGTACAGTATTTCTTCAGGCGCACCGGCTTTGACAAACTCGGTGAGCACCTTGCGCGTCAGGTGGCGCGGGTCGCTAATTTGGCTCCACAGCTTGCCGTCGCTGAAAGTGCCCGCACCGCCTTCGCCAAACTGCACATTGCTCTCGGGGTGCAGTTCGCGCTTGCGCCACAGGGCCCAGGTGTCTTGGGTGCGTTCACGCACGGCCTTGCCACGCTCTAGCACGATGGGTTTCAGGCCCATTTGCGCCAGCACCAAGGCGGCGAACAGGCCGCAGGGGCCGAAGCCGACCACCACCGGGCGCTGGGGCGTGTGCGCTGATGCGTCGGGCGGTGGCACAAACAAATCGGCCGCTGCACTGCCCTGCAAGTGGTAGCGGGTATCTGGGCTGGGCTTGATGTGCACATCACCCGCATGGCGGGCGAGCGTGGCGGCTTCCAGATCCGCGTTGGCCAGCGTCACATCCAGGGTGTAGACCAGTTGGATGTCAGCCTTCTTGCGCGCATCGTGCCCACGGCGAAACACTTCAAAGCCCGCCACCGCCTGCGCGTCCAAGCCCAGCCGCGCCAGCAAGGCCGCTTGCAAGTCGGCCGGGGCGTGGTTCAGGGGCAGACGCAGTTCGGTGACGCGAATCATGAGCCAAATAGGCCGCTAGGGCTTAAGAAATGGGCGGATGGCGCTACAAAAACAAAAGCAGCGCAGCCGCGCCGGTTGTCCGGCACCGCTTGGCGCTGCTGGCGGCGTGTGCGTGGCCGCCAGCCCGAAGGCTGCGGCACCGGCCACGCGGCAAATCAGCCCTGGTGGGCGCGCTTGCCGGGGTTCTTTTTGCTGCGGGTGTGTGAACCGCGCTCCAGGCTCACTTTCTGGCCATGGGGGGCAGAAAACGCCACTCCGTTGGGCGCCTTGGGGCGGGGGGTGGCTTTGCGTTGCGCTTCGGTTTGAATCTTGGCCATGGCGGTCTTTCAGTTTGGGTGGAACAGGGGCGGGCCATCCAAGCAAAGACGGACCTCGACAAAACCCTCTATTAGGCCACAGTCGGCAGCACCCCTTGGCTTGCAGCCAGGCGGTTTAGGCTCTTGACACCAACTGCACCCGCCCATTGCCATGACGCACTCCACCCTTGCTTTGGCCGACTACATCGCCTCTTGGGCCGATTCGCCCTTGGCCCCGTGGGCCTTGGCTGCACCCTGGGCCCTGACCGCACAGTCAGACACCATCGTGCGCCAGTTGCTGGCCACGCTGCCGCTGGGTGAGTACCGCGTGGACGGCGACATCGCGCTACACCACACGGCGGTGGTCGAAGCAGGCGCCGTGCTCAAAGGCCCGCTCATCATTGGCGCACACGGTTTCGTGGCGGCAGGCGCCTATTTGCGCGGTGGCAATTGGCTGGCTGAGCACTGCGTGATCGGCCCCGGTGCTGAACTCAAATCCTCATTCGTCTTTGCAGGCACCAAGCTGGCGCACTTCAATTTTGTGGGTGATTCCATCTCGGGCGCCGATGTCAATTTGGAAGCGGGCAGCATCGTCTGCAACTACCGCAATGAGCGCTCTGACAAAGACATTCAGGTGCGCCTGGGTGGCCACTTGCAAGCCACCGGGCAGACCAAGTTCGGCGCCCTGCTGGGTGACCATTGCCGCGTGGGCGCCAACGCGGTGTTGGCCCCTGGCGCCTTGTTGCGCCCAGGGCAGGTGGTGGCGCGGGCATCGGTGTGGGACGACGAGGCGCCACCTCGCTAAGTCTTGGCGGGCGAGGCTTTAGGCGCCCACTTCCATCCCCACACCCGCACCCACACCTGCAGGCCGCAACTGCCGCAGCGCCGCCGCAAACGTGGCCCGGGGCTGGCCGCCTTGCACCAAATGCCGCTGGTCAAACACCACGCTGGGCACCGATGAAATGCCCGCACCCTGCCACTGCGCTTGGGCATGGCGCACCTCGGCGGTGAACTCGTCGCTAAGCGCAATGGCCCGGGCGCGTTCGCCGTCCAGGCCTGCGGCGCTGGCGCGCTGGGCTAACACGTCGGGGTCAGCCGGGTTCACGCCGTCGCCGTGGCAGGCTTGCAGCAATTGGAGCTTCAGCGCCAAGGCCTTAGCGGTGTCTACCGTGGCGGCCCAATGCAGCACGCGGTGAGCGGCAAAGGTGTTGGTGACGCGTGGGCGGCCACCGGGCACAAATGCAAAGCCTTCGGCCGCGCCGCGCTCGGCAATGCGGGCGATGTTGCCGTTGAGCTGCGCGTCGTCCATGCCGTATTTGTTCTTGAGGTACTGGCGGGTGTCGGCGCCTTCTGAGCCCATATCCGGGTTTAGCTCAAAGGGCTGCAGGTGCCACTGCACATGCTGCGGCCAGGCTTGGCCCCACACCTCTTGCAGCGCGCCCAGCAGCGCATGCGCGCCCACCGCGCACCACGGGCAGGCGATGTCAGACACAAAATCAATCCGCAAAGGCGGCTGGGCGGTGGATTGCGCTGCGAACGGGGCTTGGGCTGTGGTCATGTTGCTACAAATTTAGGAGCTGCTTGGGCTGATTAAATGGGCGCAAGCAGGCATTTTGATGCGGCTTGCCGATAATTCAAGTCACATGGTCATGGCCACCACCCCGACAGACGCCACGAGCGCCCAGCTCGATGAGTTGGTGCGCCGCCTGCAAGAACAAAACGCCGAGCTGCGCTACAGCCAGCGCGCGGCTGAAGACGCGTCGGATCGCTTTGAGGCGCTCTTTGGCAGCGTGCCCCTGCCGCTGATGGTGGTCGATGAGCACGATTTGGTGCTGCAAGCCAACCCGGTGGCGCACCGGCGCTTTCAGCCCTCAGAGGCTGATCGCCCGCTGCACTTTCTGACGCCCTTTGTCACCGCCACCCAGCAAGAGCGGGTGCGCCTGGCCCTGGCCACCGCCCGGCGTGACGGCCATGCGGTGGTGTCTGAAGTGGTGTTTGAAATTGGTGAGGGGCAGCAGCTCCACACCCTGCGCGGCGACGTGCACCTGCGCCGCATCGACAACCTGGTGCGCCCCGTGGTGGAAGCCGAAGCCCTGCCCGAGGCCGCGCAATTTATCTGCGCAGTGGTGGACCAGGGCCCGCTGCTGGCCGAGCGCCAGGCCCTGCGTGAACGCAATGTGCAACTGCATGCCAGCCAAGCGCGTTTGGCGTCGGTCATCAACCGCGCGCTAGACGCCATCGTGTGTGTGGACGACGGCGGCGCCATCACCGTGTTCAACCCCGCTGCCTGTGCGCTGTTTGGGTGTGATGCAACGGGCGCCCTGGGCCAGTCGCTGGCGCAGTTCATGCCCGATGCGCCCGCGCTCTTGGCCAGCGCTCGCGCCCAGGGCCAAACCCAGCGCACCCAACAAAGCGGCCGCACCACCACCGGGCAGCTGCTGCAGCTAGAAGCTGGGGCCAGCTTTGAGCGCACGGACTCGGCAGACGCCGCCGCCCAGTCCATCACCACCGTGTTCATCCGCGATGTGACGGCCCAAGTGGCTGCCCAAGCCGAGCGTGACGCGCTTGAGCAGCGCCTGCGCGACGCGCAAAAAATGCAGGCTGTGGGCACCATGGCCGGCGGCATTGCGCACGACTTCAACAACCTGCTGGCCGCCATCTTGGGCAACCTAGATTTGGTGCAGGCCGAGCTGGCCGAGCGCACCGCCGCCCTGGACGACATCGCTGGGCGTATTGCAGACCCGCTGGCTGAAGCAGGCAAAGCTGGCCGTCGCGCGCGTGAGCTGGTGCGCCAGATCCTGACTTTCAGCCGCAATGAAGCGCCCCGGCGCACCTGGGTCGACGTGGGCCAACTGGCGCGCGATACCGACGCGCTGCTGCGCGTCACCCTGCCCCAAGGCGTGCAGCTGCAGCTGGACCAGCCCCACGCCGATCTGCCCGCAGACCTCCCCGCCATTTGGGCCGACGCCACCCAACTGCAGCAAGCCATGCTCAATTTGTGCCACAACGCGGTGCAGGCCGTGGCGCCGCAAGCGCTGCAGGGCCACAGCGCGGCGGTGCAGTTGCGCTTGGGCATACAAACCGCCGATGAGGCCACCCGCCAGCGCCTGGGGCTGCGCCCTCATGGCAGCAACGCAGCGGCCCAACACGGGGTGGATTGCCTGGTGATCACCGTCAACGACAACGGCCCGGGCATGGACGCAGCCACCGTGTCGCGGATATTTGAGCCCTTCTTCACCACCAAGCCGGTGGGCCAAGGCACGGGGCTGGGGCTGTCGGTGGTGCACGGCGTGGCGCAGGCCCACCACGGCGCGGTGGATGTGGCCAGCGCCCCAGGCCGGGGCAGCCAGTTCATGCTATGGCTGCCGTTGCTATCAAAATCAGAGCTAACTCCGCTCGAAAACAGGGCGCAAACGGCCGATTTGCCTCAAACCCAGACGCTGCCCGCTGCGTCTGTTGCCGCCTCTGCCACCGCCCCTGGCCCCAGCGCCTGGGTGTGGGTGGTGGATGACGACGCGGCGCTGGCCCGCCTGCTCACCCGCGTGCTCAGCCGCGCCGGTCTGCAAGTGCGCAGCTTTACCGACGCGCACACTGCCTTGGCCGCGCTGGCAGAACCTGCTGCCGCATGTGATTTGCTGCTGACGGACTTCAACATGCCACTGCTCAGTGGCGTGCAGGTGCTGCAAGCCGCGCGTGCCCTGCGGCCGGGGCTGCGCATGGCGCTGGCGTCAGGCTACGTCACCCCGCAGATTGAGCGCGAGGCGCTCGCCGCCGGTGCCCGCGCCCTGCTGCACAAGCCCGACGATGTGGCCGACATGCTGGCCACGGTGCAAGCCCTGCTGGCTGCGCCTTGAACGGGCATGAAGCCGCGCTGCCGCCCGCTGGGCTGGTGGTGCTGTACCAAGACGCTGAGCTTGTTGCCATCGACAAACCCGCGGGCCTGCTGGCCGTGCCCGGCCGTGGGGCAGACAAAGCAGACAGCGTGGCCACACGGGTATGGGCACAGTGGCCACAGGCGCGCGTGGTGCACCGGCTAGACCAGGCCACGTCGGGCGTGATGCTCTTGGCACTGACCCGCGCAGCAGAATCGAAAATTGCTCGCGCCTTTGCCGAGCGAGCTGTGCGCAAGACTTACCACGCAGTGGTGGCGCCGGGCTTACAAGCGCCACCCGATGCGGTCAGGGACACAGATGGCCGCTGGTGCATTGATTTACCCATTGGCCGCCATTGGGAAGATCGCCCGCGTCGCTGCGTGGGCGGCCCACATGCGCAAGACGCCAGCACCTGGGTGCAGCCCATGCCCGCACCCCATGCCTTGGGCGACCGTGTGGCGCTGCAGCCCACCACCGGGCGCACCCATCAGCTGCGGGTGCACTTGGCCGCCGTGGGCCATGCCATCGTGGGTGATGCGCTGTATGGCGGCGCGCTGCACCACCGTTTGTTGCTGCATGCGCACCGAATTGAACTGGCCATGCCTAATGGACGTGCGCTGCAAGTCAGCAGCCCCACGCCCTTTTAGCGGGCCGCGCTTTAGCCTGCTGGCGCGTCTTGAAAGCCGCCACCGCGCAGCGTCAGCACCAGCGTGTCGCGCCAGCCAGGGCCGTCGCCTTCGGGCTGGATGGGGGTGGATTCATGAATCACCCGGGCGTCGTCGAGCAGCAGCGTTTGCCAAGGCTGGCTTAGGGTAAAGCGCTGGCCTGCGGGCCCGGCGGCGTCAAACACCCGGGTTTCGCCGCCTTTGATACCGTGGCGGCTGACCAAGATGACAGCCACCAAATCCACGCCGTCGCGGTGCGCGCCTTCGGGTGTGGGTCGGCCAATGCCGCCAGTGGTGTCAATGCGAAATTGATGCGCCTCGCACCACCAGCGCTGCGGGCCGCGCAGCACATCGGCCAAGGCCGCTACGCCCAGCAACAGCCCCTGCCACGCGGGACGGGCCAGTGTGTTGGCGGCCACCGGCGCAAACCAGCGCTCTAGCCCGCCGTGCAGGGCGTTGTAAGTCACGGGCTGCCAATGGGCGCGGTGGGGCATGCCCTCGACCCAAGCGGCTTGCGTAGCGCTGGCGGGGTGCAGCACGCAACTGGCGTGGCGGCGGCGCCGGTAGCGGCCACCGTCCAGCAGGTATTCGTCAGGCTCCAAATGCGGCCAATCGGCTTGCAGGGGGTTGAGGGCGGCCACGGGGTGGCCTGCCAACTCGGCAGTGCCCGCGCTGTCGAGCACGGCAAAACCTTGGGTCTGCAACAAAGGCGCCGCTTGGGCCAGCGCCACGGTGGGGGGGGCAAACAAAGACGTCGTCATAGCGTGTGGGCAAGCAAGCGCTGAGCATAGTGGCTGGGCAGCCAGCACCCGCGCACGGCTCAGCACTACCATCTGCTCCCATGAACATTCTTGACGCCTATGTGCTAAAGCCCCCCAGCGCGCAAAACGTGGTGGACCTGTTTGCGGGTGAATGGTCGACCGCCATGCCAGCGGGCTCGGGCGTGATCAGCAGCCCCGGGCCCAATCCGCTGTTTGACACGCCGCACATCCGGCGCGCCCAAAAGCTCTTGGGCGGCTTTGAGGGCAAAACTGTGTTGGAGTTGGGGCCCCTGGAAGGCGCCCACAGCTACATGCTGCAGCACGGCGGCGCGCAGCGCGTGGTAGCCATTGAGGCCAACAGCCGCGCCTATCTCAAATGCCTGTGCGTGAAAGAAATCTTTGGCCTAGACCGCGTGCACTACCGGCTGGGCGATTTCATGGCCTATTTGGCCGACACGCCCGAGCGCTTTGACATGGCGGTGGCCAGCGGCGTGCTCTACCACATGGCCAACCCGCTGCGCCTGCTGGATTTGCTGTGCGAGCGGGTCGACCACATTGCGCTGTGGACGCACTACTTTGACGGCGACATCTTGGCCGCCAACCCCAAACTGGCGCCCAAGTTTTCACCCCTGCAAGATGGCAGCTACACCACGCTCGGTGGCCAAAGCTTTGACCACCGCTGGGCCCTGCAGTCGTACAACGAAGCGCTGAACTGGGCCGGTTTTTGCGGCGGCACCGAGCCCACCAGCGTGTGGCTGCCACGCCAAACCATTCTTGATTTTTTGGCCCTGCGCGGCCTCAAACACCAACACATCAGCGACGAAGTGCCGCTGCACCCACACGGGCCCAGTTACGCGGTGGTGGCGTCGCGCCAACCGCTGGCCACCGGGCTGACGGAATTGCCCGAGGAGTTGGCGGTGGCGGGGCACACGCTGGGCTTGAAGCTCAGCCACGTCAACGCCCATTCATTCACCCTTGAACTGAGCTTGCGCGGTGATTCAACTGCCAGCCAAGCGCTATATGTGGCCCTGCCGCAGGGCGACAAGCTGTGGCTGGCGCAAGGCGATGCGCAGGCCCCCCAGTGGCTGCCCCTGCGTGAAGACGCGGCCAGTAGCCTGCCCCCTTTGGCGGTGCTGCATGCGGGGCAAGCGGTGCACGTCACCGTGCCGCGCCAATACAGCGGCGCTGCGGTTGAGGCCTTGCACGTAGGTCTGATTGCGCCAGACACGGGTGGCCTGGCCCGGGTGTTGGCCGAGCGCTTACACGGCTTGTTGCTGCTGTAAGTCAAGCGGCTGAGCCCAAGCGGGTTTGCTACAAAATACGTAGCGACTTACGCCCAATTGACGGGCGCAACCGGTGCTTTTTGTTTGGCTTTTGGGCTGCGCGCCTTAGGCCGCGCTGCGGGCCCGGCGTGCCGCAGCCAGCTCTTGCGTGCCTTGAGCGGTGCCGCTGCCGGGCACGGTCTCGCCCGTACGATCACGCACGGCCGCCAACTGCGCGGCCAGCAGCTCGGGCGCATCGGCGCCCGCGCCCACCCAGGCGCCTTGCGTGAGGGTGATGTGGGCGGCTTCAAAGTACCCAGCCCCGGCACACAGCACCGTGCGCGTGGGAGCCGATTCATGCGCCAGCACCAGCATGGCGGGCACCACCGCTTCGGGCGCCAGGGCGGCCAAGTCTTCTTCAGACATCAAGCCCGCTGTCATGCGGGTGGCGGCCGTGGGCGCCAGCGCATTCACATGGATGTTGGCGCGCGCGCCTTCTAGCGCCAGGGTTTGCATCAAGCCCACTTGGGCCAACTTGGCGGCGCTGTAGTTGCTTTGGCCAAAGTTGCCATACAGCCCGCTGCTGGATGTCGTCATTACGATGCGGCCATAGCTTTGCGCAACCATGTGCGGCCACACGGCCTTGCAGCAATGCACCGCGCCCATCAGGTGCACGTCTACCACCAAGCGGAAGTCAGCCAAATCCATCTTGGCGAATGTTTTGTCGCGCAAGATGCCGGCGTTGTTTACCAGCACGTCGATGCGGCCAAAGCGGGCCACGGCTTCATCGACCATGGCCTGCACGGCGGCGAAGTCAGTGACTGATGCTGCACTGGCCATGGCCTGGCCACCGGCAGCGGTGATTTCATTGGCCACCGCCTGCGCCGCGCCGGTGCTGCCGCCCGCCCCGCTGACGCTGCCACCCAGATCATTGACGATGACGGTGGCGCCCCGCTTGGCCAGTGCCAGCGCATGCGCCCGGCCCAAACCCCCACCCGCACCCGTCACCAAGGCCACCCGGCCCGAAAAATCGAAAGCTGCCGTCATCTTGCGCAAATGCTTATTTGTCAGCGGCCAAATCGGCACGTTTTTGTTGAAAGCCCGAAATCAGCATCAGCGCCGGCAGCACCTCTTGCTTGAAGCCCTGGCGAATGTTGCC
>JAAFIY010000006.1 GCA_013297985.1 Comamonadaceae bacterium | reverse complement strand
GCAGCCGCCGCGTAGAGCCATCAGCAATGGTGCGCCGGTCTGCCTCGTCCCACACGATGCGGTTGCTCATGGGCATGGTGCCCAAGTCCAGCACGCTGCGGCCCAATACGTCAGCCCGCTTGACGCCGCAGGCCGCTTCAAACGCGCCATTGACGCCCGCATAGCGGGCCTCGGTGTCTTTGTAGAACAGCGGCAGGGGAATGGTCTCAATCAGCTCAGCTTGGAAGCGCAGCTGCGCTTCGACCTGCGCCTCTAGCGCCTTTTGCTCATGGACGTCTACCAGCACCCCCACCACACGTTCGGCGTGGCCTTCGGCATCTCGCTCAATGCGCGCTTCGGATAAGAACCAGCGCCATTCAGCCACCGAGTCACCGGCCCCGGCAATCGCCATGCGGAAGGTGTCGCGCACGCTGTTGTCCATTCCGCCCAGTTGCGCCTCTAAGTGCAGCGCCACCCGCTGCCTGTCTTGCGGGTGTAACAAGGCCAGCCAATCTTCATGGCGGGTGCGCAGCTGCGCAGGGTCCAAACCCAGCATGCGGCGTAACTGCGGCGTCCACACCAGGGTGCGCGTGGGCCAATCCAGGTCATACAGACCAACACGGCCCGTGGCTTGGGCGAAATCCAGCCGCTCGGTGGCAGCCTGCATCGCCGCTTGCACACGTCTGGCGGCCGTAATGTCTTCGATCAGCCACACCGCCGCACCCGCGTTGCCGTCGGTGACGGCATGCCCAGTCAGACGGGCGTCAAACTGCGTGCCGTCGCCCCGGCGCGCAGTCCACACCCCTTGGTAGGTTTCACCTCGGTCGGTGACAGGCCAGGCTGCTGACTGAAACGCTTGACAGTCATGCTCAGAGGCAAACAGGTCGGCCATCGAGCCCCCCAGCTCCAGCCGGGTCACCGCGACGCCCAGCAGCTTGGCAGCCGCTTGGTTGGCACGTTCAATCTTGAGCCCCCGCAGATACAAGGTGGGAGGGGAATTGTCAAAAATCGCCTTTTGCAGCGCCAGCACTTCGCGCAGTTCACGCTCTACCCGCAGGCGCTCGGTGATGTCCAAGTACATGCCAACGAAACCTATGGCGCGACCCTGGTCGTCTTGCACCGGGCACAACACCGATTGATCGATTCGACTGGCACCGTCGCGGCGAAGGCTGCGCAAGTTGCCGGTCCAGGGCCGCCCTGCAGCGAGCGCAGCCCGTGCCTCAGTGACGTCTTCTGGGCTGGCCACGCCAAGCTTTAACGAACGTGCGGTTCGGCCCACTAAATCCGCCAATCTGTAGCCGGTGTTGCGCTCGTACTGCGGATTGACCCACTGCAGTTCACCCTTCAAGTTGGCCATGGCCACTGCCATCGGGCTCAGCTCCAGGCCCGCGCCCAGCAGCTGCAAACGTTTGCGAATGGCGTCTGCCTTGTGCCGTGCCCACCACGCAGAGATACCCAATAGCGCCACCACAAAAGCCAGCGCACCCACACCCAGGGCCCAACTCAGGCGGTGTTGGACGCTGACCAGCGACGACACATCCCGCAGCGTCACCAATTGCCAGGGGCCCGATGGGTCTTGCCACTCCACCCCTTGACGATGAACCAAGTAATCATCGCCACCGATGCGGACCGCTGAACTCTTGATATCAAAGGGCAAATCCACCGGGTTTTGCGCCGCAAAGGTGGAACCGAATTGCCGCGATGAGCGCAATTCAAGGCGTTGTTCGGCCGACATGGAAGGCGCGACCCGAAACACCCACGCCGCTTCGGTGCTGAGAAACACCACGCCCTGAGGCGACAACAACGCGGTGATGCGTTCGACATCAAACAGATGCTGCTCAATGGCGACGGCCTCCATGCGCAGCAGCACCGCCCCCACGATAGGCGAACGCACCGAAGTTGACTCATACAAAGGTGCTGAAAAGAACAAGCCTCGGCCGCGCTCGCCAGGCCCCACCCCAGCGGACACGTTCACCACGCCCTGCAGCGCCTGGCGCAAGAAGGTGCGTTGGCCCAGCGACGCGCCAACGATGCGATCAGGCCCCGCCGTGTCGTGCGCCACCACCCGGCCATCCTGGGCCACCACCAATGCGCTTTCTGCCCCAAAACGTTCTCGCAGCAAGGCCAGGCGCGCACGTACGGCGGGGTCATCTCCCTCGTTTAGGCCCATCGCGGCCCCTTTGAACAAAGGTTCGGTCAAACCCATCACCGTGGTGGCCCCCACCGCCACACTGCCCAAGGTGTCGCGGGTAAGTGCGCCTGCAATGCGTTCAACGGTGGCACGCTCTTGCTCAGAAACGGCCGTGCGCTCCACCCACACCGCCACTTGGCTGGCAGCCCAGCCCCACAACAGCGACCAGATCAAGACCCCGACCATCACGGCCCAGCGCAGTCGGGCCGATTGCAAAAACGCCCCGGTAGAGCCCGTAAGCGACTCAGCCGCTTTCGACAGGTTGGCTGGCTCCTGGGCCCCTACGGCGGAGCTTGGAGCGCTCGGGTCGAGTGGCGGCGAAACCTTGCCGTCTGTCATGGTGAATGCACCCATTGCGACTGCAGCACATCAGGGTCACAGGGCTTGCCAAACAGATAACCCTGAAAGGCCATGCAGCCACTGGCGCGCAAAAACTGAAATTGGCCGAGTTCCTCAACACCTTCGGCCACTACCGACAAGTCCAGGCTGCGGGCCAAAGCCAAGATGGTGCGTGCAATGGCGGCATCGTTGCCATCGACCAAGATGTCGCGGACAAAACTGCGGTCAATCTTGACCTGATCCAGCGGCAGGCGTTTGAGGTAACTCAGGGACGAGTAGCCCGTGCCGAAATCGTCCAAGGCGAAACCCACCCCATGGGCTTTGAGTTGGGCCATCTTCTCAATCGTGTCTTCCACGTCAGCCAGCAGCATGCTTTCAGTCAGTTCAAGCTTCAGCCGCTTGGGGTTGGCTTGCTGTTGGGCGAGAGCGGCCAGCACGTCGGGGACAAACTTCGGGTGGCGCAACTGACGCACACTCACGTTGACGGCCACCGTCCAATGGCTGCGCAGCGGGTCAGCTTGCCAGTGCCTTAACTGGGCACAGGCTTGCAATAAAACCCACTGGCCGATTTCCAGGATTTGGCCCGTGCGCTCGGCCACCGGCACAAACGCCGCTGGCGACACGGTGCCACGTTGCCCATGTACCCAGCGCACCAGAGCCTCCACACCCGTGGTGGCGCCCTCAGCGTCTACCACCGATTGATACACCAGCCGCAGTTCGCCGCGTTCTGTACAGCCGCGCAAGTCAGCCTCTAGCGACAGCCGCGCAGCCACGGCCGACTGCATGTCTGGATCAAAGAAGCGCACCGTGTTGCGCCCCGCTGATTTGGCTTGGTACATGGCCAGGTCAGCGCGCTTGAGCAGGTCATCCACGCTGAGCTGGTAGCCCTCAAACAAGGCCACGCCAATGCTGGGTGTGCTGTAGTGGGCGCTACCCGCCAAGGAATACGAGCGGTTAAGAGCCGCCAAAATTTTCTGTGCCACGCCCTCGGCTTCGCGGGCGGCGTCGTGGGCGCTGATGCCTAGCTCATGGAGCATCACCACAAATTCGTCGCCCCCAAAGCGGGCCACGGTATCGCTTTCACGCACCGCAGCCGTCAGCCGGGTGGCCACCTGCTCCAGCAATTGATCACCCTTGTCGTGGCCCAGCGTATCGTTGATGTCCTTGAAGTTGTCCAAGTCAATGAACAATAGCGCGCCCTGGCTGTGGGTGCGGGCTGACTTGACCATGGCGCGTTGCAACCGGTCAGTGAGCAAGCGCCGATTGGGCAGGCCGGTAAGTTGATCAAAGAAGGCCAAGCGTTCCACCCGGCGCTCAGCCCGCTTTCGTTCGGTGATGTCGCGGCCCACGCCGCGGTAGCCCACCAGTTGGCCTAGATCACCAAGGATCGGCGCACCGCTGATGGATACCCAGTAGGTGGACCCATCGCGGCGGGCACGCTCAATCTCCAGATCGCGAAACACTTGGCGGCCGCGCAACAACTCATGAAACGCATCCCAGTCGGCACCCACCATGTTGCGGGCACCCAGCTCGGCCAGGGTGCGGCCTATCGCCCCTTCTAAAGGCATCTGACCGGTTGGGCCTGCCCCATCTACACGGGTAAAGCGAAACGTCTCGTCTTGCTCCCAGAACCAGTCGGATGACAGCGAGGTGAGGCTCTTAAAACGCGCCTCGCTGGCTTGTAGCTCAGCCTGTACCCGCAGGTAGTCGGACACGTCAGAGAAGGTGCGCACGAGACTGCCGTCATCGCCCACTCGAGACCGAACTTCGAGCGTTCGGCCGTCTCGCGTGCGGCGCCAGTACACCGCTGGCAGATCGCCGGGCTCTAGGCGCTTGACATAGCGACGGCCTTCTTCGGTGACCACCCAGGCCGCGTCGGGGCCAAAGTCACCGCGCCCGTTCTGCCAAGCCACCACCGATTGGTGGGTGGGTGCGTCGGCCAGCACCTCGGCGGGCAGGCGCAACAGTTCCAGAAAGCGTTGGTTGAACACACGCACCCGGCCGTCGGGGTCGACCTTGTAAATGCCTTGCTCCACGCTGTCGAGCGTGGCGGTCAGGGCATGGGACTTGACAGTGAGTTCCCAGGATGCCCGTTCCAGTTCTTTGCGCACCCGGTCCGCATCGGCGCGCATGCGCCGCGCGGTGACTACTCGGCCAAACGCCAACAGCAAGGGTTGCAAAAATTCCAACTGCGCGGGGTGGTAGGGAGATTCAGCTTCAGCCAGCCCCACCACAGCCACCACCTGGCGGCCGTCGCTCAATACCGGCAACACCACCAATCGGCGCAGGCCGTCGCCGGCCGGTAGCGGGCCGGAACCGGCCATCGGCACATCAGCGTGCACGTCTTGCGTCAGCGGGGTGCTGTCGTCTAAGCCCTGGGCTTGTGCGCTGTACACCGCCGCATCCACCAGCGCCTGCAGGGTGGTGGCACACGTCGCCGCGCCTTCAGCCTGGGCGTTTTGCCACACCCGCATCGGGGCATCCGGACTGCCCAGACTGAGGTTTTGCAAAGCGCGCGCCACCAAGGTGTAAAAGTGCTCGTGGACGTCTTGCACTTCGGCCAGAAAACCGCCCTGACTGCCGGTGAGCTCCACCAGCCTGCGCAATAGCTCAGCGCAGGGGTCGTTGTCGCTGGGCCCCTGGTCAGCGTCCCAATCCAGGAAGGCCAGTTGGGTGTGGTGCAGCGCCATCAGCAAGGCGTTGCGCCGCGCCAAGGCCTCTTGCTCAGCCCGACGCGCGGTGATGTCCATGAAGGTGCCCAACAAGCGCACCGGGCGCCCCTGGGCATCTCGCTCAACCACCCGGCCCCGACTTTGCACCCATACCCAATGGCCGTCGTGGTGGCGCATGCGGTATTCGCATTCATAAAAGGGCGAGGCCCCTTGCAAATACGCCAGCACGGCTGACTGCACGGTGGCTCGGTCTTCGGGGTGCGTCAGCGACTGCCAAAACGCCACGGAGCGGTCGACCTGTTCGCGGTCATAGCCCAAGCGGCGCATCCAGCCGGGGTCGATATCGGCGGCGCCGGTCAAGAGGTTTCGCTCCCAACTGCCCAGCGCTGAACTGTCTAGCACCGCTTGGTATCGCTCCAGGGCGCGACGCGAAGAATCGGCGTCTACCGCGACTGGCACTGGGATGGATGCGTTCATGACATCAAGACCCCAGCCCCCAGACCACGGTCAGCCCTAGCGACCCGACGCGCCAACGCCCAAACACAGATCGAATGCCTGTACCGTGAGTCATGAAAAAATAGTGTCTCTCTGCCGCGTACCCTGAGTTGGCCTTGATCTTGCCATCTGCAAGGGCGCACAAGCCGGGCCTGCGCCCTTCGCGTGCAGCCTCTGTCGTTTTTGGAAAACCCCGTTTTGACCTCGCCCGAATCTCACACGCCAATGATGCAGCAATACCTGAGCGTGAAAGCTGGGTATGCGCAGACCTTGGTGTTCTACCGCATGGGCGACTTCTACGAACTGTTTTTTGAAGACGCCGTTCGCGCTGCTGCCTTGCTGGACATCACCCTCACCCAGCGCGGCCAATCGGCGGGCAAGCCTGTGGTGATGGCGGGCGTGCCCGCGCATTCCATGGAGTCCTATCTCGCACGGCTGATTCGCGCCGGTGAATCCGTCGCCATTTGCGAGCAGGTTGGCGAAGTCAATGCCAAGGGCCCGGTTGATCGCAAAGTGGTGCGGGTGGTCACCCCCGGCACGCTCACTGACACCGAACTGCTGCCCGAGCGCGCCGACGCGGTGGTGCTGGCGCTGCATGCCCCCGCGCCTGAGCGGGCGCAGGGCGGCAGCTACGGCTTGGCCTGGATGAGCGTGCTGCAGCCCAGCGTGCGCTTGGCGCAATGTGACGCCGCCGATTTGCCCCCTTGGTTGCAGCGAATTGGCGCTCAAGAAGTCATCGCCAGCGATGCATTGAGCGATGCGCGTTGGCGCACCTTGCAAGCCCTGGTTGGCTCGCCCACCGCCGGGGCGCGCAGCGTGCTCACCCGCCGTCCGGCTTGGCAATTTGACGGGCCCCTGGGCCAACGCCAGTTGTGCGAACAATTGCAAACCGCCACGTTGGAAGGCTTCGGCGCCCAGCACCTGGGGCCCGCCCACGCCGCCGCTGCCGCCTTGCTGGCCTATGCCCAGCACACCCAAGGCCGCGCGCTGTCGCACTGGAACCAGTTGGAGGTGGTGCGTGACGACAGCACCGTGGGCTTGTCCGCCATCACCCAGCGCAACCTAGAGCTGACCCAAACCTTGCGCGGCGAAACGCAGCCCACTTTGCTGTCCTTGTTGGACACCTGCCGCACCGGCATGGGCAGCCGACTGCTGCGCAGCTGGCTGCTAGAACCACCGCGAGACCGCACCCTGGCCCTGGCCCGGCAAGACGCAGTCGCCACCCTCAAGCAGACCGGACATGCCGACGCGCCCACGCATCACTGGCGCGACTGGCTGCGCGGCGTGTGCGATGTGCAACGCATCAGCGCCCGCATCAGCCTGCGCCAAGTGCGCCCGCGCGAACTGGCTGCTCTACGCCAAACGCTACAAAAATGTGAGCTACTTACGCCCACCAATAGGGCGGAATCGGCACTTTTGGTCCATATCTTCGACGGCTTGCGCACCCCCAGCCGGGCCGCCGCACTTCTGGGCACGGCTTTGGCGGAGGACCCCGCCACCCTGGTGCGCGACGGCGGTGTGATCGCGCCGGGTTTTGATGCTGAACTAGACGATTTGCGCGCCATTGACCGCGACTGCGACGCCTATTTGCTGGCCATGGAGCAACGCGAACGCGAACGCACTGGCATCGCCAACCTGCGGGTGCAGTTCAACCGGGTGCACGGCTTCTACATTGAGGTCACCACCGGCCAATTGGCCCGCGTGCCAAGCGACTACCGCCGCCGCCAAACGCTGAAAAACGCCGAGCGCTTCATCACCCCCGAGCTCAAAGCCTTTGAAGACAAGGCCCTGTCGGCCCAAGAGCGTGCCTTGCAACGCGAACGGCTGCTGTTTGAGCAACTGCTAGACCAACTCGCCGCCGAAGTGCCCGCCCTCACCCGCATTGCCACGGCCCTGGCGCAGCTGGATGTGCTGTGTACGCTGGCGGAGCGGTCCATCACCCTCAAATGGTGTCGCCCAGCGCTGGTGCGCGAGCCTTGCATTGACATCTCACTGGGCCGGCACCCGGTGGTAGAGCAGCGCTTGGCAGAGCGGCCAGACGCGCCCACACCTTTTGTACCCAATGACTGCCGCCTGTCAGTCAAAGAACGCACCCAGGTCATCACCGGCCCCAACATGGGCGGTAAAAGCACCTACATGCGCCAAGTGGCGCTGATCGTGTTGTTGGCTTGCATCGGGTCTGACGTGCCCGCGGCCGCCGCGCGCATCGGGCCGGTTGACGCCATCCACACCCGCATTGGCGCGGCCGACGATTTGGCCAATGCGCAGTCCACCTTTATGTTGGAGATGGTCGAGGCCGCGCAAATTTTGCGTGCCGCCACGCCGCAGTCCTTAGTCTTGATGGACGAAATTGGCCGCGGCACCAGTACCTTTGACGGCCTGGCGCTCGCTGGTGCGATTGCCACCCATTTGCACGAGCGCAGCCAGTGCTTCACTCTGTTTGCCACCCACTACTTTGAGCTCACCGAATTCCCAGCCCGCCACGCAGGTGCAGTGAACCGCCATGTGAGCGCGGTGGAATCGGGCCGCGACATTGTGTTTTTGCACGAACTCCAAAGCGGCCCCGCCAGCCGCAGCCACGGCATTCAGGTGGCGCGACTTGCGGGCGTGCCTGCAGCGGTGCTGCAGCAAGCCAACCGCACCCTGGCCGCCTTGGAACAACAAGCCCAGGCCCAGCAAACCCAGGTGGATTTGTTTGCACCGCTGCCGCTTGAGGCCTCTCTAGAATCTGCCACAGACTCCGCTGTAACCACGGCCCACACGGCCCTACAGCAGGCGCTACAAGCCTTGCAGCCCGATCAAATGAGCCCGCGCGACGCCCTGGCCGCGCTGTATGAGCTCAAAGCACTGCTGCCGCCCCCACATTCCTCACACTCAAAACAGACACCGCCATGACCTACTGCGTTGCCATCAAGCTCAAAGCGGGCTTGGTGTTTTTGTCGGATTCGCGCACCAACGCGGGGCTGGACCAGATCAGCACCTTTCACAAAATGATCGTGTATGAAAAGCCCGGCGACCGTTTTATGGTGCTGCTGTCAGCGGGCAACCTGAGCATCTCGCAGTCGGTGCGCGAAATCTTGCAGGTGGAGCAACTACACGAGAAAGACGCGCACACCGGCGAGTCAGCCCAGCCCGTCACCATCTGGAACGCCACCAGCATGTTTGACGCCGTGCGGGTGCTGGGCGCTGCTGTGCGCCATGTGCATGCCCGCGACAGCGCAGCCTTAAAGCAAAACGGGGTGGACTTCAATGTGTCACTGATATTTGGCGGGCAGATCAAGGGCGAAGGCATGCGGCTGTTTCAGGTGTATTCGGCCGGCAACTTCATTGAAGCCACGCCCGAGACGCCCTACTTTCAAATTGGCGAAAGCAAATACGGCAAACCGGTGCTCGACCGCGTCATCACACCCGACACGCCTCTGGACGAAGCCGCCAAGTGCGCCTTGGTGTCGATGGACAGCACCCTCAAATCCAACTTGAGCGTGGGCCTGCCGCTTGACATGGCGCTCTACCACGCCGACCGCTTGGCCACCGACAAAATCATCTGCATCGATGAGCACAACCCCTATTTCCGCATGGTGCGCACCAGCTGGGGCCAAAAGCTGCGCGAGGTGTTTGACAGCATCGAAGACCCCACCTGGGACCACAGCCACACCGAAGTGCCACTGATGGTGGAAGCCCGCGGGCGCAGCCAGGCGCTGCGCAAGATCACTGACCCCAGTGTGCGACTGATCTAAGCCATGCCGCGTTCGAAGTTGTCCGCGGCGGCCGCACAGCCTGCGCCCGTGATGGTTTTTTCGCATGCCAACAGCTTCCCAGCCGCCACCTATCAGCGGCTTTTTGCACATTTGCGTGACCGCGGCTTTGCGGTGTCTGCCATCGAACGCTTCGGCCACGACGAGCGCTACCCCGTCAGCAATAACTGGCCGCATCTGGTGCAGCAGCTCAGCGATCACATCCGCAGCCACGCATGGGCGCAAAAGCCCTGGCTGGTGGGACATTCATTGGGCGGCTATTTAAGCGTGATGGCCGCCAGCCAGCTGGGCGACGCGGTGGCTGGTGTGGTGTTGCTAGATGCGCCAGTGCTGGGGGGCTGGAAGGCCACCACGCTGGGGGTGATCAAGCGCACGCAGCTGGTGGGATCGGTGTCCCCTGGGCGCATCAGCCACCGACGGCGTGACCATTGGCCCAGCCGCGCCGAGGCGCACGCGCACTTTCAAAGCAAAAAGGCCTTTGCCCGTTGGCAAGCCGAGGTCTTGGCCGACTATGTGGATGCCTTTGCTGAGCGAGACGGCGCCGTTTGGTTGCCGTTTGACCGCGCGGTGGAAACGGCCATCTACAACACCTTGCCGGATAACTTGGACGCCTTGCTGCGCCGCCATCCGCTGAAGTGCCCCGTGGCCTTTGTGGGCGGGCTCCGCTCGGCCGAGATGGCCCGGGTGGGCATGGAAATGACGCAGCGCCTCACCAAAGGCCGCATCACCTGGCTGGACGGCAGCCATCTGTTTCCGATGGAGCGGCCAGCGGCCACCGCTGCGGCGATTGAGGCCAGCATTTTGAATTTGCGCGGCGCTTGACCCCGCCTGCGGGCCCGTCCCGCGCAAACGCTTGGGGTGGCGTCGTAAGGGCAGTCCACAATGGCCCAACCTTGTCCCTCACTGAAAGCTGCGCTATGCACCAAACCCCACCCACCCACGCCGACGCACTGGCCCATGTGCACCTGATTGGCGGCGAAAAAGGCGGGGTGGGCAAATCGCTGGTGTCGCGCCTGCTGGCCCAGTACTTCATTGACCATGACGTGCCCTTTGTAGGCTTCGATACCGACCGTTCGCACGGCGCGCTGCTGCGCTTTTACGCAGGCTACGCATCGCCCGCGCTGGTGGACCGCTACGAGGCGCTAGACGCCATCATTGAAGCCAGCGTGGACCACCCCGGCCGCCGCGTGCTGGTAGATCTGGCCGCCCAAACCCACGAGCCGCTGGCCAAATGGATGGATGAATCCGGCGTGCTGGACCTGGCCGCCGAAAGCGGCGTGGCCATGCACTATTGGCATGTGATGGACAGCGGCAAAGATTCGGTAGACCTGCTCAAAAAACTGCTCGACCGCTTTGGCCAGCGGCTGCAATACGTGCTGGTGAAAAACCAGATGCGCGGCGACGACTTCAGCCAATTGGCCAAGTCAGGTGAGCTGGATCGCGCGATGGCCTTGGGTGCCAAAGTGGTGCAGCTCAAGCACCTGCACGACACCGTGATGCAGAAGATTGACGCCTCTGACAGCAGCTTTTGGGCTGCTACCAACGGCGCCGCTGGCGGCAGCGCCAAGCTGGGCTTGATGGAGCGCCAGCGGCTGAAGATGTGGTTGGGCCACGCCTATGCGGAGATGGCAGCGGCGGGGGTTTGAGGGTTCAACCCCAATCTACCCAACCCAGCTGCGCGGTGATCAAAATCAGCGCACCAAACACGATGCGGTAGTACGCAAACGGCACAAAGCTGTGGCTGGCGATGTAGCGCAGCAGCCAGCGCACACAGACCCATGCGCTAAAGAAGGCAAACACTGTGCCCACGGCGAACATGGGTATGTCGCCCATGCTCAAGAGGGCGCGTTCTTTGTACAGGCTGTACACGCCCGCACCCACCAGGGTGGGGATGGCCAGGTAGAACGAAAAATCAGTGGCCGTCTGGCGCGACAAGCCCATCAACATGCCGCCGATGATGGTGGCGCCGCTGCGGCTGGTGCCAGGGATCATGGCCACGCATTGCACCAGGCCCACCTTCAAAGCGTCTAGCGGGCTCATGTCGTCTACGCTTTGCACCCGCACGTGGCGGGACTGCCGCGCCTCGGCCCACAAAATGATGAAGCCGCCCACGATGAGCGCAATGGCCACGACCGTGGCGGTGAACAAATGCGCCTTGATAGCTGCGCCCAGCGTCAAGCCCAGTACCACCGCTGGGAAAAACGCGATCGTCACATTCAAAGCAAATCGCTGAGCCTGCGCCTGCGTGGGCAAATCACGCAGGGTTTGCCACAGACGCTGCCAATACACCAAGATGACGGCCAAGATGGCGCCCGACTGGATGGCGATGTCAAACACCTTGGCTTTTTCATCGGTCCAGCCCAATAGACTGCCCACCAAAATGAGGTGGCCGGTGGACGAGATGGGCAAAAATTCGGTCAGGCCTTCAACCACCCCCAGGATGGCGGCCTTCGCCAGCAGCGGAATATCCAAGATGCGAACCCTTTGAGCCGTTTCGGCCGCTTGCGCCCTAGAAATGGGCGCGGGCCGCTATCTTATTCGTAGCGCAAGGCCTGAATGGGCAGCAACTTGGAAGCTCGCCTAGCGGGGTAAAAGCCAAAGAACACGCCGACAAAAGCCGCAAAACCAGCCGCCAGCGCGATGGATGCGGCCGTCAGACTTACCTGCCAGCCCGCAAAGTGCGCCACGCCCCAGGTGGCTGCAGCACCCAGCGCCACGCCAATCGCGCCACCCACAAGGCACAGCGTCACCGCTTCAATGAGGAACTGCGCCAAGATGTCGCGACCCCTGGCGCCCACCGCCATGCGCAGGCCAATTTCGCGGGTGCGTTCGGTCACGCTCACCAGCATGATGTTCATGATGCCGATGCCACCAATGATCAAGCTGATGCCCGCCACCGCCGCCAGCAGCAAGGTCATGATGCGGCTGGACGCTTCTTGCGCTTGCAAGATCTCTGACAGGTTGCGAATGGTGAAGGTGTCGTCCCCCCCGGGTGGCACTTTCAGGCGCTGGCGCAGCAGTTCGCGGATGTTGTCTTCGGCCACTTTCATGTCGGCGCCTTCGCGCACCTTTACGTGCATGCTCCAGATGCGTTTGACGTTGCCGCCCGCGTTCCAGATGCGGTTGCGAAAGGTGGCCATGGGCATGATGACGATGTCATCTTGATCCGCCCCGCTGGCGTTTTGCCCCTTTTTGCCCAGCACGCCCACAATGGTGAAAGGCACGCCGCGCACCCGCACCACCTGGTCGATGGGGTCGGTGTCGCCAAACAACTCACGCGCCACCGTCTGACCAATCCAGGCCACTTTGCCCGAGCCGGTCATCTCAGACGCTTCAAACAGCCGCCCGGCTTGCAAAGGCCATTCGCGCACCTCTAAAAAATCATTGCTGGTGCCAAAAATCTGGGTGTTCCAGTTGGCGTTTTGCGCCACCACTTGGGCTTGGGTGCGCGAGCCGGGGGCCACCACCGCCACCTCAGTCACTTCGCGGGCCACAGCTTCGGCGTCGTCTTCGGTAAAGCGCGACCGGGTTTGTGCGCCTTGGCGCACGCCAGCAGCGCTCAGGCTGCCAGGCATGACCAGCATGACATTGGTGCCCAGGCTTTTGAGCTGATCCTGCACCCGCTCGGTGGCACCCTTGCCCACGGCGATCATGGTGATGACGGCCGCCACGCCAATGATGATGCCCAGCATCGTTAAAAAGCTGCGCAGCGTGTTGGCAGCCAGCGCGCGCCAAGCGGAGCGCAGTGCGGCCAGAAAGTTCATGGCGCAACTCCTTGGGGTTCAGCCGCTGCGGGTGGTGCAACACCAGCGCGTGGGTGCGGCGGGTTCAGGCGGTCTTCCACCATGCGGCCATCGCGAAACACCACGGTGCGTTGGGCCCAAGCGGCAATGTCGTGTTCGTGAGTGACCAGCACCACCGTCATGCCTTGGGCGTTTAGATCAGTCAGCAGCCGCATGATGTCTTCGCTGGTTTGGGTGTCGAGCGCGCCGGTGGGCTCGTCGGCCAAGATCAGGCTGGGCTTGTTGACCAAGGCGCGTGCGATGGCCACGCGCTGCTGTTGGCCGCCTGAAAGCTCAGTGGGGGTGTGTTCAGCCCGGTCGGCCAATCCCACTTGGGTGAGCGCAGCCAGGGCGCGTTCGCTCCGCTGTTGCGAGCGCACACCGGCGTAGACCATGGGTAGCTCGACGTTTTCTAGCGCCGAGGTGCGGGGCAACAAATTGAACTGCTGAAACACAAAGCCAATGTGCCGATTGCGCACCGCCGCCAAGGCGTCGCTGTCCATTTTTTCCACGGCTTCACCGGCCAATTGGTATTGACCATCGCTGGGCACATCCAAGCAGCCCAGGATGTTCATCAGCGTGCTTTTGCCCGAGCCCGACGCCCCCATGATGGCCACAAACCCACCTGCTTGCACCTGCAGGCTCACACCGCGCAGGGCGTGCACGGTTTGGTCGCCCATCACGTAGGTTTTGGTCAGGTCGCGGGCGTCGATCAGCGCCATACAGCGTGCGGTTGGGGAGGCGGTTGCGGGCAGTAGGTCAGAAGGGCAGGCGCGGCGCGGCTGAGCCGCCTGCGGGCCTGTTGCTAGCCGCCGCCGCAGGTACACCCGTGATCACCGTGGCGCCTTCTGTCAGCACGCGGCCTGCGGGACTGTCGGGCGGCACGATCAGTTCGGTGAAGTTGCCGTCGGTAATGCCTAAGCGCACCGCATAGGCCTTGGGTTTGTTGTCAGCGCCCAGCACATGCACGCGGCCGCGAGTGACCTGGCGCGTGCCTGCCTCAGCCTGCATCTGGACAAAGCGGGTTTTTTGCTCGGCGCTCAGCACATCGCTGATGCGGCCACGGATGTCGGCCATGATGGCTTCGCGCGCTTTGCGGCGGGCTTCTTCGGGCAGTTCGCGCAGGGCGCCAAACTTGGGGCGCGCTTCGGCAAAGAAATCGTCCACCTTGGCCGCTTGCTCTTCGGTCAAGCGCAGTTCGGTGATCAGGCGGTTGCGGTATTCCACCCCAGGGCCTGAGCCTTCACGCGGCTTGGCGAGCGGGCCGATGGGCGTGGCAGCTGCGCGGGCACTGGCCGCGGGTTTTGCGGCTGATGCGCCTGTACCGCCCGATTTATCTGCCGAAGCAGCTACAGAATTTGTAGCGGACGGTGCAACCCCCGCTGGCGCATCGGTGCGGGCTTGTGGGCCCCGCTGCGCTTGCATGGCCGCGTAGTGCTCGCGCTGCGCTGGCTCCAAGATGGCGTTGATGCGCTCACGCATTTGGCCCATGAGCTTGGGGCGCTCGGTGGCGCGCTGCTCGTCGCTCATGTCGCGCAGGGCGGCGAACTGCGGGCGCATTTGCTCCAAGATCTGGTCGAGCTTGGTTTGCTGCGCTGGGCTCAATTGCAAATCAGCCACTAAGCGGTCGCGCATGGCCGCCATCTGCCCGCCCGGTGGGGTTTGCGCATGGGCACTGGGCAGCCATGCCTCTAGTTGGCGCAACCAACTGGTGGAAGTGGCCGGGGGGGTGGAGGCTGGGGTAGAGACGGGAGCGGAAGCAGGTGCCCCTGCCGGGCTTGCGGCGGGGCCATTTGTCGGTGCGGTCGCAGGTGCCGCCGCGGGCGGTGTTGCGCCCGGCGGCGATCCTGGGTTGGGCAGGCTTTCGGGTTCCAAGCCCGCAATGCGCACCCGCAGGGCAGCATTGGGCACCTTGAGCACGTTGTCGCGCTGGTCGGTGACCACCCGCACGTTGGCCGTCATGCCCGGCAGCAAGCGCCCGCTGGTGTTGGAAAACGCCACCACCACCACATAGCTCACCACGTTGTTCACATTGACCGCCGCTTTGCGCACCTGGCGCACCGTGCCATCAAAGGTTTGGCCGGGGAAAGCGTCGATGGTGAAGGTGGCGTTTTGGCCGGTGCGGATACGGCCCACATCGGCTTCGTCCACGCTGGCGTCCACCTGCATGTCTTGCAGGTTTTGTGCAATCACAAACAGCTCAGGTGCCTGCAAGCTGGCGGCCACCGTCTGGCCGCGCTCAATGGAGCGTTTGACCACGATGCCATTGATGGGCGAGACGATGCGGGTGCGGCTTAAATCCACCTGCGCCTGCGCCAAAGTGGCTTGGCGTTGGGCCACAGTGGCTTCGGCCGTTTTGATCTGTGCTTCGGCCACCTGCAACTGCGCTTGGATGCTGCGCAGCGTTTCTTGGGTTTGGATCACCACGGCGGCTGTGCGTTCGGCTTCGCTTTGCGAAATGAAGTTCTGCGCCACCAGGCTCACATTTCGGTCGTGGGTGCGGCGGGCCTCGTTCACATCGGCTTGCGAACGCGACACATTGGCGCGTGCCGCTAGCGCGTTGGCTTGCGATGTCAGCACCGCCGCGCGGGCCGAATCCACATCTGCCTGGGCCGAGCGCACCCGGTATTCAAAGGTCTCAGGGTCAATTTGCGCCAGCAACTGCCCGGCTTTGACTTCGGTATTGAAATCCACCAACAAATCGCGGATTTGCCCCGACACCTGGGTGCCCACCGTCACCAAAGAAACCGGATTGACTGCACCGCTGGCCGACACCGTGGCCGCCAGCGTGCCCCGCTCAATTTTGCCGGTGCGGTAGTTGGCCGTATCGGTGTCATCCCGCTGCTGCCACCACCACCCGCTGCCCGCTACCCCGGCCACCATGGCCAGGGTGAGCACAACTTTGAAAATGCCAGAACGCTTCATGTCACGGATTGTGTCGGATGGTGTTGGCCCCCGCTGCGCCGGGCGCTTGGGGTCGCATGAAGTTGGGTAAAGCCCGGCGCACAAAGTTCAGCCTGCGCGGCTGCGGCTTGTCCTAGCTTGACAGAACGGGCGTGCTCGTAATAATTCACCAAAACGGGAATTAAAGGAGTCGCGCATGAACATCGCCGCTACCACCTCGTCGCCAGTTGATCCGTATTCGGTGGGCCACTACCGCTTGCAAGGGCACCTCACAGTCAACGGGGTGTTTGACACTGCCACAGTAGACGCGGTGGTAGCCGACATCCATGCGTGGGGCGAACAGTTCTTGTCTGATCTGCCGCCCGAGCGCAGGGCTTGGTACATCGACACCGGCGTGCAAGCGCGCACCGTGCTGCGCAAGTTAGACAACCCGCATCACCACCGCCCGCTGGTGCGCCAGTTGGCCCACAACCCCAGGCTGCTCGCTTGGGTGCACGCGCTGGTGGGGCCCGGCGTGTCGATTTATTTCAGTCAGGTGTTCTTCAAGCCACCAGAAGGCGGCGGGCCGAAGCCTGCGCACCAAGACAACTACTACTTTGGCCCGACCGACCCAGAAGGTGTCGTGACCGCGTGGATTGCGCTGGACGACTCCACGCTTGAAAACGGCTGTCTGTACTACGGCGATGGCACCCATTTGGGGCCGGTGTATCCGCACTTTGCGCCCGAAGGCGAACCGTACAACTTGCAGATAGGTGCCCCTATTTTGGACAAGCAGCCCATGAGCCCCGCGCCTGTGCGCAAGGGGGGTGTGTCCTTTCACCATGGCAACACCTTCCATGTGTCGGGGCCCAACCATTCGCCGCATTGGCGGCGCGCCTGCGCGCTGCACTTTGTGCGCAACGACGTCGAGTTTGCCCACCCCGCGCTGCCCTATGACCATAGCCTGAAATACCGCGTGACCGACACGCCCCAACACCAGGTGACGGCCTGATGCGCCGCCTGTTAAGTGCGGCCTGGCTGCGACCCTTGGTGTCGCTGGCCATCTTGCTGGTGCTGTGGGATTTGGTGATCCGCATCTTCGGCATCCAGCCGTTCTTGGTGCCCACGCCGCAGTCGGTGCTGGGGCAATTGTTCAAAGAGTGGCCGATGCTCATGAAAGAGGCTGCGCCTACCCTGGCGGCCACGCTTGGCGGATTTGCGCTGTCTGTGGTGGTGGGTGTGCCCGTGGCCATGGCGATCGCGTATTCGCGACTGGTCGAAAGCTTTGTGTATCCGCTGCTGGTGTTTTCGCAATCGATTCCGAAGGTGGCGGTGGCGCCGCTGTTTGTGGTGTGGTTTGGTTTTGGCCTGGTGCCCAAGGTGATTGCGGCGTTTTTGCTGGGATTTTTCCCCGTGGTGGTGGCCACCGTCAGTGGCTTTAAGTCCGTCGAGCCAGATGTCATTGATTTGGCGCGATCCATGGGCGCGTCGCGCGTCGGCGTGTTTCTGCGTTTTCGGCTGCCCTACGCCTTGCCTGCCATCTTCAGCGGCCTGAAGGTCTCTATTACCTTGGCCGTTGTGGGCGCCGTGGTGGGTGAATTTGTGGGCTCTAACTCGGGCTTGGGCTATGTGCTGCAAAAGGCCAACGGCACCTTTGATTTGCCGCTGATGTTTGCTGCCCTGGTGGTGTTGTCGGTGATGGGCGTGGTGCTCTTTTGGGTACTGGAAGTCATCGAGCGCTATGCCCTGCCGTGGCACGCCTCCCAACGGCACGACCTGCAACCAGTGGCCTGAAGCGCCAAGTCCATCTCCAAGTTCTCGCCCCGCCAGACCCACCCAAGAGGAGACACCATGAAACGCCGCACAACCCTTCAAGTTTTGGCCAGCGCTGCTGCAGCCACATTGGGCAGCCCCGCCTTGTATGCGCAGACGCGCCAAAAGGTCACGCTGATGCTGAACTGGTACACCTACAGCGAGCACGCACCCTTCTACTTAGGTCGTGAGCGTGGTTTGTATGAAGCCGAGGGCATCGACATTGAAATCCAAGAAGGCCGCGGATCTGGGCCAACGGTGCAAGCAGTGGCAGCCAACTCGGTGCAGTTCGGCTACGCCGACACCGGTGCGGTGGTGCGGGCTGCGGCGCGCGGGGCACCTATCCGATCCATTGGCGTGATGCTGCAAACCAGCCCCATGGCGGTCATCAGTCTGGCTGAGAAGAACATCACCAAACCCGAAGACATTCGCGGCAAGGTGATCGCCACCACGCCGGGCGACGCGCTCAGCCAGATTTGGCCGCTGTTTTTGCGCAAGACGGGCATCCGTGAAAGCGAATTCCGTACGGTAGCGGGTGATGCACAAACCAAGCTCAATGCGGTGATCAACGGGCAGGCCGATGCGCTGCTGGGTTTCTTGATGGACCAAGGCATTCGCATCACCGATGCCACCAAAAAGCCCACCAGCCATATCGCCTTTCACCAATACGGCGTCAACTTGGTGGCCACCGGCGTGATTGCCCACCGCGACACCTTGCAGCGCCAGCCTGAATTGGCCAACCGCTTCATGCGGGCGACCACCCAAGCGGCCTTGCAGACTGAGCGCAGCCCAGAAGCGGCGATTGACGCCATGCTCAAGCTCAATCCGAAATCGGGGCAGCGCGACAGTCTGATTGCGGGTCTGAATCTCACCATCCCGCTGTGGCGCACGCCCGAGACGCGCAACCTGCCCCCGTTTCGTATGAGCACCAAAACTGGCAACGACACGCTGGACATGTTGGTGGAATGGGGCGGCCTGGAAGCGGCTCAGCGTGGGCGCTTTGAAGACTACTTCACCCTGGCCCATCTACCGAGCTAAGCCCTTGCGCGCAGATCCTCCCTCCCCCGCGCAAGAAACCGGCTTGAAAGTGCTGATCGAAGCGGTTGACGTCACCAAGGTGTACACCAGCGCCGACGGCCCAGTGGAGTCGCTCAAGCCCTTGAGCTTCAACATCTGTGCTGGCGAGTTCGTTGCGGTGGTGGGCCCCTCGGGCTGCGGCAAAAGCACGCTGATGAAGATGGTGGCGGGCCTGCTGCCGATTACCTCGGGCGCTTTGCGCCTGCAAGGGCAAGAGGTGCGTGGCCCGCAAACCGGGGTGGGCATCGTCTTTCAAAGTGCGGTACTGCTGCCGTGGAAGCGTGCCCTGGGCAACATCTTGCTCCAAGCGGAAGTGCGCGGCCTGGACATGAACGCGGCGCGCACGCGCGCGGCCGAGTTGGTGGCGCTGGCCGGGCTGAAGGGCTTTGAAAATAAGTACCCCTGGCAGCTCTCAGGCGGTATGCAGCAGCGGGTGTCGATTTGTCGGGCCCTGTTGCACAACCCGCCCTTGTTGTTGATGGATGAGCCGTTTGGGGCACTTGACGCCATGACGCGCGAAAAGATGAATCTTGCATTGCAAGACATCGTGCTTAAGTCGCAAAAAACGGTGTTGCTGATCACGCACAGCATTCCCGAAGCTATTTTCTTGGCGGATCGGGTGCTGGTGATGAGCGAGCGGCCTGGACAAATCGCAGCCCAGTACCGCATTGACCTGCCCCGCCCGCGCCATCTGGACGTGATGGGCTCGCCCGAGTTTGCCGACTACGCGCGCCGAATTCGGGCGCACTTTTTCTCAAAAGGCGAGCTCGATGCCTGATGCGCCCAAGCTGCGTGTGGCACGCGTGGACCTGTTCGAACGCCCCGTGCGGCTGCGCTTGCCATTTCGCTTTGGCGTCATGACGCTCACCCAGGCGCCGCAAGCCTTCGTACGGGTTGAGTTGGTCGACGCCCAAGGGCGAAGCTCGGTTGGCGCTGGCGCTGAAATGCTGGTCCCCAAATGGTTTGAAAAACTGCCCGATCAAAGCCACGAGCAAGACCTGCAACACCTGCGCACCAGCGTCCACACCGCTGCCCAAGTGGTCACCACGCTTAACCCCGACAGCGCCTGCGGCCTTTCGTTGGCAATTGATTTGCACACCACGCAATTCCTGCATGGCCAGATGCAGCCGTTGGCCGCCCACTATGGCCCAGCGCTGTTGGCCCGCGCCATTGCCGACGGCGTGTGTCGCCACCTGGCTGTGCCCTTCGCCCAAGCCCTTCAGCGCGACAGCCTTGGGCTTGCCGCTGCGCTCAAGGCGCACGCCGTGGCGCCAGATTTGCATGACTTCGACTGGGCCACTTGGCTGCGTCAGCGCTCCCTGCCCGCTTCGATTGCATTGCGCCACACCGTGGGTGCCGTGGACGCACTCACCGAGCCACCCGCCGACGCACCCGACGACGACCTGCCCAGCACGCTCGTGGGCGTGATGCAGCACATGGCCCCCAAGTGGCTCAAGATCAAGCTCACAGGGGATGTGGAGTTTGATCAACAGCGCCTGGAGCACATCGCCCGCGTACCCGGCGCAGAGCGGTGCCAAATCACCCTGGACGGCAACGAACAGTTTGCCAACGTTCAGGCGGTGTCCGCTTTCTGGGCCGAGTTACAGGGGAGCCCGCAGCTGCGCGCCTTGCTCGCCCGGGTGGCTTGGATTGAACAACCCATTCATCGCCAAAGCGCCCTGACGTCTCGTGTGGACACGCCGGGGCTGCCCCCACTTGTCATGGACGAATCCGACGCCGACTGGGGCAGTTGGCCGCAGGCACAGGCGTTGGGCTATCGCGGTGTGTCCAGCAAATGCTGCAAGGGCCTTTACAAGTCGCTGGTGAACGCGGCCCGCATCGACCGACACAACCAATCAAAGCCCAGCCAATCCTGCGTGCTCAGCGCCGAAGACCTCACCACGCAAGCAGGCCTGGGCGTGCAACAAGACCTGTGCTTGGTGGGCCTGCTGGGGGCCACGCATATCGAGCGCAACGGCCATCATTACGTGGATGGGTTTGGCTCAGCCCCGGCGGACGAGGCCCGCGCCTTTGCCCGCACCCATGCAGATCTGTACACCCCGGCAGATCGCCCACGTCTTTACTGCGTGGCAGGCCAGATTTCGCTGAAAACGATTGGCGCGGCGCCAGGCTTTGCCAGCGCCGCCCACCCCGACTGGTCGTCCCTGGCAGCGATGCCTGTGTCGGCGTCGGCTTCTTCTACTCCAACCCTGGCTCGCACCCTATGACCATTCATCGTCTGGGCCTCATCATGCACGGCGTGACCGGTCGCATGGGGCTCAATCAGCACCTGGTTCGATCTATCGTCGCCATTCGCAATCAAGGCGGCGTGGCGTTGGCCAATGGCGATCGGGTCATGCCGGACCCCATCTTGGTGGGCCGCAACGCTGACAAGATCGAGGCCTTAGCCAAAGCGCACGGCAATTTGCGCTGGACCACCGACCTTGACGCGGCCCTGGCCAACCCTTCCGACACCGTCTTCTTTGACGCCGCTACCACCCAGATGCGGCCCACCTTGCTCAAGCGCGCCATTGCGGCGGGCAAGCACATCTATTGCGAAAAGCCGGTGGCTACCAATCTGGCTGAAGCGATGGATCTGGTGGCCGCCGCCAAGGCTGCGGGCATCAAGCACGGCGTGGTGCAAGACAAGCTGTTTTTGCCCGGCTTGCTCAAGCTCGACCTGATGCGGCGCAGCGGCTTTTTTGGCCGCATGCTCAGCGTGCGCGGCGAGTTTGGCTACTGGGTGTTCGAAGGCGATTTGCAGCCCATCCAGCGCCCCAGCTGGAACTACCGCGCCCAAGACGGCGGCGGCATCATCTTGGACATGATCTGCCACTGGCGCTACGTGCTGGACAACTGCTTTGGCAAGGTGAAGTCCATCTCGTGCCTGGGCGCCACCCACATCCCTGAACGGCTGGATGAAGCCGGCCGGCGCTACGCCGCCACCGCTGATGACGCCTGCTATGCCACCTTTGAGCTCGAAGGCCACAACGGTGAGCCTGTGATTGCGCAAATCAATAGCAGCTGGACCACCCGGGTGCGCCGCGATGACTTGGTGACTTTTCATGTTGATGGCACGCACGGCTCGGCCGTTGCGGGCTTGAGCGACGTGCGCAGCCAAGCCCGAGTAAACACGCCCAAACCGGTGTGGAACCCCGACGTCAAGCAGCCGATGAACTTCTTTGACCACTGGCAGTTGGTGCCCGACTACCAGGTGTTTGACAACGGCTTTAAGACTCAGTGGGAGCTCTTCATTCGCCATGTGGTGGAAGGCGCGCCTTATCGCTGGGATCTCACCGAAGGCGCCAAGGGCGTGCAGTTGGTGGAGCTGGCCTTGCAAAGCTGGAAGGAGCGGCGATGGATCGACGTGCCCACCCTGACGGCTTGAGCGGCACTGCCATGCCCGCAAAGCCCGTCTTCAACCGTGTGGCCTTCTCGGCCGCGCATGTCGTGGCCGACGCCCGTGCCGAGCACAACCCCTGGCCCGCCAGCGCAGCAGACCGCGCCGCCATCGATTGGGACGCCACCCTGGCCTATCGCCACTACTTGTGGGATTTGGGCCTGGGTGTGGCTGAGGCCATGGACACCGCCCAGCGCGGCATGGGGCTGGATTGGCCCACATCGCTTGAGCTCATCACCCGATCGCTGCAGGCGGCGCGAGCACGCAGCGACTCCCCCCTGATTGCCTGCGGCTGCGGCACTGACCATTTGCCGCCTGAGAACGCCCGCAGCGTGGACGAGGTGATCGCCGCCTACGAACAGCAAATGGAGGCCATTGAGCAACATGGCGGCCAACTGATTTTGATGGCCAGCCGCGCGCTGGCTCGGGTGGCCACAAGCCCCGCTGACTACCAGCGGGTGTACGACCGCATCCTGCGCCAAGCCCGCCAGCCCGTCATCTTGCATTGGCTGGGCGACATGTTTGACCCGGCCCTATCGGGCTACTGGGGCAGCCACGATGTGCAAGCCGCCATGGACACCGCTTTGGAGGTGATTGCCGCCAACGCCGACAAAGTAGATGGCATCAAGATCTCGCTGCTCAGCAAAGAGCTGGAAGTGGCCATGCGCCGCCGCCTGCCCGCCAACACACAAGGCGGTGTGCGCATGTACACCGGCGACGACTTCAACTACGCTGAATTGATAGCAGGAGACGGCGTGGGTACGCTGGCTACACACCAAAAGAGCGACGCTTTGCTGGGCATTTTTGACGCCATCGCGCCCGCAGCCAGCCGCGCGCTGGCAGCGCTGGCCGAAGGCGACGAAGCCGCATTCCATCGCATCCTGGCGCCCACCGTGCCGCTGTCGCGCCACATCTTTGCTGCGCCCACGCGCTTTTACAAAACCGGCGTGGTGTTCATGGCCTGGCTCAACGGGCTGCAAAGCCATTTTGTGATGGTGGGCGGCCAGCAAAGCGCACGCAGCCTGCCGCATTTCGAGACGCTGTACACCTTGGCACAGCAGGCCCAGGTGCTGCGTGACCCTGACCTGGCCACGTTCCGCATGGGCCAACTGCGCGCCCTGTACGGCGCTTGAACACACCCCCCACCGGAGACTGCACCATGCGCGTTTGCATTCGATTCATGCCCACGGCGCGCCGCGCCCTCATGGCTTGTGTGCTGGGCCTGTGGGCTGGCGCTGTGGCCGCACAGACCTACCCGGCGCGGCCCATTCGCATGGTGATTCCCTTTCCCCCAGGCGGCACGCTCGACGCCGTGGGCCGCGCCTTGGCGCAAAAGCTCAGCGAACAAATGGGCCAGACCGTCATCGTGGACAACCGCGCTGGGGGCAACGGCATCATCGGGGGCGATGCCGTGGCCAAGGCGGCTGAAGACGGCTACACGCTGTTGTTCAACGCCTCCACTTTCGTGACGGCGCCCATGACGATGCGCTCGGTGCCCTATGACGTGGTGAAAGACTTCGCACCCATCAGCCTGGTGGCCCTGGCACCGCTGTCGGTGGCCATCAGCAACAAACTAGGCGTGAGCGATGTGCGGGGCCTGGTGGCGGCCGCCAAGGCGGCACCAGGCAAGCTGAATTTTGCGGTGGGCTCGGTAGGTTCAGCAGGGCACCTGTGCACCGTGCGCTTTGAGCAGGCCACAGGCACCAGCTTGTCGATCATCCCGTATCGAGGCACCGCGCCTGCTTTCCAGGACTTGGTGGGCGGTCAGATTGAAGGCTTTATTGATCCGGTGCTGGGCTCGGTGCAGTTTCACCGGGGCGGTCAATTGAAAGTGGTGGGCGTGACGGCCAAAACGCGCCTGCCCAACTTGCCAGAGGTGCCCACCGTGGCCGAAACCTTGCCGGGCTTTGAATGCAACACCTGGTATGGCTTATGGGCACCGGCCAAAACCTCGGCGGACATCACCGCCCGGCTCAATGCCGAGGTCAATAAAGCCATCGGGTCCGACATGAAAGACCGGTTCGTCCAACTCGGCTTGGTCTTCACGCCGGGCAGCATCGACGACTTTGCGCGCTTTCAGCGCGAAGACATGGCGCGCTCTCAAAAGATCATCACCGACAAGAACATCCGCCTGGAGTGACCCGCCGGTGACGCAAGCTCACGCGCAGCCGGGCCCGCTGGCCTGGGTGACGGGCAGCAGCTCGGGCATTGGCGCGGCTCTTGTCAACAGGCTGCTAGCCCAAGGTTGGCGGGTGCAAGGCTTTGACCAGGTGCGCGCAACCCAGCCGCCGCCTGGGCTGTATGCGCTGAGCTTGGTCGACCTCGCAGACGCCCAAGCCCTATCGGCGTGCTTGGGCCCCTTGCTGGCACACGAGGTGCCCGATGCGCTGGTGCACTGCGCCGGGCTCATGCACACCGCCCGCTTGGGCGAGCTTTCAGACAGGCCCGGCCTGCAGATGTGGCAAGTGCATGTACAAGCCGCCACCACGCTGGCCAACGCGGTGCTGCCCCTCATGGCAGCGCGGGGCAGTGGGCGCGTGGTGCTGATCGGCAGCCGGGTGGCCGCTGGCAAGGCCGGGCGCAGCCAATATGCGGGCACCAAGGCGGCGCTGTTGGCGCTGGCGCGCAGTTGGGCAGCCGAAGTGGCTAGCTCGGGCGTGACAGTAAATGTGGTGTCTCCGGCGGCCACTGACACCCCGATGCTGCGGGCCAGCACCCGCGTGGGCAGTGCGCCAGTGGTGCCGCCCTTGGGCCGCTTGATCACCCCGGACGAAGTGGCAGGCGCCGTGCTGTTTTTTCTTTCTGCTGAAGCTGCGGCCATCACCGGGCAGGACTTGGTGATCTGTGGTGGAGCGTCGTTGCCGCAATGAGCGCCACTGCACCTCAGCCCGCGCCCCGGCCTCGCGTTGGCTTGATGGGTCTGGGCCTGGTGGGCACCGCGCTGGCGCGCCGACTGCTGGCTGCTGGCTACCCGTGCTGCGGCACCGATGTGCGGGCGACCGCGCGGGCCCAGTTTGCCGCTCTGGGGGGCAGCGCCTGCGCTGATGCAACGTCTGTGGCTGCGCAGTCGGATGTGCTCATCACCGCGCTCATGACCACCGAGCAAGTGGTGCAAGTGTTGACGGCCGCAGGGCTACTGGGCGCGGGCGGCAGCCGTGCGGCACCGACCCGGGCGGTCATCGACTGCTCCACCGGTGATCCCGCGCAAGTGCAAGCTTTGGGTGACCGGCTCAGCTCGGCCCAGATCGATTTAATTGAAGCGCCTTTGTCTGGCTCCAGCCAGCAAATTGAACGCGGCGAAGCCACGCTGTTACTGGCAGGTGATGGCACAGCCCGGGCGCGTTGGGTCCATGTGTTGAAGGTGCTGAGTCCGAAGCAGATCCAGCTAGGCGCCTTGGGTAGCGCTTCCAAAGCCAAGCTGGCCACCAACCTAGTGTTGGGGCTCAACCGTGCCGCCTTGGCGGAAGGCTTTGCGTTTGCTGAATCGGTGGGCATTGATCGCGCACAGTTCTTGGAATTGGTGCTGGCCACTCCGGCAAGGTCTGAGGCGGCCGTGGTCAAAGGCCCGCGCATGGTCGCACAGCACTTTGCCGACGCTCAATCGCGCATTGGCCAGCACCTCAAAGACTTGCGGCTGATGCTGCAGACCGCCCAAACCGCTGGGCAGCCCCTGCCCCTGACCCAAACCCACGCCGCGCTGCTGGCACAGGCTGTCGCAGCAGGCGACGGTGAGCTCGACAACGCGGCCATCGTTCAACAACTGTGCCGCCTGCGGACGGCCCCTGCCAGCCCCACCCTCCCCGATGCGTGATTTCACCCAAGACCACCGCTGGCTGTCGATCAACACCGCCACCGTGCGCCAGCAGCGTGGGCAAGACTGGCCGCTCGATCAGATCTTGGACGCATGCGCCGCACGCGGCATTCGTGCGGTCTCGCCTTGGCGGGATCAAGTCGCGGCGCTGGGCCTGGACAAGACCGCCCGCCAAATCAAAGCCCTGGGTCTTGAGTTAAGCGGCTACTGTCGCGGCGGCATGTTCACCGCTGCATCGGCCGAGGCCTTCCAAGCCGCGCTGGCCGACAACCGCCGCGCCGTCGATGAAGCCTGTGCCCTGGGAGCGCCTTGCCTGGTGCTGGTAGTGGGTGGCCTGCCCGGTGCCTTGGCCGGTTCCCTGCAAAGCCGCGACTTGGTGCAGGCGCGCCAGCAAATCACCGATGGCATTGCCGCCACCCTGGACTACGCCCGCAGCGTGCGCATGCCACTGGCCATTGAGCCGCTGCACCCGATGTATGCCGCCGACCGTGCCGCCATCAACACGCTTGAGCAGGCCTTGGATGTGTGTGATGTGCTAGACCCCACCCGTACTGGCGCCTTGGGCGTGGCAGTGGACCTGTACCACGTCTGGTGGGATCCCAAGCTTTACAGCCAGATTGAACGCGCGGGCCGCTGGCGGCTGCTGGCCTACCACGTGTGCGACTGGCTGGTGCCCACCCGTGATTTGCTGACCGATCGCGGCATGATGGGTGACGGCGTCATTGAGCTGCGCCGCATCCGCGCCGCGGTCGAAGCGCAGGGCTTTGCGGGCTACAGCGAAGTCGAAATTTTCAGTGCCACGAACTGGTGGCAGCGTGACGGCGCCGAGGTGCTGGACACCTGTATTGAGCGCCATCGCACGGTGGTCTGAAGCGCTCCAAGCGCTTTCTCTCCCGCCATTCGCGCCGTCAGGCTGCCGTTCGCGCCGCGTTCCCAGGCCTTGATCGCAATCTCCTCGCGGCGCGGCGTGGCTTTGCGCACAGTGCGCTCCATCGATGTTTTCGACTGGAGCAGATCATGGAACTCACCCCCACCATCGCAGTGCACGCCACGGCGGCCACCCTGGCCACCGTGGTTGGTCCCTTTGCCCTGTGGGCACGCTTGTCAGGCCGCCAGCGCCCCAGCGTGCACCGCATTGCGGGCTATGTGTTCGTGGTCGCGATGGTGGTGGCTGCGGTGTCGGCCATCTTTATTCGCGACTTTCGGCTGCCCAACATTGCGGGCTACACGCCTATTCACTTGCTGATTCCGTTCACCTTGTTCGGGCTAGTCGGCTCGTTTTGGCACCTGCGCCATCGGCGCATTGAACACCACCGCCGCATCATGGTGCAGATGTATGTCGGCGCATGCTTAGCAGCTGGTGCCTTCACTTTGCTGCCCAGCCGAATGATTGGCGGCTGGTTGTGGCATGACCTCTTGGGTGTGAGCAGCGCACAGATGGCCATGGCAGGCCAGGTGCTGGGCCACGTGCCCCTGTGGGTGTGGGTATTGCTGGTGGCGCTGCTGGCGCTGGGAATCGCCCAGTTGCAGCCCCGCAAGGTGAGCCTGCCGCGCGCCTTGGCCATGCCACTTGCCCTGTTGATGGGGTCTGCCATTGGCATGTGGAGCAGCTTTGGCCTGGGCTTGGCCAGTGCGGTGTGGCTGACGGCCACGTTGGGCTTTGCCCTGCTGTGGATGCGCCTGCCGCTGGTGCGCGGTGTGCGCTGGGACGACTGGCGCGAGCAGTTCGAACTGCCGGGTAGCGTGGTACCGCTGGCTTTCATCTTGGTGATCTTCAGCGTCAAGCTCAGCGTGGGCTCGGCCTTGGCCATGCAGCCGCAGTTGGCTGCCCATGCGCCCTTTGCACTTGGCGTGGCTGTGCTCTATGCGGGCGTGAACAGCCTGCTGGCCGCCCGCAGCCTGCAGTTGTGGCGCCTGAGCCGTCCAGCGCGCGCCTCCAGCAGCGAATTGCGCGCCACCGCCTAATCCCTCACCCTTCAAGGCATCCCTCATGACCCCCACCCAACTCGCCCTGCCCGATCTGCAACGCCGCGCCCGCCGCCATGTGGCGCTGCGCTTTGGCTGGATGATTCACGCTATCGTTTTTGTAGTGTTCAACGCTGGATTGATCGGCCTATCAGCCCTGACAGGCAAACACTGGGCTATCTACCCACTGCTGGGCTGGGGCGTGGGCTTGGCCGCCCACGGCCTGGCCGTGTGGCTGGCCACCAGTGGCTTCACTCAGCGCATGGAAGCGGCTGAACTGCAACGCCTGCAAGCGCAGCAAGGTCAGGAGCCCCGCGCATGAACCGCGCCGTGTTCTGGCGCAGCGCCGCTGCCGCATGGCTCACCTGCTCACTGGCTGCCTGGATGCCCGCAGCCCAGGCCCAAGCCCAAACCGGCTTCAGCATGGGCCTGGCCCAACTGCCCGGCACCGAGCAGCTCAAAACCGTCACCGTGGCCTACCCCAGTCGCAGCCCGAGTGCTGCCGTCAAGCGCGGCCCCTTTGTGTTAGATGTCGCTTGGCAAGGCGCACCCGCTGCAGCCAGCGGCCCCGGCGCGGGTCGCTTGGTGGTGATGTCGCATGGCACCGGTGGCTCGCCCTGGGTCCAAATGGATCTGGCACGCACCCTGGTCAATGCGGGCTTTGTGGTGGCCATGACTTCACACCGGGGCGACGACTACGAAGACGCCAGCAGTTCCGGCCCCGAATCTTGGAAGACCCGGCCCGGTGAAATCAGCCGCACCATCGATGCCATCGCCGCTGACCCGCGCTGGGGCCCCAAGCTCAAACTGGATCGGGTGGGCGTGTATGGGTCGTCCGCAGGCGGGTTGACCGCGCTCACCGTGGCCGGTGCGCATTGGTCGCCGGCGCAGTTTGTGCGCCACTGCGACGCCCATGCCGCCGATGACTTTCCCGCGTGTGCGGGGCTCAACGCCCGCTTGACGGGCGGGTCGCTCGACGGCATCAAACTGGCGGTGACGCAACGGGTGATTCGCCAGCGTTTCAACGACGCCACCTGGTACACCCACCATGACCCTCGCATTGCCGCTGTGATCGCCGCTGTGCCCATGGTGGCCCCCATCCGCCTGCCCACGCTGGCCGACGATTTAAAGGCCAGCGGCGTAGCCGTGGGCCTGTTCACCACAGGCACCGACCGTTGGCTGGCGCCCAAACTGCATCGCGACGCGCTGGCCGCCGCCTGCGCCGCTTGCGTCACCGTGGCACACCTGCCCAAAGGCGGGCACGCCTCCACCATGTCGCCCTGGCCGCTGAACGAGTTGGGCCTGCCCGACTACGCCCGCTGGCTGTTAGAAGACCCAGCCGACTTCGACCGCGCCACCCTGGTGCCCGCCTACGCGGCGATGAGCGACTGGTTTGTGCGTCAACTGGCCCGCTGAGCTTTTCCAATGAACCCCATCGGCATACTGACGCCCATGCACACCCTCACCGACGCGCCCCAAACGCCGCTGTGGCAGCGCGGCTGGTTTCGCCGTGGGCTGATCGTGATGGCGTTCAACTTGGTCATCACGCTGGCCTTGGAATTCTTCATGATGGGGTTTGATCCGCTGTACCGGCGTGCGGTGTACTCCTTTGCCATCGGCACCAGCATATGGTTGTTCATCGAAGGCGGCCTGCGGCTGCTGCAGCGGCCCGATGCCGATCTGCCGACCATTCAAGTGGTGTTGGTCAGCGCGTTTGGCGTCATGCTGGGGCTGGTGGTGGGCACCAGTCTGGCCGATGTGCTGTTTGGCCGCGCCCCCTTGTCGTTTTGGAGCAAGCGGCCTGACTTTGCCGGTGGGCTGGTGGTGCTGTCGCTGCTCAGCGGCCTGCTTGGCAGCGTGTACTTTGTCGGGCAGTCGCGCATGGCTGCATTGCGCGAACGCGCCGAAGCCGCCCAGCGCCAAGCCACCCAAGCCCAGCTCACCTTGCTGCAAAGCCAGCTCGAGCCGCACATGCTGTTTAACACGCTGGCCAATCTGCGGGCCTTGATTGCGGTAGACCCAGCGCGCGCCACCACCATGCTGGATCATCTCAACGACTTTTTGCGCGCCACGCTAGCCGCCAGCCGCAGCAGCGCCGCCACCCACACCCTGCGCGCGGAGTTTGACCGCCTGCGCGACTACCTGGAACTAATGGCCGTGCGCATGGGCCCACGCTTGGCCTACCAACTCGATTTGCCGGCTGATCTGCAAAGCCACCCGGTGCTGCCGCTGCTGCTGCAGCCCCTGGTGGAAAACGCCATCAAGCACGGCCTGGAACCAGCCGACGCGGGCGGGCGCGTTGAGGTGTCCGCCCGGCGCGAAGGCAACCAATTGGTGCTGCAAGTGGCTGACACTGGCGTGGGCGACGCGGCCGCCGTGCAGCGGCTGCTGAGCCAAGGCGACACCGGCTTTGGCGTAGCGCAGGTGCGCGAAAGGCTGCAGCACCACTATCACCAGCCGAACATCGCCCCGCACCTTGTTGCTATTGAATTTGTAGCTGGTTCGGCCGGTGGAATCAGCGCAATCGTGCGATTTCCTTTGCAAGCATGAAGGCCACCGCACTCATTGCCGAAGACGAACCCCTGCTGGCCCAGGCGCTGCAAGCAGAGCTCAAGCGCGCCTGGCCGCAGCTGCAGGTGCTGGCGGTGGTGGGCAATGGCCGCGCCGCCGTGCAACAAGCTTTGGCGCTGCAACCGGCCGTGCTGTTTCTAGACATCCGCATGCCCACCTTGTCGGGCCTGGATGCGGCCGCTGAATTGGCCGACGCGTGGCCCACCCAGCAGCCCCTGCCGCTACTGGTGTTTGTGACCGCCTACGACCAATACGCGGTGCAAGCCTTTGAGCAGCAGGCGGTGGACTATGTGATGAAGCCGGTGCGCCCCGAGCGCCTGGCGCAAACGGTGGCGCGCTTGCAAGAGCGGCTGGCGCAGCGCCAGCAAGCACCCGAACGCAGCGACGCCGACATGCTGGCCGCGCTGCGCGGCCTGCTGGATGCGCATGGTGGCCTGGGCGCCGCTGCCGCGCCCGCCAGGCCAGCCCGTGCCGAGCCCGCACCCCAAACACCCCTGCGCCACCTGATGTGCAACGTCGGCCACGGCAGCGACACCGTGGTGCGCCCGGTGGCGGTTGACGAAGTGGTCTACCTAGAAGCCGCCGACAAGTACGTGCGGGTGCTCACTGCCGAGCATGAATACCTGCTGCGCACCCCGCTCAAAGACCTGCTGGCGCAACTCGACCCCCTGGTGTTTTGGCAAATTCACCGCGGCACTGTCGTCAACAGCCCGCACATCGAGCACGCCGCACGCGACGAAGCGGGCCGCTGGCATGTGCACCTGCGCCAGCGGCCCGAGCGGCTGGCGGTGGGGCGCATGTATGCGGGGCGGTTTAGGCCCGCGTAGGCCCAAGCCGCTAGCGCCTTCAGCGCTCAACAAAAGCCAGCTTGACCGCCAAGCCCGCGAACGCGGCGGCAAAGATTCGCCGGGTCCAAGCCATGATCGCGGCGCTGCGCAACACACGGTCTCGCACGCTGGCCGCGAACACACCGTACAGCGCAAACACCGCAAAGCTCATCGCCATGAAAACCGCTGAAAGTTGCAGCATCTGCAGCGTAGGCTGCACTTGATCTTGGGTAAGGAACTGCGGCAAAAAGGCCACAAAGAAGATCGATAACTTGGGGTTGAGCAGGTTCACCAAAATGGCGTCCCAGATCACTTGGGCGTCAGATTGATTTTTGGCATTGCCAGAAAACTCCAGCGGCCCTTTTGCCTGCAGCGACCCCCAGGCCATGTAGAGCAAATAGGCCACGCCCAAATACTTGATCGCCTCAAAAGCGCTTGCGCTGGCGTGCAGCACCGCTGCCAAGCCGGTGATGGCCGTCAGCATGTGCGGCACGACGCCCAGCGTGCAGCCCAAAGCCGCCGCCAAGGACGCGCGTGGCCCACGGGCCAGGCCAGCGGCAATCGTGACCAGCGCGCCGGTGCCAGGCGACGCGATCACGATCAATGAGGTCAGCAGAAATTCGAATGTCATGGTCCGCGCATCCTGCCCTGTCAGCGCGCACGGGTCTTGAACAAAATTGCAGACCCACGGGTCAACGCCGAGCGATGACAAAAGCCCCAGGCGATGCGCCGTAACGGCGCACAAAGTGTCGGTTCATGTGGCTTTGGTCAGCAAAACCGCTTTGCGCGGCCACCTGCACCAGGGGCAGGCCGCGCGCAATCAGCCGCCGGGCCAGGTCAACCCGGCGTTGCACCACATAGGCGTGCGGCGTCAGGCCGGTGATCTTGGTAAACGCACGCAGCAATTGGTAGGGACTGATGTCGGCCTCGGCGGCGAGATCACCCAGACCAACGGGGGCCGCCGGGTCGTCGTCGATGCGCGCTTTGGCTCGGCGCACGCCTGCGGACGCGGCAAGCCTTGGCTGGGCCCGCACGCCCAGCAGTTGCGCCACCCAGCGCAGCATCAGCTCCTGCGGATCGGCTGTATGGGCATTGGCCTGCGGCGCACAGAGTTGGGCGAAGAGCCTTTGGATGGCTTCAGCCAGCGCTGGGTGGCGCAATCGCGGCTGGCTGAACTCCACGGCGGCCACCGGCGGCTGCTCGCCGATGTCGGCCAGCGCAGTGGCAATGACACTGGGATCAAAGTACAGCATGCGCCACTTGCGGCCGCCGTCTCCGATGGGTGCGCCGTCGTGCACCTCACCGGGGTTGACGGTGATGAGGTCACCGGCCCGCGCCACCACGGCGCCGCGGCCACTGGCCGATTTGTGGGCACCTCGCTCCATCACCCCCACGCCGAATTGTTCGTGGGTGTGGCGCGCGAACGAGAGGTCGGTGTCGGCCTGCACCGCCGTCACACCAGCCCAGTGGGTGGGCAGCACTTTGATTTGGGCTTTCATGGCGCTGTGCGCAAGCTCGCCGAGGAAGCCAACACGGACTCAAACAAACCGTTTGCTATCAAATAAATAGCTGCTTACGGCCTATTTATGGGCGCAGTGGCCATTTTTACGCCTCAACCTCAGTGCGAGCGGCTCACCCCACACACCAGCACATCCTGCGCATCCACGCTGGGTGCCAAAAGGCCTGCGGCTTCGCGCTCGGCTTTGGCTTGGGCGACGTCGAAGCCCTCGGGCAGGGCCACGCCGTTCTTGGCGGCCAGCACTTCGGCCATCACGCTGACTGCGATCTCGGCTGGGGTTTTGCTGCCGATGTACAGGCCGATGGGGCCACGCAGGCGTTGCAGGGATTGTTCGGTCTGCTCAAAGTGCTCAATGAGCCTTTCACGCCGCGCCAGGTTGTTGCGGCGGCTGCCGATGGCGCCCACGTAGAAGGCTTCGGTGGCCAGGGCTTCGAGCAAGGCCAAGTCGTCTAGCTTGGGGTCATGCGTCAGGGCAATAACGGCGCTGCGGCGGTCGGCCTTGAAGGCTTGGGTGACTTCGTCGGGCATCTCGCGGGTCAGCGTGACACCGCTCACGCTCCAAGCGCTGCGGTATTCGTCACGCGGGTCGCACACCGTGACCGCAAAGCCGTTGAACAGCGCCATGGTGGCCAAGTATTCGGTGAGCTGGCCCGCACCTATCAGCAGCATGCGGTATTCCGGCCCAAAGGTGTTGACCAGCTCAGTGGCGTCAATGCTGAGTTCAGTGGGGGTGTCAGCGCCTTCTAGCGCCACGGCGCCGTCGGCCAGGCGGGTGCGTCGGCGCATCAGGCGGCCAGCTTCCAGGGCGCTGACCAAAGCGGCCAGCAAGGCGGCGTCAGGGTCAAATTCAAGCAGCAACTCAAGCGTGCCCCCGCAGGGCAGGCCGAAGCGGTGCGCCTCGTCGGCGCTGATGCCGTATTTAACAAACTGCGGCGGGCCGCTGGGGATGGCTTGGGCGTCAGCGCTGGGGGCCGCGCCTGCGCTGGCGTAGGCCTGGGTAAAGCGGTGAATGAGATCGTCTTCGATACAACCACCCGACACCGAACCAATCACGCTGCCGTCTTCTTGCAGCGCCATGATGCTGCCCACCGGGCGGGGCGAGCTGCCCCAGGTGCGCACCACCGTGGCCAGCAGCGCGCGTTTGCCGCTCTTGCGCCAGTCGCGCAAAGCGCGCAGCACAGCGACGTCGAGGTTTTCCATTGGCGTGTCTCTCCCCAAGGACGGCGCTATCCGCGCCGCATGACCTGGGCCAAATGGGTGGCCAGGTCGTGTAGTTTTTCAAGATTGTGAACAGCCAACATGGCGTCTGCTTGGCCATGTAACAAGGCCGCCCCTTGCGCGGTGGGCTTGTAGCCTGCAAAGCGCAACAGGGGGTTAAGCCACAGCAAGCGGCGGCTGTGGCGCTTGAGCCAAAGCACCTCGCGCTTGAGTTCGGCTGGGTCACCGGTGTCTAGCCCGTCGCTCACCAGCAGCACCAGGGTGCGGCGGCCCACCAGGCTGCGCGGATGGGCGGCGCGCAACTGTGCCAGCGCTTCGCCCAAGCGCGTGCCACCTGCAAAGTCGGTGATGGCGCGGCCTGCGTGCTCCAGCATCACATCCGGGTCGCGCTGGTCAAAAGCGCGTTTGAGCGGACTTAAATGGGTGCCAAAGGCAAACACCTCGCGCCGCCGCAGCTCTTGGGTGGCGGCATGCAAAAACGCCAGCAGCATGCGCGCATAGCGCTCCATGCTGCCGCTGACATCAATCAGCACCAAGAGCGGCAAGGGCTCGGTGCGGCGTTGCAGGCGCGGCAATACCGCCAGTTCGCCACCGTGGCGCACCGCTTGCTGCAAGGCGCCTGGCCAGTGCAGGCGGGCACCGCGCTCGGCGGGACGCAGGCGGCGTGATGGGTGCTGGGGTACGGGCAAAGGCACCTGGCGCACCAGGCGCTGCATCAAGGCAAATTCGCTGGCCGTCATGGCGTTGAAGTCGGCTTGGCGCAGCACCTGTTGGCTGCTGGCGCTCATGGCGGCGTCTAGCTTGACTTCAGTTTCTTGCGGCTTGGGTGCCTCTTGGCCAAAGGCTTTTTGGGGTGCGAGCGCTTCGCGCACTCGGGCGCGTTGCTTGGTGGGCTCGGCCTTGCCACCCGGTGGCAGCAGTTGGCTGAGCAGCTTATTGGCCACCGCCGGGTCGCGAAAGAAGGCGTTGAACAGTTCGCGAAACACCGCGCGATCAGCTGCCTGCTGCACCAACACCGATTCAAGCGCATAGGCCACGTCGTCGCGGCGCCCTAAGTCAATGCACTGCAGCGCTTGCTGGGCCAGCGCCATGCGTGCCGGATCAATGCGCACCCCGGCGCGGCGCAGGGCGCGGCCAAAGGCCACCACATTGGTGCTGAGCTTGCCGCTGCGGGCGTCGCCGTACAAAGAGGCGCTCACGACCGGTGCGGCAGCGCGGGCCGCAGGCGCTGGGTTCATGCCTCGTCTGGCTTCAGGAGCGCGGCCATGCGATCGCCGTCGAGCGCAGCGATGTCTTCGCGCTGCTTGAACAAAATACCTGCGGTGTCAGACACCACTTCGGGGTCAAGCTGCAAGGTGTCCAAGGCCACCAAGGCCTTGGCCCATTCCACGCTTTCGGCAATGCCGGGGGCGCGGCTGAAGGCGTCGGCAAAGGGCTGGCTGCGCAGGCGGCTGACAAAGCGGGTGACCTGATCGGTGAGCGCGGCGCTGGCCTGCGGCACCCGGCTTTTGACAATGGCCAGCTCGCGTTCGCGCTCCGGGTAATCCAGCCAGTGGTACAGGCAGCGGCGCTTGACAGCGTCGTTCAAATCGCGGGTGCGGTTGCTGGTCAGAATGGTGATGGGCGGCACCAAGGCGCGTACGGTGCCCAGCTCGGGAATGCTTACCTGGTATTCGCCCAGATACTCCAACAAGAAGGCCTCAAAGGGCTCGTCGGCGCGGTCCACTTCATCGATCAGCAGCACCGCGCCGGGGGCGGGCGTGCGCAAGGCTTGCAGCAAGGGGCGGCGAATCAGGTAACGGTCTTGGTACACCTCGCGCTCTAGCGTTTGGGCGGCGCCGGTGTCCGTGCTCGCGGCCTGACCGCGGGCTTCGGCGCTGCGGATGTGCAGCAGCTGCGCGGCGTAGTTCCATTCGTACAGGGCTTCGCGCAGCTCAAGCCCGTCATAGCACTGCAGTCGGATCAGCGGGCGGCCCAGCGATTGCGCCAGCGCTTTGGCCAATTCGGTCTTGCCCACGCCGGGCTCGCCTTCGAGCAGCAAGGGGCGCTGCAAAGTCAAAGCCAAAAAGGCCGCAGTGGCCAAGCGACGGTCAGGCAAATAGCCCACGGCTTGCAAAGCTGCGCTGAGCGCGTCAATAGAAGCCAAGGCGGGCGCTGGGGTGTCTGCGGGGGCGTTCATGAAAATGCTTGCAAGCTAAAAGTGCCGATTGCGCCCTGTTTATAAGCGCAAGCAGCTATTATTTTTGTAGCGACCGACAAAAAACCCCGCACCGTGGCCTTGCCGCGGGCGGGGTTGCAGTTTGCGCCGCGAAAGGATCAGCCCAGCGCCTGCGCCACCGCGCGTTGCGTCATCACCCCCACCAAGTTGGCGCGGTAGGCGGCGCTGGCGTGCAAATCAGAGGCCAAGCCGTCGGCACTGACAGCCACCGCCGCAGCGGCTTGCGGCGTGAAGCTGGCCGACAGCGCCGCTTCAAGCCCCTTGTGGCGAAATACGCCGTTGCCGCCGCCGGTTATGGCCACCCGCACGCCCGCAGCCGTCTGCGCCACAAACACGCCGACTAAGGCGAAGCGCGATGCAGGCTGTTTGAACTTGCCGTAGGCCGAGCGGGTAGGCACTGGGAACTTCACGGCGGTGATCAGTTCACCGTCATTCAGCGCGGTGGTGAACACGCCTTTGAAGTAGTCGTCTGCCGCAATCTCACGCTGGTCAGTGACGATGGTGGCCCCCAGGGCCAACGCGGCACTGGGATAGCAAGCAGCAGGGTCGTTGTTGGCGAGCGATCCGCCAATGGTGCCCATGGCCCGCACCGCGCGGTCACCAATACCACCGGCCAAGGCGGCCAGGCCGGGAATGGCCGCTTTCACCTCGGCGCTGGCCGCCACGTCGGCATGGCGCGTCATGGCGCCAATGACGATGTGGTTGCCCTGGCGGCTGATGCCGGTGAGTGCACTGATGCCCGCCAGATCGGCCAGCTTGTCGGGGTTAGACAAGCGCAGCTTTAGGCTGGGCATGAGGGTTTGGCCACCAGCCAGCGGACGGGCGCCGCCTTTGGCCAGGGCGCTGGCTGCCGCCAGCGATGCGGGACGTTCGTAGTCGAATGCGTACATGGTGTGTGTCTCCCTTGAGGTCTGGCGTCTTTAAGCCTTGGCCGACTGGATGGCCTGCCACACGCGGTGCGGGCTGGCGGGCATGTCCAGGTCTTTGACGCCCAGGGGGCGCAAGGCGTCGAGCACGGCGTTCATCACCGCCGGCGGTGAGCCAATAGCCCCGGCTTCGCCGCAGCCCTTGGTACCCAGCGGGTTGTGGGTGCAGGGCGTGACCACATGGCCCAGCTTGAACTGCGGAAAATCATCCGCGCGCGGCATGGCGTAGTCCATAAAGCTGCCGGTGAGCAGCTGGCCCGATTCGGGGTCATACACGCAGTTTTCAAGCAGTGCCTGGCCAATGCCTTGCACCAGGCCGCCGTGCACTTGGCCTTCGACAATCATGGGGTTGATGATGGTGCCGAAGTCATCCACGGCCGCAAACCGATCCACCCGCACCACGCCGGTGGCGGGGTCTACTTCGACTTCGCAGATGTAGGTGCCCGCGGGGAACGTAAAGTTGGTCGGGTCGTAAAAGGCCGTCTCGTTCAGGCCCGGCTCCAACTTGTCGAGCGGGTAGTTGTGCGGCACATAGGCCGTCAAGGCCACGGTGCCAAACGGGATCTTTTTGTCAGTGCCGCGTACGGTGAATTCGCCGTTGGCAAAGTCCACGTCGGCGTCGCTGGCCTCCATCAAATGCGCGGCAATCTTCTTGGCCTTGGCTTCGATTTTGTCCAGCGCCTTCATGATGGCTGCGCCGCCCACGCTGATGCTGCGGCTGCCATAGGTGCCCATGCCAAAAGGCACGCGGCCGGTGTCGCCGTGCACCACATCGACAGAATCAGGGCTGATGCCCAAACGCGCTGCCACCACTTGCGCAAAGGTGGTCTCATGCCCTTGGCCGTGGCTGTGGCTGCCGGTGAACACCGTCACGCTGCCGGTGGGGTGCACGCGGATTTCGCCGCATTCAAACAAGCCCGCCCGGGCACCCAAGGCACCGGCGATGTTGCTGGGTGCAATGCCGCAGGCTTCGATGTAGCTGCTGTAGCCAATACCGCGCTTCAAGCCCTTGGCTTCAGACGCTTTGCGGCGTGCGTCAAAACCCGCCACGTCGGCGAGTTCTTGGGCCTGGTTCATGCAGGCGTGGTAGTCACCAATGTCGTACTGCAGTGCCACCGGCGTCTGATACGGGAAGGTGGTGATGAAGTTGCGCTTGCGGATTTCGTCTTGAGACAGTCCCAGCTCCCACGCAGCGCGGGTGACGATGCGCTCCAGCGCATAGGTGGCCTCTGGCCGGCCGGCGCCGCGATAGGCATCCACCGGTGCGGTGTTGGTAAACCAGGCGTCCACCTCGCAATACACCTGGGGCGTGGTGTATTGGCCCGCCAACAGCGTGGCGTAAAGAATGGTGGGCACGGCCGTGGCAAAGGTGGACAAATAGGCGCCCATATTGGCGTCGGTGTGCACCCGCAGCGCCAAGAATTTGCCGTCTTTGTCCATGGCTAGCTGGACCTGGCTCACGTGGTCACGGCCATGGGCGTCGCTTAAAAAAGCCTCTGACCGATCGGCCACCCATTTGATGGCGCAATTGAGCTGCTTGGCGCCCCAGGTCAGCGCCACATCTTCGGCATACAAGTAAATCTTGCTGCCAAAGCCGCCGCCCACGTCAGGCGCGATCACGCGCACTTTGTGTTCGGGCAAGCCCAGCACAAAAGCCGTCATGAGCAGCCGCTCAACGTGCGGGTTTTGGTTGGAGACGTACAGCGTGTATTCGTCGCTGGCGCGGTTGTATGAACCGATGGCCGCGCGCGGCTCCATGGCGTTGGGCACCAAGCGGTTATTGACCAAATCGAGCTTGGTGATGTGGTGCGCGGTGGCAAAGGCGGCGTCCACGCCCGCTTTGTCGCCAATGGCCCACTTGTAGCACTGGTTGTTGGGGGCGGCGTCGTGCAGCGCCACGCCGGCCGCTTTGGCTTGGGCGAGCGTGGTCACCGTGGGCAGCACTTCGTAGTCCACCACCACGGCTTCGCCTGCATTGCGGGCGTTTTCAAGCGTGTCGGCGACCACCATGGCCACGTGGTCGCCCACATAGCGCACCTTGCCCTGGGCCAAGATGGGGTGTGGCGGCTCTTTCATGGGCGTGCCGTCGGTGCTGGTAATGAGCCAGCCGCAGGGCAGCCCGCCCATCTTTCCTTCGACATCGGCGCCGGTGAAGATGCGCACCACACCGGGCATGGCGCTGGCCGCCGCCGTGTCGATGCTTTTGATGCGCGCATGGGCATGCGGCGAACGCACGAAGTACGCCATGCGCTGGTTGGCCATGGTGACGTCGTCGGTGTACTGGCCCGCGCCGGTGAGGAAGCGATAGTCTTCCTTGCGCTTCAAGGCTTCGCCGATGTGCGGCAACTTAGAAAAATCTGAGGCACCCATTTCAAGGTCTCCTGCGGAAATCAAACAAGGTCAACAAAACTGGTGGTTGCTACTTTTTTTGTAGCTGCTTAGGCAATATTTAAGGGCGCTGCAGGCCCATTACGTTCAAATGACCGCTGTGTGCTCAGGCCATGGCCTGCTGGCCCTGCTGCACCGCGCGCACGATGTTTTGGTAACCGGTGCAGCGGCACAGGTTGCCTTCGAGTGCTTCGCGGATTTCGCTTTCGCTGGCGTTCGGGTGGCGCTGGCAGATGTCCACCGCGCTCATCACCATGCCGGGGGTGCAAAAGCCGCACTGCAGGCCGTGGCAGTCTTTGAACGCCGCTTGCATGGGGTGCATGGTGCCGTCGGCAGTGGCCATGCCTTCAATGGTGGTGACCGCCGCGCCGTTGTGCTGCACGGCCAAGGTGTTGCACGACTTGATGGCCTGGCCGTTGACATGCACCGTGCAGGCGCCACATTGCGCGGTGTCGCAACCCACGTGCGTGCCGGTCAAACCAAGGTGCTGGCGCAATGCGCTCACCAGCAAGGTGTTGGGTGCCACGTCCAGGCTGCGCGCCTGGCCGTTGACCGTCAATCGAATTTGCATGATGGGTGGTCTCCTTAGGTTTTAGAGCTGCGCATCGCAAGGGGCCTTGCGAGGACGCCTGCATTTTTTGACCAGCCCGCCCCGCAGCTCCTAGGCAATACCCTGAGCCGCAAATCATGGACACACAAATTTCTCAAAATGCGACACTGATTTCAGCCCGCGTGTGACGGGTTGCTCCCATTCATCGCCTGCCGCACCCTGCCATGTCTGCCCCCCGCGCCGCCTTACCTGCCGTTTCAGTGTCTGCATCGGGTGCGGCTGCGGTCCGCTTGCATCAAATTGATCATCTGCGGCGACGGGTGTTGGTGCACGGTGAACACAATGTGCTGCCTGCCGGTCGGGCCTGGCTGGAGCAATCCTGGCAACGCTCGCTGAGCGTCGGCCATCAGCCGCACAGCCGCATGGTGTTTGACAGTGTCAGCAGCCCCGAGCGCAAGCGCCTGCTGGAGGCCCAGCGCGGCCTGCTGGCTGCCGCGCATGGCGTGTTGGCCGACACCGCCCGCGCGGTGGCGCCGCTGGGCTTTTTTGTCTTGCTGACCGATGCCCAAGGCGTGGTGCTGCAGGTGGCCGGCGCGGTCGATACCCGCGACCCGCGCGCACGCGCTATCGGACGCGTTGGGCTGGATTTGTCTGAACGCCGGGTGGGCACCACCGCCATTGGGGCGGCGCTGGCCAGTCGCCAAGCGGTGTGGCTGCATCGCACCGAGCACTTCTATGCCGAAGCTGGCTGCTACAGCTGCGCAGGGGCCCCACTGGCTGGGCCGCGCGGCGAGCTGCTGGGCATGCTGGACGTCACCGGCATCGACGCGCAGGAACGCCCCGAACTGGCCCACCTGGTGGCGCAGGCCGCCCAGCGGGTGGAAGCTCAAGTGCTGTTGGCTCAGCCCCATCGCTGGCGTGTGAGCTTGGCCTGGCCGGGCGCCAGCGCCGTGGATGCAGCCACCGCAGCGCTGCTGTTGGTCGATGACGATGGCCAAGTCACTGGCGCTGACACCCAGGCCCGCACCATGCTGGGCTTGAGCGACGGCGAGCGCCCACCCAGTCATTTGTCAGCGGTGTTGGCCGAACCCTGGGAGGCCCTGCTAGACGGCGTCGAGCATGAAGCCGTCTTGTGGTCAGGCCTGCGCATGCGGCTGCGCGCTGATGACAGCCGCGACAGCCGCGCGCCCGCACGAGCAGCACCATCCGCAGCGGTAGCCAAGACTACGGCCAAGCCACTCAAGGCCCATCAGCGCGAATGGATTCGTCAAGCGGTCACGCAAGCGCGGGGCAATGTCAGCGCGGCCGCGCTCAGCTTGGGTATCAGCCGTGCCACGGTGTACCGGGTGCTGGGCAAAACGCCACCTGAATCGCCGCACTGATACACGCCACGGCGCACGCGCCCTTGCACTACCATGCGTGAGGCCGCAATTGCCAGCGGCTTGATCCTCGCCTGAATGGGACACCCGACTTCCATGACTGCCGCTGCCGCCTGGCCCGCCTTGATGCTGTTTGAGCTTCTGGCCACCCCCAAAGGTCAGCCTCAAGCCGTGGCCTTGCGCCTAAGCGCAGGTGACCCCACCGTGGCGCTGGCTGCGGCGCAGTCTGAACCGTTCAAAAAACTCGCGGCGTCTTGGCCGATGTATCTGGACGCGCAAGTGCTGGCGGCCGCTGCGGGGCCGGTGGCTGCTGCCGCCGTGGCGCAGGCTTGGACCAGCGCAGGTGTCTTGCCCACAGGGCCCGGCATGGTCTTTAAGGCTGAGTCGCTGGCCACGCCGCTGCCTGCGGGCACTCGGTTTGTGAGCGGGCGCTGGGCCGAAGCGGCGCCCAGCAAACCCAATGCCGCCCAAGCGGCTGCGCGCAGCTTGGCGCTGCAGCTGCTGCGGTTGGTGAACGCAGACGCCGAAGTGCGCGACATCGAAGACCTTCTGCGCCGTGATGCGGGCCTCACCTACCAATTGCTGCGTCTGGTGAATTCGGCTGCCTTTGCGGGCGGGCGCGAGGTGTCCAGCATCGGCCAAGCGGTGATGTTGATTGGCCGCCAGCAGCTCAAGCGCTGGGTCCATCTGGTGGTGTTTGTGTCGGGGCCTGCCGATGCCCGAGCGCCGATGCTGCTGGCGCGTGCGGCTTGGCGCGGCCGCATGCTCGAGCAGCTCATGCAGGCCACCGGTCGCGACCGGGCCGTTCAAGACCAAGCCTTCATGGTGGGAATGTTGTCATGGCTGGGCGTGCTGTTCGGCATGGCGCTGCCCGATGTGCTGAAGCCACTTGCGCTGCCCGAGCCAGTCGCTCAGGCGGTGTTGCAAGGCACCGGAGACTTGGGGCACGCCTTGCAGTTGGCGCGAGCCCTAGAACACTTTGAAGCCAGCGCCGCCCAGACCTGCGCGCAAACACTTGAACTCACCGGCGCAGTGGTGCAGCAAGTGGCGCTGGACGCACTGGCTTGGGTGCCAGGCGCCCTGCCCCGCACCTGAACGACCAACGCATTGCCACACCCGCCCCCGCCACCCATGAATTCACCCATAGCCGACCTGATGGAGTCACAACTCCCCATGGCCGAGGTGCGCATGGATTTGGGTGGCTTTATCACGCACTGGAATGAATCGGCCCAGGCGGTCTTTGGCTACAGCACCAACGAAGCGGTGGGCCAGAACATTTTGTTTTTGGCGCCGACTGGCGCCGACGGTGACGATGGCAGCGACGCCGACCTGGGCATGCCCGAACTGCATTTGGGTGACGGCGCGCCTTTCATTGAAGTGCAACGTCGCACCAAAACCGGCGATGTCATCCGCATTGGCTTGGCCATGGACGTGGAGCGTGGCGACGATGGCATGCCCGAAAGCCTGGTGGCGCGCTTTGCCAACCTGGTCAAGCCACTCACCACCGGCCAGCTGCATCGCTTGCAGGCGCGCATTGTGGAAAGCAGCGAGCAAGGCATCCTGATCGTGGATGGCAATGAGCGCATTGTTTATGTGAACCGCTCGTTTTGCCGCATCACCGGCTACCGGGCGCATGAGGCGATTGGCCGCACGCCTGATTTGCTGCGCTCGGGGCAGCACGACGAAGACTTTCGCGCCCAGGTGCGTGCCGCCATGTCGGGGCAGGGCCCGTGGTCGGGCGAAATCATTGGCAAGCGGCGCGACGGTACTTTCTTTCCGCAAAGCGTCACCATCGGCACTGTTCGGGACGACGAGGGCCAGGTCACCCACGCGTTTTCGATCTTTTCCGATATTTCAGAAGCCAAGGACTACGAAAAGCGCATTGATCGCCTGCGCCACTTTGACGAGCTCACCGGCTTGCCCAACGACGCGCTGTTCATGCAGTTGCTCAGCCAACAGTGCGCCAGCGTGCTGCGCCGCAAACTGCAAGGCGCGCTGCTGCTGTTGGGGCTAGACCGCGTCACCGCATTCCGAGAAGGCATGGGCGACGAAGCCGCCGACGAGCTGATGCGTCAAGTGGCACACCGGCTGCGCGCCACCATTCGTGACGAAGACACCCTGGCTCGCTTGCGCGGCGACCGCCTGGGCCTGATCTTGCCGGGCATGACCCGGCGCGAAGAGGCCGCCCGCGTGGCCCACAAGATTGAAGCGGCCTTAAGCGATGCCATCGAGGTGTTGGGCCACAGCGTGCGCCTGCAGCCGCGCCTGGGTGTGGCACTGTTCCCCGACGACGGTGCCGAGGCCACGCACTTGCTGCGCCACGCAGAACTGGCCCGATTGCGCGCTGACAGCACAGGTGCACCGTTCTTGTTTTTTAACCCCGAGATGAACCATCGGGTCAGCCAGACCCTGAGCATTGAAAGCGGCTTGCGCCACGCGCTGGCTAACCAAGGGCTCACCCTGGTGTACCAGCCCAAGGCCAGCCTGCGCAGCGGGCGCATCAGCGGCGCAGAAGCGCTGCTGCGCTGGGTTCACCCCGAGCGGGGCCACATTGCCCCCGCCGAGTTTGTGCCGGTGGCTGAAGAAAGTGGCCTGATTCTCGATTTGGGCCAGTGGGTGCTGGAAGAGGCGGCACGGCAGATTCGGCAGTGGATGGACGAGGGCCTCACGCCGCCACCCATTGCCATCAATGTGTCAGCCCGCCAGTTTGACGCGGGCTTGCCGGGGCGTGTCAGCGCCGCCTTGGCGCGCCAGGGCTTGAGCCCGCAGGCGCTGTCGGTGGAGATCACCGAAAGCCTGATGGTGCGTGGCCACGATGTGGTCATCCCCATCATGAATGACCTGGTGGCCCATGGCATTGGCATTGCGCTGGACGACTTTGGCACCGGCTACAGCAGCCTGGCTTACCTCAAGCGCTTTCCGATCAACACCCTCAAGATCGACCGCAGCTTTGTGGTGGGCATCCCCAAAGGCGAACACGACTGCGCCATTGCGCGCGCCATCGTCACCATGGCCAAGCAATTGCGCCAAGAACTGGTGGCCGAAGGGGTGGAATCTGTCGAGCAGATGGCGTTTTTGCGCGAACTCGGATGCGACCATCTGCAGGGCTACCTGTTTAGTCAGCCGCTTGACGCGCCGACCTTTGCCCAGTGGGTGCGGGAAGACCGGCGCTTGTCTCTGGAACAGTAGCCCACAAGCCAAATAGGGCTTTCGCGCTTTTGAAATCAGCCTAAGCAGCTATCAAACAAATAGCAAATGGCTTGGCGGTCGGCGCCTTCACGACCTAGCCGCACGAGCGAAATCCCGTGAAGCCCTGGGTGTCGCCCGCCAGCGCCCAGCGGCGCCACGACGGCTGGCGCAAACGCAGCGAATGGGCCCATGACTGGCCGCGCAGCGCCAGGGCCTGACCCCAGGGCACGGGGTCGTCGCTGCGCCACGGCGCCACGGGCGCGTTCGGGTAGGGGTGCAGGCGGTCGGCCGTCCATTCCACCACCTGGCCCCAGACAAAACCAGAGGCGGTGGCGCTGCGGGCGGCATGTTCCCATTGGGCTTCAGTAGGCAGGTAGCGGCCCGCCCAGTTGCACCAGGCTTGCGCCTCAAAGGCGCTCAGGTGACAGGCTGCGGCTTGGGCGGGCACCCGCACCGTGCGACCAAAGCGGTGCAGCACCACCGCGCCACGCGCCATTTGCTCCACATGCGCGGGCACACGACGCACATGGGCGCTCCCCAGTTGCAGCCAGCGCCAGCCGTCTTGCGACCACCAGCGCGGTTCGTCGTAGCCCCCATCGGCCACAAACTCGGCAAACGCGCCCCAGGACACGGGTTGGGCATCAATATCAAAGTCGGGCAGTGCCACAGGGTGCGCAGGTTGTGCCAAATCGCAGGCGAAAGTGCTTGCGGCGTAGCCACCAGCGGCCAGGTCCGCAGTGGGCAGGCTCTCGCCCACGCTTACACGGCGCGCGGCCACATTCACCCGCGCCAGGCTGCGAGTCTGTAGCGCTTGCGCTTCGGGCGCGTCTAGCGGCAATCCCGCGTGCTGCGCGTGGCACCACAAGGCATAGGCGGCTTCGTCTTCCCGCGCCAAGGCTTGGCGAAAGAAGTACAAGCCCGCCACATCGCCATCGGCCACCTTCTCTAGCAAGGCCAAGGTGGTTTCCAGGGTGTCGAGCAAATAGGCCTTGATGTGGGCTGCATCTGGTGCCGGCCCGCCGCCCCACGACGGCGCGGATTCGCCCGACACCGGCAGGGGCGCCAACTGCCACCAGGCATCGGCTTGCGGCTCCACCGAGGCCAAGCGGGTGGGATGCGAGGGCCCCGCCGCCCCCAGCGCGCGCTGCGTGTTGCGCGCAATCCAGCGCTCGGCCCACCAGCCCAGCCGCCCGGCTTGCCATAGTGCGTGCTCGGCATGCAGCGCGTGCGGGGCCAGCCCAGCCCCAGCAGCCCGCGTATTGGCACTTTGCTCAGGGGCGGCCGGGGGTGTCTGGGCGGGAGCGGCGTTGCGCTGCGCGTGAGCGGTCAATACCGCGTCTAGCAAAGCCAGCGTGTGGTTGCGCGCGTCGATCAGGGCCAGTGACAGCCAATCCACGCCGCCGTGTGCGAGGCCGCTGGGGTCATGAACTTGCAAGGTCAAACGGTGCACTCCCGCGCCAGCCAGCCCGCCGCTAGCGGATCAGGCTTACAGGTTTCTTTTTTTGCCATATGAAAAACTCTCAACGCCCTATGAAAAACACCGACAAGTAACCCCATGCCAGAGCAGGATAATTGTCTGCTTCGCTTTACGCAGTTTGTTTCGGAGTCGCCATGGGTGCTTTGCTGTCACTGTCCCGCCTGATTGATCGAACCAACGAATGGATTGGGCGCCTCACCATGTGGCTGGTGTTGGCCGCTGTGCTCATCAGCGCAGGCAACGCCATTGTGCGCAAGGCCTTCAACATTGGCTCTAACGCCATGCTCGAAATCCAGTGGTATTTGTTTGCTGGCGTGTTCATGCTGGGCGTGGGCTATGTGCTGCTGAAAAACGCCCATGTGCGCATTGACTTCATCTCTTCGCGCCTGTCGACGCGCACCAACGCCATCATCGATATCTTGGGGCTGGTGATCTTCACCATCCCGTTGGCGCTGATCCTCATTAACCTGAGCTGGCCGGTGTTCTCCCGCGCATGGGTCAGCGGCGAAGTCAGCCAAAACGCAGGTGGCTTGATTCGCTGGCCGGTGCTGCTGCTGATTCCCGTGGGTTTTTCGATTTTGGCCGCGCAGGCCTTGTCTGAGCTCATCAAGCGCGTGGCCTACCTCAAGGGCCTGCTGCCCGAGCCCTTCACGCCCGACAGCGAAAAGGTCGATGAGCTGGCGCTGGCCACCCAAGTGGCCGAAGAAGCCGCCGCCCGCGACGCCGCTCTAAAGGCCGCTGCCGCCAGCCCCGCGCGCTAGCGCCACCCGGATCTGTTCGCATCCGCCCGCCCCCGCGCCCTGCCCCCGATTTAGTCCCAAGCCTTTCGCCATGACCGAATTCATCACTGCCAACTTTGTCCCGCTCATGTTTGCGGGGCTGCTGTTTTTCTTGCTCACTGGCATTCCAGTCGCTTTTGGGCTGGCCGCCACCGGACTGATGTTCGGCTTTATCGGCATCGAAGCCGGTCTGTTCCCGCCCAACATGTTTCAGGCGCTGCCTTTGCGCGTGTTTGGCATCATGCAAAACGACACGCTGCTGGCCATTCCCTTCTTTACCTTCATGGGGATCATCTTGGAGCGATCCGGGATGGCCGAAGACCTGTTGGAAACCGTAGGCCAAGTGTTTGGCCCGCTGCGCGGGGGCCTGGCGGTGGCGGTGATTTTGGTGGGCGCCTTGTTGGCCGCCACCACCGGCGTGGTGGCCGCAGCCGTGATCAGCATGGGCCTGATTTCGCTGCCCATCATGCTGCGCTATGGCTACAACCGCACCATTGCCACCGGCACCATCACCGCCAGCGGCACGCTGGCGCAGGCCATCCCACCCAGCTTGGTGCTGATCGTGCTGGCCGACCAACTCGGTCGCTCGGTGGGCGACATGTATGCCGGGGCGCTGATCCCGGGCTTGCTGTTGGTGGGCCTGTACCTGGCCTTTATTGCCGTGGTGGCCTTCGTCAAGCCCTCTTGGGTGCCCGCGCTGCCCCCAGAAGCCCGCATTTACCGGGAAGATAACGGCGCGTCGGGTCACAAGTCGCTGCTGGTGCTGTTGCTGATCTGCGGCGCAGCGGGGTATGCCTGGAGCATGGTGCACCAGGGCGTCATCAACCCACTGGTGGGGCGTGGCGACCGGCCCGCACCGGGCGACGAAGTCCTGATCATGTCGCTGACCATCTCGTCGTTTGTGGCCTTGGGTCTGGCCATCCTGAACAGCGTCACCAAGATGGGCCTGCTGTCCAAGCTGGCCGAGCGCTTTACCTTTGTGCTGATTCCGCCGCTGGTGCTGATCTTCTTGGTGCTGGGCACCATTTTCTTGGGCGTGGCCACGCCCACCGAAGGCGGCGCCATGGGCGCCCTGGGTGCGCTGATCATGGCGGTGGCTCGCCGCCGCCTGGGCTTCAAGCTCATGCGCCAGGCGCTGGATAACACCGCGCGGCTAGCCACCTTTGTGCTGTTCATCTTGGTGGGCTCCACCGTGTTCAGCTTCACCTTTAACGCCGCTGACGGCCACGTGTGGGTAGAGCACCTGTTTGACGCCCTGCCCGGCGGTGCGATGGGCTTTTTGATTGTGGTGAACATCTTGGTGTTCATCTTGGGCATGTTCATCGACTTCTTTGAAATCGCCTTTATCGTGATTCCGATGCTGGCGCCAGTGGCCGAGAAAATCCTGCCCGAATTGCTGCCCGGCGTGCCAGTAGACCAAGTCATGATCTGGTTCGGCGTGATCATTGCCATGAACCTGCAGACGTCCTTTCTGACACCGCCCTTTGGTTTTGCGCTGTTCTACCTGCGCAGCGTGGCGCCCAAGGCCGACTACAACGACCGCATCACCAATGAGCGAATCCCCGCCGTCACCACGGCGCAGATTTACAAGGGCTCGATTGCCTTCATCATCTTGCAGTTGGTGATGGTGGCCGCGGTGATTGCCTTCCCCGGCTTGGTGTCAGACGGCCTGGATGCTGACGCGCCCAAGATCGACGCCGACGCCGCGCTGCAAAACATCCAGACCGGCCGCGACGCACTGCAAAACACACCCACCCCGGGCAGCACCGAAGGCGCCACTGGCGGCAAAGAAGACCCGATGCGTGGCCTGCTGGACGCCATCAAGCAAGACGCGCAAAAGTAAAGCGCCAGTTGGCACGCACACAGGGGCCCGCAAGGGCCCCTTTTTTTTTGCGGGCGCCGCACCACCCGCTTACCCAGTTCAGCAGGTCAGCAGGCCAGCAGTGCCCAATTGCTATATTTTTTATAGCTGCATACGCCGTTTTTTAGGGCGGATTGGCCGGTTTTTGCACTTAGTCATCAACCCGTCAGCCGCTCATAAAAAAAACCCCGACTGCCTCACGGCAACCGGGGTTTAGGTCAGCCAAAGAGCCTCGGCGACGGGCCGGGCTCTGTGGGCTCAGCCCACTTACAGGCGCTGCTTTTGCATGAAGTCGTCAAACGTGGCTTCGGTGAAGCGGAACCACAGGTTGGCGTCGCGGCGATAGGCGCTGTAGTCGTCGTAGACCTTCTTCCAGCGCGGGTTGGTGCCGCTGATTTCGGCGTAGAGGGCCATCGACTCTTTGAAGGCCGCGTCCATCACGTCTTTGGGGAAGGGGAACAGCTTGGTGCCAGCGGCCACCAGGCGCTTGAGCGCGGCCGGGTTGCGCACGTCATAGCGGGCCTGCATTTCGGTAGCGGCGTAGGTGCAAGCGCACTCCACGATGGCCTTGTTCTCAGCCGACAAGCCGTTAAAGGCGGCCTTGTTGATGTAGAACTCCAGCTGCGCGCCACCTTCCCAGAAGCCGGGATACGCGTAGTTGGGCGCCACTTTGTTGAAGCCCAGTTTTTCGTCGTCATACGGGCCCACCCATTCGGCGGCGTCAATGGTGCCTTTTTCCAGGGCTTGATAAATCTCGCCACCAGGAATGTTTTGCGGCACCGCGCCAATGCGCTCCATCACGCGGCCACCGAAGCCGCCCACGCGGAACTTGGAGCCCTTCAAATCAGCCAGCGATTTGATTTCTTTGCGCCACCAGCCGCCCATTTGCGCGCCGGTGTTGCCGCCGACGAAGTTCACGATGTTGTACGGGTCGTAGAACTCGCGCATGAGCTTCATGCCGTTGCCCTCAAACATCCAGGCGGTGATCTGGCGTGAATTGAGGCCAAACGGAATGGCGGTGCCCAAGGCGAACGTGGGATCTTTACCGAAGAAGTAGTACGGCGCGGTGTGCGACATCTCAACGGTGGCGGCCTGCACTGCATCGACCACGCCAAAGGCGGGCACGATTTCACCCGGGGCGGCCACGGTGATCACGAAACGACCGTTGGTCATTTCGCGCACTTTGGTGGCCATGATTTCAGCTGCGCCGTAAATGGTGTCCAGCGACTTGGGGAAGCTAGACGCCAAACGCCAGCGAATCGCAGCACCCTGCGCATGTACGGCGGGCGCAACGCCTGCTGCGAGCACGCCAGCAATGCCTGCGCCTTGAATGACACGACGACGGTCCATGTATTGACTCCTAAATGAGAAAAAAGGGTCTGCCAAAAAAATTGACCGCTAGCGTGGGCGCCGAATCTGCGCTTAGCTCACGATCAATAGCCCCACATTCTAGAAAGAGCAGCCACCCAGCGAACAAGGGATTTACCCTTTTCGGGGCTGACGGAAATTCACACCGCCAACCCGAAATCTTCCGGGGCGCGTCAGCGGGCGTTCAGCCTCGGCAGGCAAGCCCGGCTGCAGATGGGCCGGTTTAGCGCACCGAACGCAGATGTGCCCGCGCCACTTGGGCGGCAGCGGCTTCGGCGTCCGAGCCCATGCCCACGCCCAAGGGCGAAGCAAGCCGTTCGCGCACCGAGCGCTCAATGCCCGCCGCATCCAACCCGCAATGGGACAAGAGCTTGGCGGGGTCGCCATGGTCAATGAAGCGGTCGGGCAAACCCAGCAGCAGCGGTGCCTGCCGCTGGCCCGCCGCCGCTAGCGCTTCGGCCACCGCAGATCCAGCGCCGCCCATTGCGCAGCCCTCTTCGACCGTCACCACCAGGGTGTGCTCGGGCAGGTGTTTGAGCAGCAGATCCACATCCAAAGGCTTGGCCCAGCGCATGTTGAGCACTGTGGCGTCGAGCTTTTCAGCTGCGGCCAAGCTGGGGTACAGCAGCGTGCCAAAGGCACAAATCAGCACACCGCTTTGGCCTTGGCGACGCAGTTCACCGCGCCCGAAGGGCAGGCCCGCCAGCGAAGCGCTGGGCTGCGCGCCCACCCCCGCGCCACGGGGATAGCGCACGGCCACGGGGTGGTCTTGTTCAAAGGCGGTGCTCAGCAAGGCGCGACATTCGGCCTCATCCGCCGGGCAGGCCACGCTGACGTTGGGCAAGCAGCGCAGATAGGCGATGTCAAACGCGCCGCAGTGGGTGGCGCCGTCGGCACCCACGATGCCGCTGCGGTCCATGGCCAGCACCACCGGCAAGCGCTGAATGGCCACGTCGTGCACCAATTGGTCATAGCCGCGCTGCAAGAAGGTGGAGTAAATCGCCACCACCGGCTTCAGCCCCTCGCAAGCCAGGCCAGCGGCAAACGTCACCGCGTGCTGCTCGGCAATGCCCACGTCAAAGTAGCGGTCGGGAAAGCGCCGCTCAAACTCCACCATGCCCGAGCCTTCGCGCATGGCTGGCGTGATGCCCACCAAGCGCGGATCGGCCGCCGCCATGTCGCACAGCCACTGGCCAAACACCTGGGTGAAGGTGGTTTTGGGCGGTGTGCTCGGGGCCATGATGCCCACTGCAGGATCAAACTTGCCGGGGCCGTGGTAGCCGATGGGGTCGGCTTCGGCCAGTTTGTAGCCTTGGCCTTTTTTGGTGACCACATGCAAAAACTGCGGGCCTTTGCTGGCCTTTAAGTTGTCGAGCGTGGGCAAGAGCGCATCTAAATCATGCCCATCAATGGGGCCGATGTAGTTAAAGCCAAACTTCTCAAACAAAGTGGCGGGCACCACCATGCCCTTGGCACCTTGCTCCATGCGCCGCGCCAGTTCAAACAAAGGCGGCGGGGTGGCGGCTTTGAGCACATTGCGGCCCACTTCTTTGGCAGCGGCGTAAAAGCGCCCGCTCATCAACTGCGCCAGGTAGCGATTCAGCGCACCCACGGGGGGGCTGATCGACATGTCGTTGTCGTTCAGGATGACGATGAGGTCGCAATCGGCCACACCGGCGTTGTTCAAGGCTTCAAAGGCCATGCCTGCGCTCATGGCGCCGTCACCAATGACGGCCACCACGCGGCGCTCTTCACCCTTCAGGCGCGCGGCCAGCGCCATGCCCAAGGCGGCTGAGATGCTGGTGGACGAATGCGCGGTGCCAAAGGTGTCGTATTCGCTTTCGTCGCGCTTGGGAAAACCGCTGATGCCGCCCAGCTGCCGCAAGGTGTGCATGCGCTCGCGCCGACCGGTAAGGATCTTGTGCGGATAGGTTTGGTGGCCCACGTCCCACACGATGCGGTCATGCGGGGTGTTAAAGACATGGTGCAGCGCCACCGTGAGCTCCACCGTGCCCAGGTTGCTGCTTAGATGGCCACCGGTGCGTGACACGCTGTGCAAGACAAAGCTGCGCAACTCATCAGCCAAGGGCCGCAACTGCTGGCGCGACAGGCGGCGCAGGTCTTCAGGCGAATCAATGGTGTCCAGCAGCGGTGTGTGACTCATACAAGGCTCAAGAATTGCGATGCACCACGCGGTGCACCAGGGCGCTCAGGGCTTGGGTGTCGCCACTGGGCCAAATGCGCTGAATGTCGTCCAAGGCGGCCAGCGCCTGCTGGGCCAGGTCTTGCGCCAAGGCTTGCGCGCCGCCTAAGCCCAAGAGCGACACATAGGTGGGCTTATCCGCCGCAGCGTCTTTGCCCGGTGTCTTGCCCAGTGTGGCGGCGTCGGCGGTGACGTCCAACACATCGTCCACCACCTGAAACGCCAGCCCAAGTGCTAGGCCATAGCGCTCAAGCGGCGCGGCAGCCGCCTGGACTTGCGGCGCTGACACCGCGGCATAGGCGGCACCCATTTGCACGCTGGCCAGCAGCAGTGCGCCGGTTTTAAGCCGGTGCATCTGCCGCAGTTCGGGCTCGGTCATGGCCTTGCCTACGTGGGCCAGGTCAATGGCTTGTCCACCCGCCATGCCGGACGCTCCGGCGGCGCGGGCCAAGGTGGCGCACCACTGCGCTTGCAGGGTGGCAGGCACTTCCGGCGAAGGCGCCGGCGTCAGCACCTCAAAGGCCAGCGCCTGCAAGGCGTCACCCGCCAAAAGCGCACCGGCTTGGCCAAACTGCTTGTGCACCGTGGGTTTGCCTCGGCGCAAATCGTCGTTGTCCATGCACGGCATGTCGTCATGCACCAGCGAATAGGCGTGGATCAGCTCCACCCCCACCGCCGCGCGCAGGGCCACTGGGTTGGGTTTGTCCAAGCCCATGCCGCTCAGCCGCGCCGCTGCCATCACCAACAACGGGCGCAGCCGCTTGCCACCGCCCAGCGTGGCCCAGCGCATGGCCTGGGCCAAATCAGCGGGCGCTTGCGTGCCCACATGCTGCTGCAAGAAGGCCTCGACGGCCTGCGCCACTTGCTGACTCCACAGCGCAAAGTCAAAGCCTGAATGGCCGGGCGCCTGCGAGTGGCGCGCCGCTTGAAGCATGGCGTTCATGGGCTTTTGGCAGGCGGCGCCGAGGATGCGGCCAAGAAGTCGCCGCCCTCAGCGCTGGCGCTCCAGCGGCGGGCGATGCCGTTTTCATCAAGCACGCGGATCTGGTCTTCCACCTGCGCCAGCAAGCCTTGGCAGTGGGTGAGCAGCGCAGCGCCGCGCTGATAGGCCGCCAGCAACTCGTCCAATGGCATGCGACCAGCCTCCAACTGGGCCACGATGCCTTCTAGCTCGGCCACCGCGTCTTCATAGCGTGCATTAACGGCGGGCGCAGAAAGGCCTGGGCCAGTCAGCACGCTGGCTTCATCAGGATTGGGGTTGGCCCGGCGGGGCATGGTCAGGAAAAAAGAGCTGAAAGTGAGTCGTCGTGCGGCTTGCACCACGCATCGGACCATTGTAGGGACGGGCACGCCCGGCCAGGCACTCAGGGGCACCCGTGCGTAGAGTGGCCGCTCCAAAGACACGCTGGCGGCCCACGCCGCACAGGTCTTTGCCCCAGTTGCGGCAAATGCGTCCAAGGGCCTGGGTAGAATCCAGCCCCCCAACCGGCTTTGCCGACGGCATGGGCCAAAAACGTGGCAGCGGCCCATCGGCGCTCTCTGTTTTTGATCTAATGGATGCCCCGGCGCCTGCGGGTTCTTCACGTCAGGTCGCGACTTCGCACGAGCGAGGCCACGGCCACTCCCTGCCCCTTCATCGGGGGAGATTGAGGTCAGGACACCATGTCTGATTTGAGTCTTCAGTTCAAGCAGGCGGTTAGCCCACTGCATGTATCGAGCTACTTTGACCCAGCGCTGTTTCAGCGCGAGAAGGAGCTCATCTTTGATGGCGGCCCGCGCTACGTGGGCCACAAGCTGGCCGTGCCCGAACGCGGCGACTACCAAGCCTTGCCGCATGAAGGGGAAGGCCGGGCACTGATCCACGCCCCGGGCGGGCTAGAGCTGGTCTCTAACGTCTGCCGCCACCGACAGGCCATCATGCTCAAAGGCCGGGGCACGCTGAACACCCCCGCCCAGGGCGGCAACATCGTGTGCCCTTTGCACCGCTGGACCTATGCGCCATCAGGCCAACTGCTGGGTGCGCCGCACTTCAGCCATGACCCATGCCTTAACCTCAATAGCTACAAGCTGCGCGAATGGAACGGCCTGCTGTTTGAAGACAACGGCCGCGACGTGGCCGCCGATATGGCGGGCCTGGGCATGGCGCAAGAACTGAGCTTTGACGGCTATGTGCTCGACCACACCGAGCTGCACCATTGCGACTACAACTGGAAGACCTTCATTGAGGTCTATCTAGAGGACTACCACGTGGGCCCGTTTCACCCCGGGTTGGGCAACTTTGTGGCCTGTGACGACCTGCGCTGGCAGTTTGCGCCCGAATATTCGGTGCAAACCGTGGGTGTGGCCAACCGCTTGGGCCGAGCAGGCAGCGACGTGTACCACCGCTGGCAGCGCGCCCTGCTGGACTACCGCCGTGGCGAGCCGCCTGCGCACGGCGCTATCTGGCTGACCTACTACCCGCACATCATGGTGGAGTGGTATCCGCATGTGTTGACGGTGTCTACGGTGCACCCGATCGGTCCGCAAAAAACACTCAACATGGTGCAGTTCTTCTACCCCGAAGAAATCGCCGCGTTTGAGCGCGATTTCGTCGAAGCGCAGCGCGCCGCCTACATGGAAACCTGCGTGGAAGACGATGAAATTGCCTTGCGCATGGACGCGGGCCGCCGCGCCCTGTGGCAGCGCGGCGACAACGAAGCCGGCCCCTACCAAAGCCCGATGGAAGACGGCATGCAGCACTTTCATGAGTGGTATCGCGCCAAGATGACGCGGTGAGCTGTTGACCTCGAGCGCACTCGGCAATTGCTATATGTTTTATAGCTGCTTACGCCCATTCCTAGGGCGCAAGCGCCGTTTTTCCTTTAAGCCCCGTTCATTGGCGAAGTTAACGGCACCCTCTCATCCCCAAGCCTGATGCAAGCCACCTGGATGTTGTTGGCTTCGGCCTTGTTTTCCTTGATGGGGGTGTGCGTCAAGATCGCGTCGGCGCACTTCAATGCCGCTGAATTGGTGTTTTGGCGTGGCGTGGTGGGGGTGCTGTTCATGTGGGCGCTGGCACGTTCACGCCAAGTGAGCCTGCGCACCGCCGTACCGGGCATGCATCTGTGGCGCAGTGCGATTGGCACCGCGTCATTGGGCGCGTGGTTCTACGCCATCGGCCACCTGCCGCTGGCCACCGCCATGACGCTGAACTACATGAGCAGCGTGTGGGTGGCAGCGTTTTTGGTGGGCAGCACCCTGCTGGCTTGGCGGCCCGGCGAATCCACGGCGTTTCAGGCGCCACTGGTGCTGTCGGTGCTGGCGGGTTTTGCGGGCGTGGTGTTGATGCTGCGGCCCACCATTGCGCAAGACCAACTGTGGGCTGGGCTGGTGGGGCTGCTGTCGGGCATGTCGGCGGCGTTTGCCTACTTGCAGGTGATGGCGCTGGGCCGAGCGGGTGAACCCGAGACGCGCACCGTGTTCTATTTCGCTGTGGGCACCGTGGTGGCGGGTAGCTTGGGTATGACGGTGGCGGGCGTTTCACCCTGGGACTGGCAAGCCGCGCTGTGGCTGCTGCCCATTGGGCTGCTGGCCTCGTTGGGCCAGTTGTGCATGACCCGCGCCTACAGCCAAGGCGCCACGCTGGTGGTGGCTAACCTGCAGTATTCCGGCATCATCTTTGCGGCCCTGCTGGGCCTGCTTTGGTTTGGTGAAAAGCTGGACGTATTGGCGTGGAGCGGCATGGCGCTGATCATCACCAGCGGTATCGTGTCCACCGCGCTGCGCCAGCGCGCCGCACCCAAAGCCCCGGCTGATGACCACTGACCCAGATCTGCACTGCCCGCCCTATGTACACCCACCTCATCAATGTGTCGCAACTGCAAGAAGCGCTGGCCAGCGCGGCGCCGCCAGTGGTCATTGACTGCAGCTTTGACTTGGCCCAGCCCGAGCTGGGCCGCCAGCAGTTTGAAGCCGGCCATGTGCCGGGCGCGCTGTATGCCAGTTTGGATGCCGATTTAAGCGACCACAGCGGCCAAGCCTCCAGCGCCGAGCCGCCTGCCAGCGGCGGCCGCCACCCCTTGCCCCACCGCGCGGCCTTCACCCGCTGGCTGGGTGCCATGGGTGTGGGCCCGCAGACGCAGCTGGTGGCCATGGACCGCACCGGCCCGCAGTTTTGCGGTCGCCTGTGGTGGATGTGCAAGTGGGCTGGGCACGCCAATGTGGCGGTGCTCGACGGCGGCTTTGCTGCTTGGCAAGCGGCTGGCGCGACGGTGCAGTCTGGCCGCGCCCGCAAACCGACGGCGGTATCGATGCCCCAGCGCCAAGCGCTGCGCCATCTGGCCGCCGTGGCACGCATTGCCGCGCAAATCGGCCCGCAGTGGGACGGAACCTTGGTCGACGCCCGCGCCGCACCCCGCTACCGCGGTGAAGTCGAGCCACTAGACCCCGTGGCCGGGCACATCCCTGGCGCACTCAATCACCCGTTTAGCGACAACCTGCAACCCGACGGCCGCTTCAAACCCGCCGCTGAACTGCGCCAGCGCTGGCAAGCCCTGCTAAAAGGCCACGATGCGGGCGCCGTGGTGCACCACTGCGGCAGCGGCGTGACGGCCGTGCCCAACTTGCTGGCCATGGAAGTGGCGGGTTTTGAGCCCACGGCGCTGATGGCCGGCAGTTGGAGCGAATGGGTATCAGACCGCAGCCGGCCGGTGGCCACCGGGGCTTAACAGCGAGCGCTTAGCTGGCGATCAGTGGTGGGCGTGCGCCCAGGCGCTCACCACCGTCACCAAGCCAATGCCTGCCAGCAGCCAGGTGACCTGCGCCACCGTTTGCGGCACCGTCAGGCGCCGCTGCAGTTGCGGAATCAGATCGGCCAGCGCCACATACACAAAGCTGGAGCTGGCCAGTACCAAAAAGAAGGGCAGCCAGTCGCGCAGCAGCGCCACCAGCGCATAGCCTGCCGCGCCGCCCAGGGCCGTGACAGCCCCTGCCAATGACACCTTGACGATGGCTGCCCGGCGCGAACCACCGGCCTGGCGCAGCACCACCAAATCGCCCATGTGGTGCGGCACCTCGTGCGCCATCACCGACAGCGCCGCCAGAAGCCCTAAGCGCCAATCGGCCACAAAGGCCGATGCAATCAACACGCCGTCGCCAAAGCAGTGCACCGAATCGCCCGCCAGCACCGCCCAGCCACCTGCGCCGCGTGGGGCGGGGTGGGCGTGGTCATGATCATGGTCATGCGCGTGTCCGGGCCCGTGATGGTGGTCGTGGGCGGGCGTCGCTGCGGCCACTGGCGCGTGGTGGTGTTCATGCCCGTGGTGCCACAGCTCGGCCTTGTCCAACAGAAAGAAAAACACGATGCCGCCTAAGAGCACGGCAAACAAATCGTGGGCCGATGCTTCGGAATTGACGGCCTCAGGCACCAAATGCATAAAAGCCGTGGCCAGCAGCGCCCCGGCGGCCAGGCTCAACAGATTGGGGCCGTGGCGCGCCAGCACCCCAAAACTCAGCAGCGCGGCCAGCCACACGCTGCCAATGCCCGCCACCAGGGTGCTGAGCAAAATCACCGCAAGAGTTGCAGACATAGGAAAACCCAGGCTCCAAATGAAGCGGGCACCTCTAGCGCAAGGCCGGGTGCCCACACAAAAACCAGTCACTTGGGAAATGCTAGCAAGCTTGTCAACCCCCACCTGCGCAGGCATTCGAAGCTGGGCGCTACAGTGCGCTCCCATGCGACGCAATTTTGTCTGGTGGCTGTTGGCCGCCGTTCTGCTGCTGGGGGCCTGTTCGGCGCCGCCCAGCATCTATCCACGCGGCGAACCCGCCCCCGCCCGCAGCCAATTGGGCCTGATGCAAGTGCTGGCCTACGACGGCGGGCGCTTGGTGGTGCGCGCGCAAGGCGGCCAATGCAGCATTGCGTTGGAAGGCGCCATCAACCGCGCCGCTGGGGTGCAGCTCAACCAAGCCTTTGAGGCCCTGCTGCGCAGCAACTGTCAGCAGCGCTGGCTGGTGCTAGACCCAAGTGACGCGGGCAGCACCATTGGCGCGGCCATCAACATTGGCAGTGCGGTGCGCAACCGGCAGTACCACACCCAAATCAGGCCCAGCGCGCGCTGCAACACGCCGTGTGCGTTTGTATTTGCTGCCGGGCTAGAGCGCATTCAGCCCGACACCGTGCCCGCCACTTTTGTGGTGCTGACCCAAGTGCCGCCTGACAGTGACTTTCGCCGCAATGCCTGCGCCACTGAAATCAGCCCGCAGCAAAGCCAGCAGATGTCACGCTACTTGCAGGCCATGTTGGGGGTGGACCCGGCCAATGAATTCATGCGCCAGTTGCTCAGCGCCACCTGTGAACGCTCGGTGGGCCTGCGGCCCGACTTTGCCCGCCCGATGGGGCTGACCACCCGGCTCATCAGCGAATGCACCATCTGCGCCCGCTGAGCCCGCTGAGCCCGCAGGCTTAAAACAAATCGGGCTGCAGCGCCCTATTTAACTGCCTAAGCAGCTACGTTTTTTGTAGCAAATAGCCTAAGCGGTGCCGGTGGCGGCCCAGCCTAGTGCGCCTGCTCCCAGTTCTGCCCCACGCCCACCTCGGCCAAGAGCGGCACGCGCAGGCTGGCCACACCGGCCATCACTTGCGGAATGGTGGCTTTGACCCAGTCCACTTCGGCCAGCGGCACCTCAAACACCAATTCGTCGTGCACCTGCATCACCATGCAGGTGCCGCGATGCTGCTCGTCCAGCAGGCGCTGCACCGCGTTCATGGCCAGCTTGATCAAATCCGCCGCCGTGCCTTGCATGGGTGCGTTGATGGCGGCGCGCTCGGCCCCGGCGCGGCGCGGGCCGTTGGGACTGTTGATCTCGGGCAGCACCAATCGGCGGCCAAACACGGTGCTGACATAGCCCTGCGCCTTGGCCTGGGCCCGGGTGTTATCCATGTAGCGCTTCACGCCGGGGTAGCGGGCAAAGTAGCGGTCGATGTAGTTTTTGGCTGCGGTGTTGTCCAGACCCAGTGCGCGCGCCAGGCCAAAACTGCTCATGCCGTAGATCAGCCCGAAGTTGATGGTTTTGGCATAGCGGCGCTGCTCGCTTGACACCTCATCCACCGCCACGCCAAACACTTCAGCTGCGGTGGCTCGGTGCACATCCAAGCCGCTGGCAAAGGCGCGCAGCAAGGCGTCGTCTTCGCTCAAGTGGGCCATGATGCGCAGCTCAATTTGGCTGTAGTCGGCGCTGGCGATGACATGGCCAGGCGGGGCCACAAAGGCCTCACGCACGCGGCGGCCTTCGGCGGTGCGCACAGGGATGTTTTGCAAATTGGGATCATTGCTGGACAAGCGCCCCGTCACCGCCACCGCCTGCGCGTAATGCGTATGCACGCGCCCCGTGCGCGGGTGCGCCAGGGCGGCCAACTTGTCGGTGTAGGTGCCTTTGAGTTTGGACAAGCCCCGGTGCTCCAGGATGCGAGCGGGAAGCGGGAAGTCTTCGGCCAGCTTTTCCAGCACTTCTTCATCGGTGCTGGGGGCGCCGGTGGCGGTTTTTTTCACCACCGGCAGGCCCAGCTTGGTAAAGAAGATCTCGCCGATTTGTTTGGGGCTCCCCAAGTTAAAGGGCTGCCCGGCCAGCGCATGGGCTTCTTGCTCTAACTCGCCAATGCGCTGGCCGAGTTGGTGGCTTTGCGCCGCCAGCACGGCCGCGTCCACCTGCACGCCGTGGCGCTCGATGCGGTACAGAGTTTCGGACGATTCAATCTCGAGTTGATACACAAAAGCCAGGCCCGGATCCGCCTGCACCTGCGGCCACAGCACTTGGTGCACCGCCAGGGTTTGCTCGGCGTCTTCGCAGGAATACTGCGCGGCGCGCTCAATGTCCACTTGGCTAAAACTGATCTGGTGCGCGCCTTTGCCACACAGGTCTTCGTAAGTGGTGCCGCTGCGGCCCAGATGCCGCTCTGCCAGGCTGCTCAAGCCGTGGGGCTTGTGCACTTCAAGCACATAGCTTTGCAGCAAGGTGTCGTGCACAAAGCCGCGCACCTCGATGCCGTGGTTGGCCAGCACATGGCGGTCGTATTTGACATGCTGGCCCACCTTGTGGGCGGCGGGGTCTTGCAACCAATCGCGCAAAGCGGCCAACACCGCGTCGCGATGGAGCTGTTCCGGCGCGCCGGGGTAGTCGTGCGCCAGGGGGATGTAGCAGGCTTGGCCTGGGGCGTCGCACAGGCTGATGCCCACGACCTCGGCGCGCATGGCGTCCAGCGAGGTGGTTTCGGTGTCCAGCGCCACCAAGGGCGCGCTGCGGATGCGTTGCAGCCACCGATCTAGCGCGGCTTGCGTCAGCACCGTTTCGTATTGCAAGTGGGGGGCGGCGGGTTTGGGCGCTGGCGGTTCAGCCAAAGCGGCCGATGCGACGCCCTCCCCGAGGGCCGCCGCGTCAACGCCTGCCGCCTTGGCGCGCGCCGCCAGCCCTTTAAAGCCAAAACCTTGATACAAATCGGCCAGTGCGGCCGTGTCTGCTGCCGATAGCGCTATGGAATCCATAGCAGGCAGGCTGGGGATGTAGGTGGACAAGTCGCAATCGGTCTTGATGGTGACCAGCGAGCGCCCCGTAGGCAGCCAGTCCAAAGACCGGCGCAGGTTGTCACCCGCCACGCCTTTGATCTCATGGGCGCGGGCCACCAAGGCGTCTAAGCTGCCGTATTCGCTCAGCCACTTGGCAGCCGTTTTGGGGCCCACTTTGTCCACGCCGGGCACGTTGTCGACCGTGTCGCCCACCAAGGTTTGGTAGTCCACCATGCGCTCTGGCGGCACGCCGAATTCGGTGGTGACGCCTGCCACATCGCGCACCTTGCCGTTCATGCTGTCGACCACCGTCACCTGGGCGTTCACGAGTTGCGACAAATCTTTGTCGCCGCTGCTGATGTGCACCTCAAAGCCCTGCTGCGCCGCCAGCACCGCCAGGGTGCCGATGACGTCGTCGGCTTCCACATCAGGCACCGCCAGCACCGGCCAGCCCAGGGCGCGCACCACTTGGTGGATGGGTTCAATCTGCGCCCGCAAATCCTCGGGCATGGGGCTGCGGTTGGCCTTGTATTGCGGATAAATCGCATCGCGAAACGTGGGCCCGTGGGCATCAAACACGCATACCGCATAGGCGCTGGGCACCGCTGCCCGCAATGACGCCAGCATGTTGACCATGCCGCGAATGGCTCCCGTGGGCTGGCTGCTGGAGTCGCCCGGCACCGCACGCAAATCGGGCATAGCATGAAACGCCCGATACAAGTAGCTCGAGCCATCCACCAACAGCAGCCTGTGGCGGGCGGCGGCGGGGGCCGCGGGGGCGTCCGGGGGGGATGGTGTGGGTTCGTGCGTGGGCGCGTTCATCCGCAGATTGTGTGCGCTCCTACAATGGCCTACATGAGCTTGAAGTCGGCTTTTCTTTGTGGGGCGCTGCTGTGGGCGGCAGCCAGTGGCGCGCAAGCGCAGACCCCGGCTGCGCCTGGCGCCAGCTTGGCGCCATCTGCGGCGGCAAACCCTGCGCCTGCCCAGGGGGTTGAGCCCCGCATCGACCGCATGGACTGGCAAGACCGCGCCGCCCGAATTGAGGAAGTGCGCGTGGGTGGGCAGGTAGAGCGCCTCACCGTCACCCCCAAAAGCGACATGCCCGCCTATGAGGTGGTGCCCGCCAATGGCGCACGCAACCGTCCCCAGGGCGAGCGTGACGCGGCCGCTGGCAACACTGGCCAGCGGGTGTGGAACGTGCTGCGTTTCTGATTGATTCGGCGGTGCGCGCCGAGCGCCGGACTCACGCCGACGCACCCCACCCGTCCCTCGTCGTATGGCTGTATTCACTGAAGTTTCTGAGCCCGAAGCCAGCGCTTTGCTGCAGCGCTTAAAGCTGGGCCACCTCACCGAGCTGCGCGGCATTGCAGGCGGCATTGAAAACACCAACTATTTCGCCACCACCGACAGCGGCGCCTATGTGCTCACGCTGTTTGAGCGGCTCAACGCCCAGCAATTGCCTTTTTACCTGGAGCTGATGCGCCACCTGGCCGAGCGGGGCATTCCCTGCCCCAAGCCCGAAGCCGACGCCCGCGGCCAACTCGTGCACACCGTGGCCGACAAACCCGCCGCCGTAGTCAACCGGCTGGCGGGTGCCAGCGTGCTGCAGCCACAGGCCGAACACTGCGCACTGGTGGGCGACATGCTGGCCCGCATGCACCTAGCAGGCCGAGACTTTGGCCGCCGCCAGCCCAACCTGCGCGGCTTGGCCTGGTGGCGTGACACCGTGCCTCTGGTGCGCCCGCATCTGTCGCCCGAACAACGCGCTTTGATCGACGCCGAGCTGGCCTACCAAAACCACGCCGTCACCCAGCCCGGCTGGCGCAGCCTGCCGAGCGGCCCCATCCACGCCGATTTGTTTCGCGACAACGTGCTGTTTGCGGGTGGCGCTGACGACCAGCCGCTGGCGCTGGGCGGCTTCTTCGACTTTTATTTTGCGGGCACCGACACCTGGGTGTTTGACTTGGCGGTGTGCCTCAACGATTGGTGCATCGACTGGGCCAGCGGCATCAGCCACGGCCCGCGCAGCCAAGCCATGCTGGACGCCTATCAAGCCGTGCGTCCGCTTTCGGCGCCTGAGCGCCACTTTCTGCCCGCTGCGCTGCGTGCCGGTGCGCTGCGCTTTTGGGTGAGCCGCTTGTGGGACTGGTATTTGCCGCGCCAAGCCAGCTTGCTCACCCCGCACGACCCCACCCACTTTGAGCGCGTGCTGCGCCACCGCAGCGCCCACGCAGCGCTGGCCCGCGCGTGGCTGACTTGAGCGCGGCCCTTGGCCGTTATCGCTTTGCCCCCTCGGCCCTGGTGCGGCTTGGCCCTGTTTAGCGCCGCACCGTTAAATTGATCACACTCTGGGCTGGCAAGCGCTGCCCAGCGGCGGAACCGCATGCGCGTGCCCCGAGTCCTTACACCCTGAGACACTTTTTTCATGAAGCTCAATTTAGTTCCTGCTGCACACGGGGCCCTGTGGGTGCGCCAAGGCATTCGCACCTTTGGCCGACAGCCGCTGGCCATGGGCGGGCTGTTCTTCATGTTCTTGGCCACCATGACGCTGGCCGCCGTAATTCCGGTGTTGGGCACCGCGATTGCGCTGGCCTTGCTGCCTGCGGCTACCTTGGGTTTGATGGCCGCCACCCGGCAGGCAGATTTGGGCGAATTTCCCATGCCCACAGTGTTGATCACGGCTTTTCGTGGTGGCAGCGCCCGCACCCAGCAAATGCTGGCGCTGGGCGCCATGTACGCGGTGGCTTTCATGCTGGTGATGGGCGCGTCCACCTTGCTCGACGGCGGCCTGTTTGCCCGCTGGTACTTGCTGGGCGGCAAGGTGTCGGCAGAACTGTTTCAAAACCCCGCTTTTCAGCGCGCAGGTTGGTTTGCGCTGGCCCTGTATGTGCCGATGTCCTTGGCCTTTTGGCATGCGCCCGCGCTGGTGCACTGGCATGGGCTGCCTGCTGCCAAGAGCTTGTTCTTTAGTTTTGTGGCCTGCTTTCGTAACCTGAAGGCTTACCTGGTGTTTGGGCTGACCTGGGTGGCGGTGTTCGTGGGCTGCGGTCTGCTCATCAGTGTGCTGGCCGGTTTGCTGGGTGGGCCCGCCGTGGTGCAGGTGCTCATCGTGCCCACGGTGCTGCTGTTGGCCACCATGTTTTTCACCTCGTTTTATTTCAGCTTTCGCGACACCTTCAGCGACGATGACGCGCCCACCCCGGCTGTGCCGGCAGTCAGCTAAAGCGGCTTGCCCGTACCTTTCACCCAAGGCCAACCCAAGGAATCCACATGTCTGAAAACGTTCATTTCATGGGCCGCAAAGAGGCCGATGCGCGCTGGTTTGCCCGACGCGATGTGATGCAAGCCGCAGTGGCCTTTGTGGCCGCCGGCGGCTGGCTGGGCGCCGTGGCGCAAGAGCGCAGCAACGTGGTGCGCATGACAGGCGACGTGATGGTCAACGGCCAGCGCCTGCAGCGCAGCCAGACCATTCAAACCGGTGACGAAATCCAGACCGGGCTTAATTCCAGCGTGGCCTTTGTCATTGGCAATGCGTCGTTTTTGGTGCGGCCTGATTCGCGCATGACAGTCGAGCGCGGCGGCACCTTGAGCGTGGTGAGCGTGCTGCGGCTGGTAAGCGGGGGCGTGGCCAGCGTCTGGGGCAAAGGGCAGAGCCGCCAAGTCGTCACCCCCACATTGACCGCAGGCATTCGCGGCACCGGCGTGTACGCCGAGGTGCTGGCTGCGCGGGGCAATGTCAGCTATTTCTGCAATTGCTATGGCGTGGTGGATTTGGCAGCGGGTGCGGCCATGCAGCGCTCAGAAGCCACCTACCACGACTCGGTGATTGCCGAGCCAGATGGCACGGGCGCCATGCGATTGGTGTCGTCCCCAGCCATCAACCACACCGACGAAGAGTTGGAATTTTTGGCTCGTTTGGTGAACCAGCGCACCGCGTGGCAAATCAGTGGCGTGCGCGGTGGCGGCAGCTACGGCCCCGGTGCACCGGCCTACGGCCCGCCGGGCTCCGATCGCAACTAAAGCGGCTTGGTGGCGGCACCGCTGCCACGCGGTGCCTGCGGTCTATCAACGCCCGCCACGGGCCTTGTAGCGATCAATCGACTGGGCCAAATCGGTGGCCTCTTTGCAGCCTGCCGTGCCGCAAATCTCACGCAGGCGGCCCAGGTGGTGTTCGGCCTGCGCCAGGTTGCCCGACAGCAAATACGCTTCGCCGATGTATTCGTTAGCGCCACGGTGGTTGGGCGCGATTTGCAATGCAGTCTGGTAGTGGCGCAGGGCCGCTTCTAGGTCAGGCCGAGACTGCTGGCGGTAGCTAAAGCCCAGCAGGTTGTGCACATCAGCATTGCGCGGCTCGATGCGTTCGGCCGAGCGCAGTTCGCGGATGGCGCGGCTGAAGTCTTTGGCCTCAATCGCCGTGCGCGCACTGGCTAGCTGCGCGCTGGCGTCCGCCGCCGCCGCAGGCCGTGCGGGCGCAGGAGCGGGGTCGGGCGTGTCGGCGGCTTGGGCGGCGCCCACACTCAGCCCAAAGGTGATGGCCAATGCAGCGGCAGTCAAATGTGTGTGCATGAACTTCTCCTGAATGCGGGGACAAGCGCCACTGTGGCGCTGCTGACGGAAGCGATGGTTTCAGCATAACGGCCCAGGCCGCCAGTAGAGATGCCGAAGTGTCATTCAAATGTCACGGCCGCGCCGTCTGTGTGACATCTGGCAATCGAACACTTGTGGGTTGTGATCCCCCAACCCCAACCGGAGTTCGATGTATGGCGCAGTTTCTTCGCGACGACGATGGTGTGAGCAATCCCACCACCAACACCCACCTGCTGGATGTGGCCGAGCGTTCGGCCCAGGTCAACCCCGCACGTCGCCGTTTTCTGCAAGGCAGCCTGGGCGCTGCCGCAGTGCCTTTTTTGAGTGGTTTGACTGGCGTGGCGGCCCTGGGCAGTTTGGCTGCTTGCGGCGGCAGCGACAGCGAGCCCATGCTGGGCTTTACCGGCATCCCCACGTCGGGCACCGACGCTGTGGTGGTGCCCCCCAACTATGTGGCCCGTACGCTGATCCCCTGGGGTGACCCGATC
>JAAFIY010000059.1 GCA_013297985.1 Comamonadaceae bacterium | reverse complement strand
GCAACCGAGCGCGCCGAAGAGCTGGTGGGCCAAGTGCGCAACCGCTGGCGCGAGCTGGCGCTGTGGATGGCCAAGCGCGCGTGGTGGCTTTGGCTGGGGGTGTGGGGCACGGTGGCCGTGCTGGTGGCGGCCAAGATGTTTCGTTTTACCTGGCCCATGGGCGTCACTGTGTTTTTTAGCGTGGTGGCCTGCAGCATCGCGGTGAACTGGGCCAAATCGGTGTACGCCGAGCGCATTCGCCAGTGGCCGCTACCGCGCCTGGCGCGGCACAAATGGCTGCAAGCCCACCCCAACTACAGCGCCCGCGACGTAGAACTGGTCGAACGCGGCCTGCGCCAATTTTTTCTGGCCTGCCTGCACAGCCGCCCCAACCAAGCCCACATGCCCAGCCGCAGCGTGGACGCCCTGTGGCACCAGATGATTTTGGACACCAAGAGCTACGCACGCTGGTGCAAAAACGCTGCCGGTTTTTTTGTACACCACCACCCGGCTCAAGCCTTGGGCCGCAACGCGTTGGTGAATGATTCACTGCGCCGCACCTGGTTTTGGGCCTGCAAAGAAGAATCCATTGACCCGCGCAACCCAACGCGGCTGCCGCTGTTGTTTGCGCTCGATGCCAAGCTGCGCTTTCCCGGCGGGCTGCATTACAAGGCGGCGGCACTGGCGGCGGTTGCCGCCAATCAGTCCGGCGACAGCTCTGGCAGCAGCGACAGCGGCTGCGGCACCGATTTCAGCGATACCAAATACCCTGGTGCCAGCGACACCTTTGGCGGGGCTGACAGCAGCTCAGACGGCGGCGGGGACGGCGGTGGCGATGGGGGTTGCGGCGGCGGAGACTAGCCCGAGCCGGGCGCCACATGCTCGAGGAAAAAACCGCCGCCTAGGCCCTAAAAATGGGCGCAAGCAGCTATAAAAAACATAGCGCCTTTGGTGTGGCGCCTGCGCTTAGTTCTTTGGCGACTTGGACTCATCCGCCAAGGCCGGCATGTCCACCCCGTCACCCACCTGCATCAAGCCGGCCTGCACATACACCGCCAGTTTGTGGCGGGTGTCGATGATGTCCAGGTTGCGCATCGTCAGCTGCCCGATGCGGTCGGCGGGGGTAAAGAACACCTCGTCGCCGCGCTCCATGGTCAGCCGCTCGGGCTTGTAGGTGAGGTTGGGGCTTTCGGTGTTGAGCAGGCTGTAGTCGTTGCCGCGGCGCAGCTCTAGCGTGACGGTGCCAGTGATGGCGCGTGCCACCCAGCGCTGGGCGGTTTCGCGCAGCATGATGGCCTGGCTGTCAAACCAGCGGCCTTGGTACAGCAGGCGGCCCAGTTTGCGGCCGTTATCGCGGTACTGCTCAATGGTGTCTTCGTTGTGGATGCCTGTTACCAAGCGCTCATAAGCGATAAACAGCAGCGCCATGCCGGGGGCTTCATAGATGCCACGGCTTTTGGCTTCGATGATGCGGTTTTCAATCTGGTCGCTCATGCCCAGGCCGTGGCGGCCGCCGATTTCATTGGCTTTGAGCATCAGCGCCACAGGGTCGCTGAAGGTTTGGCCCTTCAATGCCACCGGCTGGCCTTCTTCAAAGCGCACCGACACCTCTTCGGCCTTGACGACGCAGTCATCGCGCCAAAACGGCACGCCCATGATGGGGTTGACGATGCGCATGCCGCTGTTCAAGTGTTCGAGGTCTTTGGCCTCGTGAGTGGCGCCCAGCATATTGCTGTCGGTGCTGTAGGCCTTTTCGCTGCTCATCTTGTAGCCGTGGCCGTGCTGGTTCAAAAACGCGCTCATTTCGGCGCGGCCGCCCAGCTCGTCAATAAAGGCCTGGTCTAGCCAAGGCTTGTAGATCTGCAGCTTGGGGTTGGTGAGCAAGCCGTAGCGGTAAAACCGCTCGATGTCGTTGCCCTTGTAGGTGCTGCCGTCGCCCCAGATGTGCACGTCGTCTTGCCGCATGGCGGCTACCAGCAGGGTGCCGGTGACGGCGCGGCCCAGCGGCGTGGTGTTGAAGTAGGTGTTGCCGCCGGTGGTGATGTGAAAAGCGCCCGCTTGCAGCGCCGCAATGCCTTCGCGCGCCAGCGGTTCGCGGCAATCGATCAGCCGGGCCAGCTCGGCGCCGTACTCCATGGCTTTGCGCGGAATGGCGTCGTAGTCAGCCTCATCGGGCTGGCCCAGGTTGGCGGTGTAGGCATAGGGCAGGGCGCCCTTTTTTTTCATCCACAGCAAGGCGGCGCTGGTGTCCAGGCCGCCGCTGAAGGCGATGCCGACCTTTTGGCCGACGGGCAGGTGCTTGAGGATGGTGGTCATGGCAATGCAGGTGTCAACGCGAGGCCGCTGTTTTCAAGCGAAGTGGCAGATGTAGTGGTAAGGCTCTGTCACGCGGATCTCAAAGCTGGAATGGGCGGGCACATCAAAGCGCTGGCCCGCAGCGCTGCGCACCCACTGGCTGCTACCGGCCAGCTTGTATTCGCACGACCCCGCCACGCATTCCATGACTTCGGCCGCGCCGGTGTTAAACGTCAGGCTGGCGGGCAGGATCACACCCACGCTTTTTTTGGTGCCGTCAGCAAAGGTCACGCTGTGGCTGACGCATTTGCCGTCAAAGTAGACATTGGCTTGGGTGGAAACGGCCACGCCGTCGAGGGTTTTGGTGGTCATGGTGAAAAGCGAGTTGCGGGGCGCACAAGGCAAACCCGCAATGGTAAGCGCGCCAGGTTCGAGGCTGCCCGCGTGGCTAGATGCGTGCCTGCCAGTCGTCGGCCGCAAAACCCACGGTGAGAGCGCCGCTAGGCCACAGCACCACGGGGCGCTTGATCACGCTGGGTTGCGCCAACATCAGCGCTTGGGCCGATGCGGCATCGACCACTGCTTGCTGATCGGCTGGAACTAGCTTGCGCCAGGTGGTGCCTTGGCGGTTGACCAGTACCGACCAGGGCACTTGGGCCATCCAGCTGCGCAGCAAGTCGGCGCTAGGCGGTTCGCGCTTGAAGTCATGAAACACTGCCACCACATCGGCTTGATCCAGCCAAGCGCGGGCGCGTTTGACGGTGTCGCAATTGGAGATGCCATACAAGTGAACGGGTTCAGCGCGGCTCATGCCCAGATTGTGGCCACAATGCCGCCCCATGACTGTGCCCCCCACTGCTTTGCCCGAATCTCAGCCCACCACCCTGGCCCAATGGCTCGACCACGCCCTGGCCCAACACGCTAAGGCGATTGATTTGGGACTAGACCGCGTGCGGCAGGTGTCTGACGCGCTGAGCTTGCGCTTTGCGTGCCCTGTGATCACGGTAGCGGGTACCAACGGCAAGGGCAGTACCTGCGCCATGCTTGACGCCATTTTGCGAGCCGCTGGCTACCGGGTGGGGGTTTACACCTCGCCCCATTTGGTGAATTTTTCAGAGCGCTGCGTGGTGCAGGGCCAACCCGCTGCCGATGCCGACTTGGCCACCCACATGGCCGCAGTGGAATCTGCACGCATCAGCGCCGGGCCCGGCGGGCAGCCGGTGCCATTGACCTATTTTGAGTTCACCACCTTGGCCATTTGCCGACTGCTGGCCGACAGTACCTTGGACGTGGTGGTGCTAGAAGTGGGCATGGGCGGCAGGCTGGACGCCGTTAATTTGTTTGACGCCGACTGCGCGGTGATCACCAGCATCGACCTAGACCACATGGAGTTTTTGGGGCCCGACCGCGAAAGTATCGGCCGCGAAAAAGCCGGTGTGATGCGCCTGGGCAAACCGGTCATCGTGTCAGACCCAGCACCGCCCAGCAGCCTCGCAGAGCACGCCCGCGCCATTGGCGCTGATCTATGGCAATCCGGGCTTGACTTTGCATTTGCCGGCGACAACCAGCAGTGGCAATGGGCGTGTGACGAACACCGCGGCGCCCGTAAATACGGCGCGCTGGCCTACCCGGCGCTGCGGGGGGTGAATCAATTGGTAAACGCGGCGGGCGTGTTGGCGGCCCTGACGGCGCTGCGTCAGCAATTGCCAGTGGGCGCGCAGGCCATTCGGGTGGGCTTGGCCACGGTGGAGCTCACTGGGCGCTTTCAGATGGTGCCCGGCCAGCCCGCCTTGGTGCTGGATGTGGCCCATAACCCACATGCGGCGGCGGCGCTGCTGGCCAATTTGGACGCGATGGGATTCTTTCCGCGCACCCATGCGGTGTTTGGCGGCATGGGCGACAAAGATCTGGGCGCCATCTTGGCCCGCCTAGACGCAGTGATCGACCATTGGTACTTGTGTGATTTGCCCACGCCACGAGCGGCGTCTGCCCAATCGCTGCAGGCCTTGTGGCAAAGCCTGCCGCACCGCAAAGAAGTGGCCGCCAGCGTGCACGCGTCGCCTTCGGATGCGCTGGAGGCGGCGCTGGCTGCCGCAGACCCCGCCGATAGAATTGTGGTGTTCGGATCGTTCTTTACGGTGGGGGGCGTGGTGGCGCACGGCTTGCCCAAGCGCTACGCGGCGCATCTGCCGGGCTCGGCCGCTGCGGCTTCGGCCGACGGCCCATCGCACGCCTTGCCCCGTGTCACCTCCACGCCGCTGGGCCCCGCCCAGCCCTGAAACCTGTCCATGGCGCTGTTCCCCTTGAAGTTTCCCTCTTGGCGCAAGCGTGATCCGGCCGGTGTGGGCATCGGTCCGGGCGCGGCCACCGATACCGTTGACACCCTGCGCCGCCGCGCGCGCCAGCGCCTGATTGGCACGGCCTTGTTGGTACTGGCGGGCATCTTTGGTTTCCCGCTGTTGTTTGACAGCCAGCCGCGCCCCTTGCCCGTTGAAATGCGCGTGGAAGTGCCCGATCGTGACAAGGTCGCGCCGCTGGTGGTGGCGCCTGCGGCCCCGGCGGTGAGTGCCGCGCCCAAGCCCGCCCCCACGGCAGCACCCGTCGTGCCGGTGGCACCGCCAACGGTCGCAGCCGCCCCAGTTGCAGCAGCACCGACCAGCTCAGCCCCGCCGCCGGTGCCGGTGCGTACCGAACCCGTGGCCGCGCCCAAACCCGAACCCAAGGCAGAGACCAAAGCCGAAGCCAAGCCAGAGCCGAAACCCGAGCCCAGGCCCGTGGCCAAAGTTGAGCCCAAGCCCGAGGTGAAGGCGGAAGTGAAAGCGGAAGTCAAACCCGCCCCTGCCAAAACTGAAGCCAAGCCTGAACCTAAACCAGAACCCAAGCCCGCCGCTGCACCGGCTTCTGTGGCCACTGCAGCAGGCAACCCGCCGCAACCGGTAGCCGATGCTGATGCCCGGTTCATCGTACAAATCGGCGCATTTGCGGATGACGCACGGGTGCGCGACGTGCGCGCCCGAGTAGAGCGTGCGGGCTTGAAGACCTACATCCACACCATCGATACGCCCGACGGCAAACGCACTCGGGTGCGCGTGGGCCCCTACGCCACCCGCGCCGATGCCGAAAAAGCCGCCGAGCGCCTGCGCAGCATTGATTTGCCCGGCGCCATCTTGACGCTGTGAGGCCGCGCTTGAGGCCCTGTGCAAGCGGGGGCTGCCCCCATGGTTGATGCGGTGCTGGCTTGGTCTTGGGTGGACTGGGCCCTGTTGTTGGTGGCCCTGGTTTCCGTCGCCGTGGGCGCATGGCGCGGGCTGCTCTATGAGGTGCTGTCGGTCTTTGCCTGGGTGGCCGCCTGGCTGGTGGCGCAAGCGCTGGGGCCCGAACTGGCCGATGAACTACCCATGGGCAATGCCTCCACCCCAATGCGCTTGGCAGCGGGCTACGCCTTGGTGTTCATTGGTGTGGCGTTTGCCGGCGGTATCGTGGCTTGGCTGGTGCAACGCTTGGCCGCTGCAGTGGGGCTGCGGCCCATTGACCGGGTGCTAGGTGCTGTGTTTGGCGGCTTGCGCGCTGTCATCGTGGTGCTGGCTTTGGCGGTGGTGGTGGGGCTCACGCCGCTGGCTGACCACCCGCTGTGGCGCACCTCGTGGGTCGCAGGCATTGCCACCGACACGCTCAACACCCTGCGGCCGCTGATGCCGCCTGAGCTCACGCGGTTCTTGCCCTGAAAGCAAGCGAAGCCCCTTGGCGGACAATAGGCCCATCGCCTAAGCGCTACAGCCACCCGCTGCGGCCCGGCCCCCATTTGAGAACACGGTATGTGCGGCATTTTTGCCATCGTTGATCAAGCGCCCGTCAACCAGCTGATCTATGACGCCTTGCTGCTGCTGCAGCATCGTGGTCAAGATGCGGCGGGCATCGTCACCCACCACGGGCGGCAGTTTTTTATGCACAAGGCGCGCGGCATGGTGCGCGACGTGTTTCGCACCCGCAACATGCGGGCGCTGCCCGGCCACAGCGGCCTGGGCCAAGTGCGCTACCCCACCGCAGGCAACGCCGACAGCGAAGAAGAAGCCCAGCCCTTTTATGTGAACGCGCCCTTTGGCATCGTGTTGGCCCACAACGGCAACCTCACCAATGCGGCTGAGCTGCGTGCCGAGCTCTTCACCACCGACCACCGCCACACCAACACCGGCAGCGACACCGAGGTGTTGGTGAACGTGCTGGCGCACGAAATTGAGCGCGTCACCCACGGTGTGCCCCTGCAGCCGTCGCAGTTGTTTGCGGCGGTGCGCGCGGTACACGCGCGGGTCAAAGGCTCTTACGCGGTGGTGGCACTGCTGGCGGGCCACGGCGTGCTGGCGTTTCGTGATCCGCACGGCATTCGCCCCCTGTGTTTGGGCAAGAGTGAATCGGGCGCTTTGTGCGTGGCCAGCGAATCGGTGGCGCTGGAAGGCACCGGCCACGCCTTTGTGCGCGATGTGGCCCCCGGCGAGGCGGTGTTCATCGACTTGGCTGGCAAGCTCAGTACCCAGTTGTGTGCCGACGCCAAACCGCATCGCCCCTGCATGTTTGAGTACGTGTACTTGGCGCGGCCGGATTCGACGATTGACGGCATTTCGGTCTACCAAGCGCGGCTGAACTTGGGCGAAACGCTGGCCAAACGGGTGGTGTCTACCGTGCCGCCCAATGAGATTGACGTGGTCATCCCCATCCCCGAAAGCAGCCGCCCCAGCGCCATGCGGCTGGCGCAACTGCTGGGCCTGCCCTACCGCGAAGGTTTTGTGAAGAACCGCTACGTAGGCCGCACCTTCATCATGCCCGGGCAAGCGGTGCGCAAAAAGTCAGTGCGGCAAAAGCTCAATGCCATCAGCAGCGAATTCAAAGGCCGCAATGTGCTGCTGGTGGACGACTCCATCGTGCGCGGCACCACCAGCCGCGAAATCGTGCAAATGGCGCGTGACGCTGGCGCCCGCCGGGTCTACATGGCCAGCGCCGCGCCGCCGGTGCGATTCCCTAATGTGTACGGCATCGATATGCCCACCGCAGAGGAGTTGGTGGCCCATAACCGCGAGGTAGAAGACATCCGCAAGTTGATCGGTGCGGATGCGCTGATCTACCAAGATGTCGATGCGATGAAGCGCACCGTGGCTGCGCTCAACCCGGCGGTGCAGGGCTTTGAAGCCAGCTGCTTTGATGGCCAGTACATCACTGGCGACATCACTGCTGAATCGATTTCGCGCATGCAGGGCGAACGCGATGCCTCCAAGGACCAAGCGGCGCGGCTGGCGGCCACAGCAGACTGAGCCTACGCGCTCGGCCCGTAAAAGAAAAGGCCGCTTGCGCCCTGAAATAGGGCCTGGGCAGCTATCAATTAAATAGCAAAACCGTTTTTGACCGATTTCGCCATGACCGAACCGCGCGTTCGCACCCGCTTTGCGCCGTCGCCCACCGGCTTTATTCACCTGGGCAACATCCGCTCGGCCCTGTATCCGTGGGCCTTTGCCCGCGCCAAGGGCGGCGACTTCATCTTGCGCATTGAAGACACCGACGTGCAGCGCAGCAGCCAAGCGGCGGTGGATGTGATCGTGCAAGGCATGCAGTGGCTGGGCCTGGATGCCGACGAAGGCCCCATCTTTCAAATGCAGCGCATGGACCGTTACCGCGCGGCCTTGGAAACACTCAAGGCTCAGGGCCATGTGTACCCCTGCTACATGAGCGTGGCCGAGCTCGACGCGCTGCGCGAACGCCAAATGGCGGCCAAAGAAAAACCCCGCTACGACGGCACTTGGCGGCCTGAGTCCGGCAAAACGCTGCCGCCGGTGCCCGAGGGCGTGCAACCGGTGTGGCGCTTCAAAAGTCCGCTGGCGGGGGTGGTGGCTTGGGACGATGCCGTCAAGGGCCGCATCGAGATCAGCAACGCAGAGCTCGACGACTTGGTCGTGGCCCGCCCCGACGGCACGCCCACCTACAACTTTTGCGTGGTAGTGGACGACATCGATATGCGCATCACCCATGTGATTCGCGGCGACGACCATGTCAACAACACGCCGCGGCAGTTGCACATCATGGCCGCGTTTGGCGCCACGCCGCCGCGCTATGCGCACCTGCCCACGGTGCTCAATGAGCAGGGTGAAAAGCTCAGCAAGCGCAACGGCGCCAAGGCGGTGACGCAATACCGTGACGAAGGCTATCTGCCCGAGGCCATGGTCAACTATTTGGCCCGCCTGGGCTGGAGCCATGGCGACGACGAAATCTTTAGCCGCCAGCGGTTTGTGCAGTGGTTCGATCTGGACCACCTGGGCACCAGCGCCGCGCAGTTTGATGAAGCCAAGCTGCGCTGGGTGAATGCGCAACACCTCAAAGCCATGGCTGACGCTGATCTGGCAGTGGCCGTGCAGCCCTTTGTGGTGCGGCAGGGCCTAGCCGCTGAAGGGCTAGATTTGGCATCGCTGTGCGGGGTGTTCAAAGACCGCTGCGACACGCTGGTGGCGCTGGCCGAATGGATCGCTCTCACCCAACGCCAATCGCTCACCGTGCCGGTGGCTGAACTGCAGCCGCTGCTGACAGCGCCTGTGCGCGCGGCGCTGGCTGATTTGGCAGCCAAGCTGGGTGCCAGCGTGTGGAGCCGCGAGGCCATCGCGGTGGTGCTCAAAGACGTGCTCAAGTCGCACGGCCTAAAAATGCCCCAACTTGCCATGCCCGCGCGGCTGGCGGTGGTGGGCTTGGCGCAAACGCCCTCGCTCGATGCGCTGCTGGGCTGCATGGCCCAGGCCACTGCAGTGAAGCGGCTGGCTGAGGCGGCCGAAATCGGTATATAATTTGAGGCTCGACAAATGGCAGGCAAGCGCGAAAGTGAAGGCCTGTTAGTGCGGTTGCCGGGGGTATAGCTCAGCTGGGAGAGCGCTTGCATGGCATGCAAGAGGTCAGCGGTTCGATCCCGCTTACCTCCACCAGTAACCGTGGTTCGATCTAGGTTTTGACCCTATCGTCTAGAGGCCTAGGACATCACCCTTTCACGGTGAGTACCGGGGTTCGAATCCCCGTAGGGTCGCCAAGTTGAGTGGGCATCGCGTCAAACCGGTGCTGCAACTCGGCCAGGAGTGGTAGTTCAGTTGGTTAGAATACCGGCCTGTCACGCCGGGGGTCGCGGGTTCGAGCCCCGTCCACTCCGCCAATAATTTCGTTAGACTTCAACGGGTTAGCTTCGAAAGAGGTTAGCCCGTTGTGTTTTGAGCGTGCAGCAGCTCTGGGCGTCGGCCGACGCAGCCCGCAAAGGTTCGCGGCCACGCATCCAGTCAGGCGCGAATCAGCGCGGCAAACGCTTGGTTTCGTTGGCCACCTTGCAGGCGCCATGGACCGATCCTTCGGTCTGCCAGAAGCGGTTTCCACAACACGTGTGAAACTGCAACACTACAGCTTGGTAACTTGAGCAGCCGCAGCCCCAGGCGTCTGTCTGTGCGCTGATGTGGCTCCCCCGGGAGCGTCTTTTCGGTTGAGCAGAAACCCCTGCGTCTAGACTTTGGGCCTACCCGCTAGCCACCAGACCATGACCGAGGCCACCACCCCTGAATCAGCGGCGCCACGCCAGCTTCCTGCCCACGCGCAAGCCCAAGTGCGGCCTGGTGCACAGCCAGGCTACGCGGGCGACATCACCGTGCAGGCCGCCTACGCTTGGCAGCAAGCGGGCTGGGCCGTGCTGGTGGACATTCGTTCGGCTGCCGAATGGACTTTTGTAGGGCAGGTGCCGCAAGCCATTGCCGTGGAATGGAAGTCTTGGCCTGGGATGGTGCCCAATCCAGAATTTGACGCGCAGTTGCAGGCCGCAGTACCGGTGGGCGCGCGGCTCCTCATGCTGTGCCGCTCGGGCGTGCGTTCAATCGCCGCTGCGCAGCGCGCCACTGCGTTGGGCTTTGAGGCCTACAACATCTTGGAAGGTTTTGAAGGCGACTTGGATGCGCAAGGCCACCGCGGCAAGACAGGCGGCTGGCGGCACCACGGCTTGCCTTGGCGGCAGACCTGATCTTGGCGGGGCAAGCAGCAGGCCACCGTTCTTCGATCCTCCACCGATTGAGAACTGCAAATGCCGCCTTGCGCCCTAGGTGCGAGAGGTGTGGACACTGAGACCCCGTAGGCGCCGCCGCCCTAAGCGCGCCGGAGCCCTCCACGCCGCCCGGCCGCACCGGCCTGCGGCCCAGCGTCACGCTTTAGTACCCAATTAGTAACCCGGGCTACTGCCTCACCAGCCCAAGACGCCGCTATAGTCCCCCACCCTCAAGAGGGGTCATACGGCCGGACAAAACGCGGGTTTCATTGTTTGGGGCAAAGAATGTTTCGATGGATGCGCTGGGCGAAGCTTTTGATGACAGCATGCGGTTTGACCTTGGCATTGGCCCAAGGTCAAGCCTGGGCATTGGATATGCCTAAAGGCCCGGTGATATTGGTGATATCTGGCAAAGTAGCCCAAACCAACCAAGACGGCAAGGCTCTTTTGGATATGGCGATGCTCCGGGCTTTGCCGCAACACACCTTTACAACCCAAACGGTATGGGACAAGCGACCGGTGAAGTTTTCGGGTCCGCGCCTGAGAGATTTGCTCAAGCATGTCAAGGCCAGTGGCACGGAACTCAAGGCCATTGCAATGAATGACTATGCTGTGACGGTACCAATGGCTGACGCCGATCAGTTCGATGTGATTTTGGCTATCCGCATGAATGACCGGGAGATATCGCCGCGCACTAAGGGGCCTTTGTTTTTGGTTTACCCCTTTGATAGCCATCCCACTCTTAAACAGAAAGTTTATGAAGAGCGCTCGATTTGGCAGCTTAAGGCGATTGAAGTAAAATAGGTGTTGTTAATATACATCGATTCCCCTGTAGCTTTTTGCGCATGCTAAGTCACCCTTCAGGAGCCAATTCACAGTTATCCAAAGGCGCAAACGCCGAGAGCCGACGCGCCAGGCGAGCACCCGGCTGGCCGATTGGATTGATTATTTCTCTGGGGGTAATCGTAGCGATGCTGGCGGTGGCCGGCGGCATTTCTGTGATCGGTTACAACACGGCCAAACTGGCATTGCTGGCTACGGCCGAGCGCACGGCCAAAGGCACGGGCGAACTCATTAATGCCAAGGCGCGCGTGCTGTTGGAACCTGCACAAGCGACATTGCGCCAATTGTCGTTTGACCCTATCGTTGAGGCCAAGACGCTCGAAGCCCGGTTGCAGCGGCTGTATGTGCTCTCAGAAGAGCTCACGGTAAACCCCATGATTGCTTCAATCTATGTGGGCTACGACAACGGCGAGTTTTTCTTGGCGCGCCCTCTGGATAACCTTGCGATCCGTGAAAGATTCAAGGCGCCACCAGGCTCCAACTTTATGGTGCAGGCGCGTACCCGACAAGCTAATGGTTCTATTCAGGGTGAGTTTATCTTCTTTGATGCCGATTCGCGCATCGAAGAGCGTCGCCGGGTGCCTGACTACACCTTTGACCCCCGCACCCGACCTTGGTATGAGGCGGCAAATCAGACCGACGCCCCGGTGGTATCGCGACCTTACGTTTTCTTCACCACCCAACAGGTCGGCGTTACCTTGAGTCAATTAACCCGCAACGGGCGTTCAATTGCGGGTATTGACATGGTGTTGGACGATATTAGTGGCACGATTGGATCGCTCAAAATAAGCCCTAACTCAGATATTGCTCTGGTCAATGAAAAAGATGAGGTATTGGCCTACCCGGAGATGGGCAAGGCACTCATCCAAAGCGATATAAATTTTAGTTTTACCAAGGTCCAGCAACTCGACAGCGAGGTGCTGCGCGCACTGCACGCGCTAGAGCCTGCATCCAACAAGATTCATTTCTTTGAAGTCAAAGGCGAGGAAATCCTAGGGGTTTCCATTCCGTTTGACATTTGGCCCGGTGTCGATATGCGGTTGCTCATTGCTGCGCCCACTGACGAATTGCTTGGCGAACTGGCGGTTCGCAAACGCCAGATCATGTGGGGGATGTTTTTCTTGGTGGCGGCATTGGTTCCGCTGGGCTGGTTGGCAGGTGGGCGCATCGGCAAGGGTCTGGATCGCCTGAGTGCCCAGGCACGCCGCATCGGTCGCTTTGATTTTTCGACGCAGTCGCACGGTCTGTCTCAGATCCACGAGGTCAATCAACTCAACGCCGTGTTGGACGACATGAGTCTTACGATTCAGAGTTTCCTGCAGTTGTCGCACCGAATGGCGGTGGAGTCAGAAGTCGATCAGATGCTGTCCAAGGTGCTCCACCAACTGGTCAGTGCCACCCGGTGCTCCGGTGCGGTGGTGTACTTGTGGAACGGTCAGACGCAACTCATGGAACGTGCAGCCTGGGTGGGCAATGACCAAGAACGGTTTGCGCAAAGCTTTGGGTACCAACGAGACCGGCCGCACCGCAGCGAAGCGCGCAAGACCAGCGCGGGTGACATGCAACTTGAACTGGAGCTGCGCGGTCGCAATGGGCAGTTGCAGGGCCTGCTGGCGCTCGTGCACCCGGTGGGCTCCAGCCACAGCGAACCCGCGTTTGTGGATTTCGCTCGGCAGCTGTCGGGCAGCTTGGCCGTTTCAATCGAGACGCGCCAGCTGATTGAGGCGCAAAAGAATCTGCTGGACGGTGTGATTCGCTTGATGGCCGACGCTATTGACGCCAAGAGTCCCTACACCGGGGGACACTGCGAAAGGGTTCCCGATCTGGCCATCATGTTGGTAGATCGAATGAACGCCGACAAAGACGGCATGTACGCCGACTTCAGCATGACCGAAGAACAGCGCTACGAGTTCTACCTGGGGGCCTGGCTGCATGACTGCGGCAAGGTGACGAGCCCTGAACACATTGTGGACAAAGCGACCAAGCTCGAAGTCATCTACAACCGCATTCATGAGCTGCGCACCCGCTTTGAGGTGATGTGGCGCGACGCTGAAATCGAACACTTGCAGCGCGTTGCAGCCGGTGCCGCACACGCCGATTCGCTGGCGCAGCGCGATCGCCGACATCAAGAACTGCGCGAGGACTTTGCCTTTGTGGCCGAATGCAACATTGGCGGCGAGTTCATGGCCGACGCCAGTGTGGAGCGCCTGCGCCGCATTGCGACCCAGACTTGGCAGCGGCACTTTGATGACACCCTGGGCTTGAGCGCCGACGAAGCCCGCAGATTGGCGTGCGCCCGACCGGCCGCTGCGGCCCTGCCGGCCACCGAAACCTTGCTGGCGGATCGTGCCGACCACATCGTGGCTTGGGATGCCAAGCGCCCACCGGTCGAGAAAGACGATCCAGCCAACATCTGGGGCTTTGACATGAAGCTGCCCGCACACAAGCAGAACATGGGCGAGGTGTACAACCTTTCCATCCGGCGCGGCACGCTCACCGAAGAAGATCGCTTCAAGATCAACGACCATATCGTGCAGACCTACATCATGCTGCGCGGGTTGCCCTGGCCCGAGAACCTGCGCCGCGTGCCAGAGATTGCCGCCACCCACCACGAAAAAATGGATGGTCAGGGCTATCCGCGCCGCCTGTGTGCGGATCAACTCACACTGGCCGATAAGGCGATGGCGCTAGCCGATGTCTTTGAGGCGCTGACGGCGGCCGATCGCCCCTATAAGGCCGCCAAGACACTCCAAGAATCGCTACGCATCATGGCTTTCATGTGCAAGGACAAGCATCTGGATGTTCAGATGTACCGGTATTTCCTGCGCAGCGGCTTGTGGCTGGACTACGCCCAGCGCAACTTGAAGCCGGAGCAGATCGATCAGGTTGACGTTGCCGCCATCGAGAAGCTTCTGCCCGCAGCGGAGTCAGAGCTAGCGCCTGCTTGAGGCGCAGGCCCGTTTGACAAGTTCAGGTGGATCTGGGCTTGCGCGTACCGGCAGCTAAAGCGGCGCTTGAAATGGCTGGTGTAGGCGCGGACAGCACCAGCTTGGGGGTTTCGTGTAGGGTGGGTGGCCGGGGCACCACCACCCGTGCCCCCCGCGCCACCCGCACGCAGTCGGCAATATGTTGTTCGCCCAAGATGCGCACCGCGCCATAGCCCAAGGCGCCCGACACGATCTGCCCCAGGATGGGCGCGAACTTGGCGGCCTGCTTGACCGTTAGCCGCATGCCCACCGTTTGCGCGGCTTGCAGCACCAAGTCACGCGTCACCAATCGGCCCACCAGGGTGCTGCCGGCCATGTTGATGGCCTGTTGCACCCGCTGACGCTGCCGGGGCGACATTTGCTCAATCTGCTCGGGGGTCAGGCCAAAGGTTTCGTTGATCTGCGGCACCAGTTTGCTGATGAGTGCGGCGTCCACCGCCCAGTCAAGCCCGGGCACCGGCACCAGGCTGGCCACGCCAGCGGTCAAGGCGCGCTTGTGCAGCAGGTGCCGGGCACGGGCCACGGCGGCTTGCAGGGCTTGGTCATCGCCGGCCAAATCCATCGCATTGGGCAGGGCCTGGCCCACGCGGTCTACCACCGCTTGCGCTATGCGCGGCAGGCTCTGCCCGGCGCCTTCGGGCAACTGCTGGCTCAGTGCGGTCCAGGCGCTGGCAAATGGGTTAACCATGATCGCATTGTGACCGCAGGCTTGGCGCAGATGTCAGCCTGCGCTGTGCCAGGGACAAGGCGCGTGGGGCTATCCAGTGGTGGCTTCTTTTTCGATCAGTTCAGCCTGTTCGGCCAGTTCTAGCCATTGCCCCTCCAGCGCATCGATGCGGTCTTCGGCGGCCTTCATCTGGCGGCCAATGCTTGCGTGGTCGACCTGCGCGCCGCTGGTGTCGGCCAATTGGGTGCCCAAGGCCTCGTGCTGGCGGCGCAGTGCAGCGAGTTCGGCGTCAATCTGGCTGATCTGGGTTTTGATGGGCTTCAGCCGCTGAGCCACGGCGCCGCGCGCTTGCGCATCGCGACGTCGGCGCTCGGCCGGCGGCATGTCGGGCGGCGCGGATGGCTTTGGATCAGAAACCGCTGCTGCGGCCTTAGGCAGGGCGGGAGCAGCTACATTTTTTGTAGCATCAACCTTGTCGGCACCGGCTTTGGCCGAAAACTGCTCACGCCGGGCGCGGGCTTGTTCGAGCACCAGGGCTTGGTAGTCCTCTAAGTCGCCTTCAAAGGGCTCCAGCGCGCCGTGGGCCACCAGCCAGAAGTCGTCGCACACGGCGCGCAGTAAGGCGCGGTCGTGGCTCACCAGCAGCATGCTGCCGTCAAAGCTGTTCAGGGCCATGGCCAGTGCTTCGCGGGTGGCCAAATCGAGGTGGTTGGTGGGTTCGTCTAGCAGCAGCAAATTGGGGCGCTGCCACACCAGCATGGCCAGCACCAAGCGCGCTTTTTCGCCGCCACTCATGCTGCCTACGCTTTGGTTAACGGCCTCGCCCACAAAGTTGAAGCTGCCCAGGTAGCTGCGCAGAGCCTGTTCGCGCCCGCGTGGGGTGCTGCCTTCACCACTGTCGCGGGCCAGGCGAATCATGTGTTGCAGCGGGGATTCGTCGATGCGAAGCACGTCCAGTTCTTGCTGCGCAAAGTAGCCCACCTTCAGGCCCTTGCCCTCAGTGATGCGGCCCGACAGCGGCTGCAGCACACCCGCAATGGTTTTGATGAAGGTGGATTTGCCTTGTCCGTTGGCGCCCAGCACGCCAATGCGTTGGCCCGCCAGCAGGCTGCGGCTGACGCTTTGCAAGATGGTGGTGCGGCCCGTTTCGGTGCCGTCTTCGTCGGTGCGCACATAGCCCAACTCGGCGTCGCGCAGGGTGAGCATGGGGTTGGGCAGGCTGGCGGGGGGCAGAAAATCAAAGGTGAAGTCGGCATCGGCCAGCACCGGGGCAATGCGTTGCATGCGCTCCAATGCCTTGACGCGGCTTTGCGCTTGGCGCGCTTTGCTGGCTTTGGCCTTGAAGCGGTCAATGAACTTTTGCAGATGCGCCACGGTGGCCTGCTGGCGCGCAAAGGCCGATTGCTGCTGCTCCATGCGCTCAGCGCGCATCAATTCAAAGCGGCTGTAGTTGCCGCCGTAGCGGTTCAGGCCTTGTTGTTCGATGTGCAGCGTGACGTCGGTGACCGCGTCCAAAAACTCGCGGTCGTGGCTGATGACGATCAGCGTGCCCGCATAGCGGCGCAGCCAGGTTTCCAGCCACACCAGGGCGTCTAGATCCAAGTGGTTGGTGGGTTCGTCTAGCAGCAGCAAATCGCTGGGGCTCATGAGCGCGCGGGCCAGTTGCAAGCGCATGCGCCAGCCGCCTGAAAAGCTGTTCACTGGCCGCATCACCGCATCTGGCGCAAAACCCAAACCCAAGATGAGGGTTTGCGCCCGCGCCACTGCGTCATGCGCACCGGCATCGCCGACGTCCAGGTGCGCTTGGGCCAGGGCCAAGCCGTGGTCGTGTTGGGCTTGTTCGTCTTGCGGGTGCTGGGCTTCCAATTCAGCCAGATGTGCCATCGCAGTGGCCAGGCGGGCATCGCCTTGCAGCACAAAGTCGGTGGCGCTGTCGTCGGTTTCGGGCATGTGCTGCACCACCTCAGCCACTTGCCAGTGCGCCGGCACTTCGTAGCTGCCGCGTTCTTCATGCAGGCTGCCATTGAACAGGCCAAACAGGCTGGATTTACCAGCCCCGTTGCGGCCCACCAGGCCCACCCGCTCGCCAGGGTTCAAAGAGACGCTGGCGCCGCTGAGCAGCACCCGGCTGCCGCGACGCAGCTCAATGTCACGCAAAGAAATCATCAGGAAGGGGAAAAACTCAGGTCAAAAGGGCCAGCGCCGCAGCGTCGATGAGGACTACCGCATCGTCACCACCGCTGGTGGGCACCCACAGGCTACCGGCGCTGGCCAGGGCTGGAAAAGCCGCCTCAAAGTGGGCACGCTCGTGGCCCACTTCCAGCGCCAACACGCCAAATGGCGCCATATGGCGGGCCAAGGCGGGCAAGTGGGCACGCAAAAAATCCATGCCGTCGGCGCTACCGGCTCGGTTGCCGTCTAGCGCCAGCGCGGGCTCGGCTCGGTATTCAGGCGGCAGGGCGGCCATGCTGGCGGCGTTGACGTAGGGCGGGTTGCACAGCACCACGTCAAAACCGTCGTCATGGGCCATGGCGCTTTCAAGGCCGCGCAGGCCGTCGCCTTCAATCAGGTCCACCCGCTGGCCCACGCGGTGGCGCTCCAGGTTGATGGCGGCCACGGCCAGCGCGTCGGTGCTGATGTCGGTGGCCGTCACACGGGCTTCAGGCCAAGCCAGCGCGGCTAGCACCGCCAGGCTGCCGTTGCCGGTGCACAAGTCCAACACATGCAGCGGGCTGCGGCCGGGGTTGGCGTGTTCAAACGCGTCGTCAATGGCGCCTTCAGCCAGCGCTTCTGCCAGCAAGCTACGGGGTACCACCACCCGCTCGTCCACATAAAAGGGCAGGCCTTGCAGCCAGGCTTCGTTGGTGAGGTAGGCGGCGGGTTTGCGGCTGTCGATGCGCTGCTGAACCAATTGGTGGATGCGGGCGATTTCTTCCGCATTCAGGCTGCGGTTGGCCACGCCGTCCAGCTCTTCCAGCGGCAAGCCCAGGCGCCACAGCACAAGCCACACGGCTTCGTCGAAGGCGTTGGTGGTGCCGTGCCCAAAGGCCACGCCCGCGTCTTGCAAGCGCTGGGCCTGGGCCTGAATGCAGTCCAACAGCCTCATGCCGCAGCCCCGCTGGCGCAGCGTGCTTGCAGCTCGTGCAGCACACGGGTGTAGATGGCGGTAAGCGGCGCAATATCGGCCAGCGGGATGTGCTCGTCGATCTTGTGGATGCTGGCGTTGGGCGGGCCCAGCTCAATGACCTGGGGGCAGATTTGGGCCACAAAACGGCCGTCGCTGGTGCCGCCGGTGGTGGACAGCTCGGTCTCAATACCCGTCTCAGTGCGGATGGCGGTGCGCACCACGTCCACCAAATCACCAACCGGTGTCAGAAAGGGCAGGCCGCTCAAGGACCACTGCAGATCAAACTCAAGCCCGTGGCGCTGCAGCACTTGCTGCACCTGGGCCTTGAGACCGTCTACCGTGCTTTCGGTGCAAAAGCGAAAGTTGAAGTCCACCACCGCCTGGCCGGGAATGACGTTGCCCGCACCGGTGCCCGCGTTGAGGTTGCTCACCTGAAAGCTGGTGGGCGGGAAATAGGCATTGCCGCGGTCCCACTCAATGGCCACCAACTCGGCCAGCACGGGCGCCAGTTGGTGAATGGGGTTGCGCGCCAGTTGGGGGTAGGCAATATGCCCCTGCACGCCGCGCACCACCAAGCGGCCCGACAAGCTGCCGCGGCGACCGTTTTTGACCATATCGCCCGTCCGATGCACAGCGGTGGGCTCGCCCACGATGGCCCAGTCCAACCGCTGGCCTCGCGCTTTCAGCGATTGGCAGACCAATGTGGTGCCGTGCACCGCAGGGCCTTCTTCATCGCTGGTCAGCAGCAGGGCGATGTTGAATTGGGGCAGCGCCACATCGGCCACAAAGGATTCGCAGGCGCAGACAAAAGCGGCAATCGACGTCTTCATGTCGGCAGCGCCCCGGCCATACAAAGCGCCGTTGCGCACGCTGGGCACAAAGGGCGGGGTGATCCAAGCATCCAAAGGGCCGGTGGGCACCACATCGGTATGCCCGACGAACACCAAGGTGGGGTGGTCGTTGTGGGCTCGCAGCGGTCTTGCTACAAAAAAAGAAGCTGCTTGGGCAGGATCTGCGGGCGTATCAGCCCGATTGGCATCTACAGCCGCAGCGCCTGCCGAACCTGCAGGGCGCAGCGCCCATAGGTTGGTGACCGCATCGGGCGCGTCTGCGGCGTGGGTGCCGCTGGGGCCGGCGGTGATCGCTTCACAGGCAAAACCCAAAGGCTGCAAACGCTGCGCCACCAGCGCCTGGCAGCCGACATCGGCCGGCGTGACGGACGCGCGCGCAATGAGTTGCTCAGCCAGTTCTTGGGTGGGGGTCATGGGGCGACAGACAGGGGGCCAAAGCGCCTAGTGGCGCACATCGAGCGTGATTTCAGTAAACGACGGGCTGTCGTCGGAGTCTTCTGCGGGCGCGGCTTTTTGCGACGCCACGTTGAAGTCGTTTTGCATGCGCCACAGCAAGTTGGTGGGCGAATCGGCGTAAGCCAAGGCTTCTTTTTGATCAATAACGCCGCCGTGGATCATTTCGGCCAGGCATTGCTCAAAGGTGAGCGAGCCGTCGGTCATGGACTTTTCCATGGCCTCTTTGACACCCGAGAAGTCGCCTTTTTCAATGAGGTCAGCGGTGAGCTTGGTGTTGAGCAGCACCTCCATCGCGGGGCGGCGGCTGCCGTCTTTGGTGCGCAGCAGGCGTTGCGACACCACCGCCTTGAGCGCGCTGGCCAAGTCGCCCAGCAGGGTGGGGCGCACCTCTACCGGATAAAAGCTCAGCACCCGGTTGAGGGCTTGATAGCTGTTGTTGGCGTGCATGGTGGCCAAGCACAGGTGGCCTGACTGCGCATAGGCAATGGCGGCCGACATGGTTTCGCGGTCGCGGATTTCGCCGATCAAGATCACGTCAGGCGCTTGGCGCAGCGCGTTTTTTAGCGCGATTTGCAGGCTGGCCGTGTCGCTGCCAATTTCACGCTGGTTGATGACCGATTTTTTGTTTCTGAAGAGGTATTCCACCGGGTCTTCAATCGTCAGGATGTGCCCGGGGGCCTGTTGATTGCGGTGGTCAATCATGGCGGCCAGCGTGGTGCTTTTGCCCGCACCGGTGGCGCCCACCACCAGCACCAGGCCGCGCTTTTCCATGATGAGGTCGCCCAGCACCGGCGGCACGTTCAGGCTAGCCAGGGGCGGCACATCCATTGACACAAATCGCACCACTGCCGCCACGCTGCCGCGCTGCCTGAATGCGCTCACGCGAAAGCGGCCCACGCCAGAGATGCCGATGCCCATGTTGAGTTCACCGGTGTCCACGAGCTCTTCCATGCGCTCGGCGGGCAACACTTCAGACAGCAGGTTTTGGCTGGCTTCGGGCGGCAAGATTTGGCTGTTGACGGGGATGCACACCCCGTTGATGCGCAACTGCGCCGGGGCCCCGGTAGACAGGTACAGGTCAGACGCCTTTTTCTCGGACATCAGACGCAATAGTTTTTCCATCGTGCTCATCGCGGGCTACTCCTGAAGGGCGCGGTGGCCGAATTGTGAACCGGGCAGGGCCGTGGCGTGGCACCAGGCGCTGCGGGGCAAAAACAGGTCAGGGGCGCAGCAACTCGTTCAGGCTGGTTTTGGCGCGGGTTTGGGCGTCCACGCGCTTCACGATGATGGCCGCGTACAAGCTGTATTTGCCGTCGTCCTTGGGCAAGCTGCCGCTGATCACCACCGAGCCTGCAGGGATGCGGCCATAGCTGATGGCGCCGCTGGCGCGGTCATAAATGGGGGTGCTTTGGCCCAGGTATACGCCCATGCTGATGACCGAGTTTTCTTCCACGATCACGCCTTCGACCACTTCTGAGCGCGCACCGATGAAGCAGTTGTCTTCAATGATGGTGGGGTTGGCTTGCAGGGGCTCGAGCACGCCGCCAATGCCCACGCCGCCTGACAAGTGCACGTTTTTGCCGATCTGGGCGCAGCTGCCCACCGTGGCCCAGGTGTCCACCATGGTGCTTTCGCCCACATAGGCGCCGATGTTCACGTAGCTAGGCATCAGCACCGCACCTTTGGCAATAAAGCTGCCCCGGCGCGCCACGGCGGGCGGCACCACGCGCACGCCAGCGGCCTGCATGGCGGCGGCATCCATGTGCGAGAACTTGGTCTGTACCTTGTCGAAAAAGGTCAGGTCACCGGCGTGCACTGGCACGTTGTCTTTCAAGCGAAAGCTCAAGAGCACAGCTTTTTTGATCCACTGGTGCGTGGTCCACAGGCTTTCGCCGTTGGCGCCCTTGCCCTCGGGCGTGGCCACGCGCAGGCGCCCGGCGTTCAGGTCGGCAATAACAGCTTCAACCGCCTGCACCACTTCAGGCGGGGCAGACGTGGGCGACAGGCTGGCGCGGGCTTCCCAAGCGGCGTCGATGGTGGTTTGGAGCGAAGCGGTCATGGTGAGTGCAAAGGAAATGAAAAAGACGAAACAGGGGGCAATGAACGGCGCCGAAAGCAGGCCGCCACTTGGGCGCAACCGCAGGTGTCAGGTGACTTGGCGCTGCTGCACAAACTGCACGATGCGCAGGGCGGCTTCTACACATTCGGCCGCATCGGCCACCAGCGCCATGCGAATGCGCCCGGCGCCGGGGTTGAAGGGCCCCTTGGCACCGGCTTGCTCACGGGCCAAAAAGCTGCCCGGCAACACAGTGACATTGTAGGAAGCCAGCAGCGCGCGGGCGAAGGCTTGGTCGACGCTCAGGCTGGAGTCAGGCGCCTGGCCTGCGATGGACAAATCCAAGCCGGCCGGCACACCGGCCCACAGGTAAAACGCCGCATCGGGCAGGGATACGTCGAGCACGCCCCTCAGCAAGGGCGTGACCTGCGAGAACTTCTTGCGATACAGCACGCGGTTTTCCACCACATGCGCCTCATCGCCCCAGGCCACGATGCTGGCGGCCTGGGTGGGCGGGCTCATGGCGCTGCCGTGGTAGGTGCGATACAGCAGAAACGGCTTAATCAACTCGGCGTCGCCTGCCACAAAGCCGCTGCGCATGCCGGGCACGTTGCTGCGTTTGCTAAGCGATGTGAGCGCAATCAGCCGCTTAAAAGCGCTGTTGCCCACCTGTTGGGCCGCTTGCAGGCCACCCAAAGGTGCGTCATCACGAAAATAGATCTCGCTGTAACACTCGTCAGAGGCAATCACAAAGCCAAAGCGCTCGCTTAAGCGGAACAGCAGCCGCCAATCATCCAGCCCCATCACCGCCCCGGTGGGGTTGCCAGGCGAACACACAAACACCAGTCGGGTGCGCGCCCAGATGCTGTCAGGCACATCAGCCCAGTCCACGCAAAAGTTGCGCGCCGGGTTGCTGGCCACAAAGTAGGGCTGCGCCCCGCCCAACAGCGCTGCGCCTTCGTAGATTTGATAGAAGGGGTTGGGACACAGCACCAAGGCATCGGGCTCGGTGGGGTTGAGCACGCATTGGGCGAGCGAGAACAAGGCTTCACGCGATCCGTTCACCGGCAGGATCTGCGTTGCGGGGTCCAATTGCACCGCGTAACGCCGCGCCAGCCATTGCCCACAAGCTTGGCGCAGGGCAGCCTCGCCTTGGGTGGCAGGGTAGTGAGCCAAGCCGCGCAAGTGATCGGTGACGGCTTGCTGGATAAAAGGCGGCGTTGGGTGCTTAGGCTCGCCTATGCCCAGACTGATGGGGCTGTGGCGGTCATTGGCAGTGACGCCTTCAAACAGGCGGCGCAGCCGCTCGAATGGATAGGGCTGCAGGCTTTGAAGGCGGGGATTCATTGGCAGCGATTATCCGGCCCCGGCGTCGGCGGCTGGCCCCGCATGGGGCACGGCCAGATTTGCACCGCCCTTTGAGGCAATTGCACAATGTGGGGTATGTCCAGTGCCGCCACCACCCCGCCCGATTCCGCCCCCCTGGCCACTGCCGCTTGGTGGCGCGACGCCCGCTTTGCGCTGATGTGGCTGATGCCACTGGGCACGCTGGTCAACTTGCTCGCTCAACCGGCCTTGGCGGGCGCGTGGGCTGTGTTGACTTGGGCGCTGATGGCCACGCTAGACGCCGTGTGGCCCGGTGGCCGCCAGTCGCCCCCGGCCAGCGCGCCGCGCGCCTGGCACGCACTTCTGTTGCGCGGCTATGTCGCACTGCAAATTGGCGTGTGGCTTTTGGGTGCCTGGGCCGCCCACGCGGCGGCGCAAACCGGGCAATGGGGCACTGTGCTGGGTGTGGCTTTTGCCGTGGGCTTTGTGTGTGGATCGCTGGGTATAACTTATGCGCATGAACTGGGCCACCGCAAGAATCGTCTCGACCGATTTTTGGGCTGGGTACTGATGGGCAATGTGCTCTACGGCCACTTCATGGTGGAGCACTACCGCGGTCACCACCCCCGCGCCGCCACCCACGACGACCCCGCCACTGCCCGCAGGGGTGAAAGCCTTTGGCGCTTTATGCCGCGCACCCTTTGGGGCGGCTGGGCCAGTGCTTGGAAGTTGCAGGCAGCAGACTTGGCTCAACGCAGGCGCCTGCGGCGTGATGCAGGGCCCGTGTCGCTGGCCGAGTGGGCCAAAACGCCGCTGGTGCAATGCACTGCGCTGTGCGCTGCTGCCCTGGTGGCGCTGGCGGCCTTGCAGTGGTGGGGCGTGCTGATCTATGCGCTGGTGGTGTCGGTGGTAGCCGTGGGGCTGCTGGAGACCATCAACTATGTAGAGCACTACGGCCTGCAACGCCAGCAAGACGCCAATGGCAAGCGCGAAGCCTTCGGCGTGATGCACGCCTGGAACGCCGACCACGCTTGGAGCAACGCCCTTTTGGCCAACCTGCAGCGCCATAGCGACCACCACATGCACGCCTACAAGCCCTTCCCCACGCTAGAACCGCTGCCGGGGCCGCAATTGCCCACGGGGTACGCGGGCTGTGTGTTGCTGGCCTTGGTGCCGCCGGTTTGGTTTGGGGTGATGCATCCGCGTTTGGATGCGTTGGCACAGCGTTGACGTCCGCTATTTGATTGATAGCTGCTTGGGCATATTTTTAGGGCGGTAGAGGCTGTTTTTGTTCTGAGGTTTTTTGGGGCTTGGTTTTGGCGCTCTGCCCAGAAGCGCAACAGCCGAGCGGGCAGCCCGATAGCTCCATGTCCCCCGAAGAGTCCACTGGACTCTTCTCCTCCTCTACTTACGCTATCGGGCCACCCACTCGACTGCTGCGCTTCCGTCTCGGCCGTCGAATCGGGGGTGCCGCACACCACCGGCGGCAACTTCGTCACCGAATCCCATCTTTCACAATCGGTGATCGCCCCCCGAAGTACGCCAAACACATGAAGACCACACCCAACGCCCCCCATCCCACCCTACAACTACGTCACCTGAGGGTGGGCTTAGTCGGCTACGGCGAAGTCGGCCGCATCTTTGCCGCTGGGCTGCGGGCGCAGGTGGATGTGGCGCATGTCACCGCGTATGACGTGCTGCGCGCGGATGCCAATTGGGCCGCCTCGGCGCAAGAGCGTGCTCGCGCTGACGGTGTGGCATTGGCGGTGGACGTGGCCGGATTGGTAGCTGCCAGTGACTTGATCATCAGCGCGGTGACAGCGTCCAACACGCTGGCGGTGGCGCAACAACTGGCGCAGGCGCTGGCGGCAAGTGGCCAGGGGCATCGTCCTTTGGTGCTGGATTTGAACAGCGCATCGCCCGGCACCAAGCAGCAAGCGTCAGCGCAGCTGCAAGCCGTGGGCGTGGATTACGTCGAAGCAGGCGTGATGACGTCCGTGCCGCCTTACGGCTTGCGCGTGCCCATGTTGCTGGGCGGTGCCCACGCACAAGCGCTGGCGCAGCGCATGGCCGATTGGGGGATGGACGCCAAACCTGTTAGCACCGAGCTGGGTGTGGCCAGCGCCATCAAGATGTGCCGCAGTGTGATGATCAAAGGGCTAGAGGCCCTGGTGATTGAAAGCTACGCCACCGCCCGTGCCTACGGGGTTGAAGACCATGTGCTGCCCACCCTGGTGGAAACTTTTCCCAGCATTGATTGGCAACGCCAGGGCAGCTACTTCTTCGCCCGCGTCATTGAGCACGGCAAACGCCGCGCCGAAGAAATGCGCGAAGCCGCCCGCACCGTGCAAGAAGCCGGGTTTGATCCCATCATGACCC
>JAAFIY010000058.1 GCA_013297985.1 Comamonadaceae bacterium | reverse complement strand
TGGCGGTGTTCTACGCGGTGGGCTTGGCCTTGACCGGGCTGGATCTGGCGCTGCCAATTGGCGTGTTCACCGGCTTGGCGGTCTTTGTGCCCTACGTGGGTTTTGGCCTGGGTTGCTTGCTGGCGATTTTGGCCGCGTTGCTGCAGTTTCAAAGTCTGTGGGGCGTGCTGGGCGTGGCTGCGGTCTATGGCGTAGGCCAGTTGGTCGAAAGCCTCTACCTCACCCCGCGCTTGCTGGGCGAACGCATTGGCTTGCACCCCATTGCAGTGATTTTTGCCTTGCTGGCATTTGGCCATTTGTTTGGCTTTGTCGGGGTGCTGGTGGCCCTGCCCGTTAGCGCGGTGCTGGTGGTGGGCGTGCGTCGACTCCAAGCGCACTACTTGGCCAGTCCTTTGTACCGTGGCTGACGCGGCAACGGCGATGAAGCAACTGGCCCTCGACATCGGCTTGCAGCCGCCCGCCACGCTGGCGGGCTTTCACGCGGGGCCCAATGCGGCGGCGCTGCAGCACCTGCAGCTGTGGGTGGATGCAGGCTTGGCGCGCTCGCCTGTGCCCACGCTGCTGTGGGGCCAAGCTGGTGTGGGGAAAACCCACTTGCTGCTGGCGCTGCGTGAAGCGGTGCGAGAGCAGGGCGCCACGGTTGGGCTGCTCACCGCCGACGAAGACCCATTTGCTGTGACCGCTTTCGACCCCCAGTGGGCCGCCGTGCTGCTCGACGACGTGCATCGTTTCAGCGCCGAACACCAACAAGTGGCCTTTAACTGGTTTGTGAACGCCGTCAACCCCACCCAGGGCCAGGCCGTGGCGGTGTTTGCCACCTCAGCGGTACCGCCGGTGGATTTGGCCGTGCGCGAAGATTTGCGCACCCGGCTGGGCTGGGGCCATGTGTACGAACTACTGCCCCTGACCGAGGCCGACCGCCGATCGGTGCTGCGCGCCCAGGCCGACGCCCGTGGCATCTTTTTGCGCGACGACGTGATGGACTACATCTTGAGCCGCTTCAGCCGCGACTTGAGCCACCTGAGCGCCTTGCTCGATCAACTCGACGCCCATTCGCTGCAAATGCAGCGCCCGCTGACGATTGCGTTGGTGCGTGATTTGCTCAACCACATTCCATGACCGATTTGAACGCCCACCTGCAGCAGGTGGCGCAATGGCCCGCCGGGCATGTGTGCCTGTTTGACCTAGACCACACTCTGCTGCCGCTGGACTCTGACTTCAGCTGGGGCAGCTTCACCACCCTGATCGGGTGGACAGACGCCCAAGCATTTGCCCAGGCCAACGAGCACTTTTATCAACAATACAAAGCAGGCACGCTAGACATTGCCGAATACGTGCGCTTTGCCACCCGCGCCGTGGCCCAGCGACCCGCAGCCGACACCGATGCCGCGCGCCAGCGCTACATGGCCGAAGTGATTCAGCCCGCCATCAAGCCCGCTGCATTGGCGCTGCTGCAGGCGCACAAGCAAGCAGGGCACATACTCGCCATCGTCACGGCCACCAATGAATGGGTCACCCGCCCCGTCGCCGACGCGCTGGGCGTGGCTGATTTGCTGGCCATTGGCCTGCAGCGCAGCGCGGATGGCCGCATCACCGGCGAGATTGAAGGCGTGCCCTCTTTTCGAGAAGGCAAGGTGCGCCGAGTGGCCGATTGGCTGGCGCAGCGAGGCCAAGCACACGCCCTGAGTGCCGCCCAACCCCTGTCGGCGCACTTCTACAGCGATTCCATGAACGACCTGCCGCTTCTCGAATGCGTCACCCATCCGGTGGCCACCAACCCTGACGAACGGCTGCGTGCCCTGGCCACCCAACGTGGCTGGCCGGTGCTAGACCTGTTTACTCCCGCATGATCAAACAATTCATCGACAAGCTCATTGACAGCGCCACCGGGCGCAAGCGGGCCAAGCCACGCTTTGGCAAGCGGGTCGAACACGGGCCCGACGCCCACCGCATTGACCCCGCTGCGGTAGACGACCGCGCCCAAACCGTGGTGCGCACCCTGCGTGAAGGCGGGTATGAGGCCTACATCGTGGGCGGCGCGGTGCGCGATTTGATTCTGGGCCTGCGCCCCAAAGACTTTGATGTGGCCACCAACGCCACGCCTGAACAGGTCAAACAACTCTTTCGGCGCGCTTTCATCATTGGGCGGCGCTTTCGCATCGTGCATGTGGTGTTTGGCCGTGGGCGCGAGCATGAAGTGATCGAGGTGTCCACCTTCAGGGCCTACATGGACAACGCGGCCGCTGAAGCCGTCAGCGGTAACGAACGCACCTCTAAAAGTGAATTGGCAGGCATGACGCACGCCGTGGATGCCAGCGGCCGGGTGCTGCGCGACAACGTCTGGGGCCCGCAAGACGAAGACGCCACGCGGCGAGACTTTTCAGTCAATGCGCTGTATTACCAGCCCGACACGCAAATCGTCGTGGACTTTCACGGCGGCCTGGCCGACGCCCACAAGCGCGTACTACGCATGATTGGCGACCCCGCCACCCGCTACCGCGAAGACCCGGTGCGCATCATTCGCGCGGTGCGTTTTGCTGCCAAGCTCAGCCCGCTCGGTTTCAGCTTTGACCCCAAAACATCCAAGCCGCTGGTGGCCTGCCAACCGCTGCTGCGCGACGTGCCGCAAAGCCGCCTGTTTGACGAAATGCTCAAGCTGCTGCAAACCGGCCACGCGCTGGCATCCATTGCGCAACTCAAGGCGCTGGGCTTGGCGCAAGGCATTTATCCGCTGCTAGATGTGGTGGTGCAGCGCGCCGACGAACCCCTGGTGAAAGCCGCCCTGCAAGACACCGACCGCCGCGTGGGCGAAGGCAAGCCGGTGGCCCCCAGCTTTTTGCTGGCTTGTGTGCTGTGGTCGGATGTGCGTGACGGCTGGCAACGCGGCTTGGCACAGGGCGAACACCCGGTGCCTGCGCTGCAATTGGCCATCGACCGCGCCTTTGACGAGCGCGTGGGCGACGTATCGGGCCGCGGCAAGCTGGGCGCCGATATGCGCGAAATCTGGCTGATGCAGCCGCGCTTTGAACGCCGCATGGGCCGTGGCCCCTTTGGCCTGGTCGAGCAGCCGCGCTTTCGGGCGGGCTTTGATTTCATCCGCTTGCGTGCCGAGGTGGGCGAGTTGGACATCACCCTGGCCGATTGGTGGCAAGAGTTCAGCCTGGCCGACGACGCAGTGCGCGACGACTTGGTGCGTCAGGTACGTGAGTCGTCCGCGCAGCCTCGGCGCGGCAATGCGGGAGGCGGTGGTGGGCGGGGCCCCCGGCCGCCACTCGGCGGCGCCGGGTCTCAGGGTGGTGTGGCCTCATCTGGCCAGCCGCCGCATGAAGCCGACCTCGACGGCGAAGACAGCGCGCCCGATGAATCCACCCCGCGCCCCAAGCGCCGCAGGCGTCGGCGCAAGAACAACGACCGGGGCGGTGCCCTGCCGCCGCCATCGGGCGCCGACGCGGGTTGAGCGCATTGGGCGGCGCCGTCATGCGCGATCCCGTGCCCGCCTGGGTGGGCGTGGGTGCCAATTTGGGTGATGCGCAGGCCACGGTGCAGTGGGCCTGCGGGCAGCTGCTGCAATTTGCCGAGCCCGGCAGCTTTTGCGCGTCAGGCCTGTGGCGCACTGCGCCGTGGCAGGCCCAGGGGCCCGACTTTGTCAACTCCGTGGTGCGCTTGGATACGCGCTTGAGCGCTCCTGATCTGCTGATGCAGCTACAACTTTTAGAGCAACAAGCGCAGCGCCAGCGGCCCTATCAAAACGCCCCACGCACGCTTGACCTGGATTTGCTGTTGTTCGGCCACGCGCAAATCTGGTCGCCGCATCTGCAAGTGCCGCACCCGCGCTGGGCCGAGCGCGCCTTTGTGCTGCGCCCCTTGGCCCAAATCAACCCCGAGCGAGTCAGCCCCGCTGCCTTGGCCGCTGTGGCGGGCCAAGAGGCCCAACTGATGCCTGAGGCCCAGTGGATGCCTGAGGCCCATCCCCTCAACGCCCTTCCCAAGGAGCCTTGACCATGAATGTGTGGCAAACCTTGCAAAGCCTGCCGGTGCCGGTGCAAACCATCGGCCTGCTGGTGGCCAGCAATGTGTTCATGGCCTTTGCGTGGTATGGCCACTTAAAGAACTTGGCCACGGCGCCTTGGTACATCGCGGCACTGATCAGCTGGGGCATTGCGCTGTTTGAATACCTGCTGCAGGTGCCCGCCAACCGCATTGGCTACACCCAGTTCAGCTTGGCGCAACTCAAGATCCTGCAAGAGGTGATCACGCTCAGCGTGTTCGTGCCCTTTGCGCTGCTGTACATGAACGAGCCGCTCAAGCTGGACTATTTGTGGGCCGCGCTGTGCTTGGTGGGTGCGGTGTACTTCATCTTTCGCTCGGCCTAGGGCGCCTGTAGCTTGGCACAGCTAGTTGCTACAAAAAAAGTAGCTGATCGGGCAGTTAAATAGGGCGATATAGCGGCTTTTTCTATGTGAATGGCCGCACGGCTACTGCGATATCTCACGCGCCTTTTCAATCTGCACTTCAAAGTAGCGCTGAAAGCTGTAGACGATGCTGGACATCATCACCGTGGTGCCCACCAGCAGCGAAAACACCACACCCACCACCGTGCCCCAGTGGGTCTGGCCGCTTTTAGCGTGGGGATCGGCGCTGGGGTTGTAGCGCTGATTCCAGCGCTCCGGCGTCATCAGGCCGTACCAAATGGCGGTGAGGGCGCAGGCGGCCAAGGTGAATCCGAACAAGGGCACTAGGAACCAACTCAGGCGGTCGTCTTGCCCATAGTCCAACACCCGCTGAATGCCATGCGCGCCCAGTGCGGTGGGGATGGGCAGCAGCCAGCCCCAAATGTCGCCAAAGCCACGCAGATAAAAGCGGTGCAGACCAAAGGCCCCGCCCAAAAAGGCCAGCCAGGTGGCCACGGTTTTACTTTTCATAGGTACTCGGGAAGCGGCTCAAGAGGCCAAAACGGCTAGGTTGCACGACGCGGCATATAATGACGGGTTTATCCGAGCAGCACGGGCCGCCCAGGATGCACTTCCAGTTTTCTGGTCGGACATGCATCGGCATCCTGTGCATTTCCCCCCGTTTACTGCAGGTTGCATCATGGTCGTGATTCGTCTGGCCCGCGGCGGCGCCAAAGCCCGTCCTTTCTACAACATCGTGGTGACCGACAAGCGCACACGCCGCGACGGTCATTTCATCGAGCGCATTGGCTTTTACAACCCCATCGCCGTGGCTGGTGAAGAAGGCCTGCGCGTGGCCATGGATCGCCTGGCCTACTGGCGTGGTGTGGGCGCTCAGCCCTCGCCCACGGTCGAGCGCCTAGTCGCCCAGGCCGTCGCCAAGGCCGCCTGATCACGCGCTGCGGCGCTGCCCCCGGCGGTCTACGCGCAGCACCGCCCATGGCCACCCGCGCCGCCGCAGCCAAAACCAGAGGGGCGCCACCCCAGAGCGCCCCGGCCGAGGCCGGACGACCCGCGCCTGTGGCCACACGCTTACCCGCTTTTGATGCGGTCCCTGCCCCGGACGGTCTGATCGAAGTGGCCCGCGTGCTGGGTGCATGGGGGGTGCAGGGCTGGATCAAGCTCTTGCCGCACAGCGCCGACCCGCAGGCGCTGTTTTCCACCAAGCGCTGGTACCTGAGCACGCCCAGCACCAGTGACGATCCGCCCGCGCCCGGGGCGACGGTGCAACTGCTCAAAGTGCGCCAAGCGCGCGAGCACAGCGGCAGCATCGTGGCGCAAGTGGACCTGGTCACCGACCGCGATCAGGCCCAAGCGCTCAAAGGGTGGCGCATTTGGGTGCCGCGCTCGAGCTTTCCAACCCCGCAAGCCGATGAGTACTACTGGGTCGATCTCATCGGCCTTGCCGTGCGCAACCGTCAGGGGGTGGAGTTGGGCCGTGTGGTTGAACTGCTGCCCACCGGCCCGCAGACCACCTTGGTGGTGCGGCCAACCAGCGCAGCGCCGGGGCCGTCAGCCGCCGACGTGTTGATTCCTTTTGTCAGTGTGTACGTCGATGCTGTTCATGTGGCTCAGGGGCACATCGACGTGGATTGGACCGTCGATGAGTGAGACCGCCCTGGCCGCTAGCGGCGGCGGTTCGCCAGCGGGCCGGAGCCTCCGGTTTGATGTCATCACGCTGATGCCCGAATGGTTTGACGCGATTGCTCAACACGGCGTGGTGCGGCGGGCGTTTGACAGCGGCGCGGTGCAACTCAAGCGCTGGAACCCCCGCGACTATGCCGATGGCGGCTATCGCCGGGTGGATGACCGGCCTTTTGGCGGCGGCCCTGGCATGGTGCTGATGGCAGAACCCCTGGCGCGCACGCTTCAGGCGGTGCAGGCCGATCGCGCAGCGCAGTCAATTGCAGTGGGGGCTGATGCCGTTGGCGCGCCGGTGGTTTTGTTTTCGCCGGCCGGTACGCCCCTGCGGCATGCCCGAGTGGCCGCGATGGCACAAACGGCAGGCCAAGTCGATGCCGGTGTGGTCCTGGTGTGTGGGCGCTATGAAGGCATCGATCAGCGCTGGATTGACGCCCATGTCACCGAGCAGATCAGCTTGGGCGACTTTGTGCTCTCAGGCGGCGAGATTGCCGCGCTGGCCTTGATCGATGCGGTGGTGCGTTTGTTGCCTGGCGTGTTGGGCGACGCTCAAAGCCCGGTGCAAGAGAGCTTTCACCCCGCGCACGGCGGGCTGCTGGATTGCCCGCACTACACCCGCCCAGAGGTGTGGGGCGGGCAAGCGGTGCCCGAGGTGCTGCTTAGCGGCAACCACGCCCGCATTGACGCCTGGCGGCAAGAGCAGCGCCAGCGGCTCACCGCGCAGCACCGCCCCGATTTGCTACCCGCCGCAAAGATCAAATAGCAGCACAGGCTATAATGGAGGGCTTTTTCGATCCTCTGGCCGCCACCCCAACAATGTGTCTAACCGGCGTGTGCATGATCGTATTGAAGGTGTAGCTGTGAACCTGATCGAGACTCTTGAGAAAGAAGAAATTGCGCGCCTAGGCCGCAGCATTCCCGCCTTTGCCCCTGGCGACACGGTGATCGTGAACGTCAACGTAGTGGAAGGCAACCGCAAGCGCGTGCAGGCCTATGAAGGCGTGGTGATCGCCATGCGCAACCGCGGCCTGAACAGCGGCTTTACCGTGCGCAAAGTGTCCAGCGGCGAAGGGGTGGAACGCACGTTTCAAACCTACAGCCCCTTGATCGCCAGCATTGAAGTCAAGCGCCGCGGTGACGTGCGCCGTGCCAAGCTGTACTACCTGCGTGACCGCAGCGGCAAATCGGCTCGTATCAAAGAAAAGCTGCCCTCACGCGTCAAGGCCGAAGCCAAAGCCGCGTCTTGACGATGCCCGCAGAGGGCAACCCGGCGCCGCTATCAACTGGCGAGCAGGTCAATCCCTCTGCCACGGGCGGCAGCGCGCCGCCCTTCCGGCCTGTTACGGCCATCCCTGGATTTGACCCGCGTCGGGTGCCCGTGCTGGGTGTGGATTCACACTTAGCGCCGGTACCCGCTGAGCGCTTGTCGCTGGAATTTTTGCGGCACCGGTTTGCTCAACCGCCGGCGTGGGAGCCCGAAATTCGGCGCGACCAGCCCATTGCTGGCCTCTCGCGGCAACCTGCCGATGCAGCCGTTTTGATTGCGCTGGTCAATCGCCCCGCTGGCTTGTCGGTGTTGCTGACCGAGCGCACCACCATGCTGGCCACGCATGCGGGCCAGGTGGCTTTCCCAGGCGGCAAGATGGACGCCACCGACGCCGACGAGCGCGGTGCGGCCTTGCGCGAAGCGTGGGAAGAAATCGGCTTGCCGCCCACCGCCGTCGATGTGATCGGCCAGCTGCCTGCTTATCACACCGTGACCGCCTTTAAGGTGACGCCGGTGGTGGGCATCGTGCAACAAGCCGTCGCGCTCAGGCCCAATCCGGGCGAAGTGGCGGCGGTGTTTGAAGTGCCCCTGGCCTTTTTGATGAACCCCAGCCATCACCGGCGCCACCAGATCAAGCTTGATGGCGGCGAACGCCAATGGCTTTCGATGCCCTGGGACGACTCAGGCACCGAGCGCTTCATCTGGGGCGCCACGGCGGCCATGCTGCGCAACCTGTATGGCTTTTTGAGCGTGTAGCGGCCACGCCACCAGAGCGGGGCCACCCGGGGCAAAACCAGGGCCATGAGCGATGATGGCGAGCTATGAGCTTCATTGCTGTGCTGCTCGCTTTGCTGATCGAACAAGCGCGCCCGCTGGCGCGCCACAACGCCGTGCATTCGGGTCTGCGGCGCTGGGCGCGCGCCTGTGCGCTGCACCTGGACACGGGTAAGTCGGCGCATGCGGCACTCGCTTGGGCTGCGGCGGTGGGGGTGCCAGCGGCGGCGGCAGCGGGCATTTATCACCTGCTGTGGGCTTGGCCGGGTTGGATAGGGGCTGCGGCCTGGAGCGTGGCGGTGCTGTATGCCACTTTGGGTTTTCGGCAGTTCAGCCACCACTTCACCGCCATCCGGGATGCGCTGGATGCAGGCGACGAGGTGCGCGCCCGAGCGGAGCTGGCGCAGTGGCAGCAAGTGCAGGTGGCCCATTTGCCGCGCAGTGAACTCGTGCGCCATGTGATTGAAACCTCAGTGCTGGCCGCGCACCGCCACGTGTTCGGCGTGCTGCTGTGCTACGGCATCGGGGCCGTATTGGGCTTGGGCCCAGCCGGTGCGGTGCTGTACCGCATGGCCGAATACGTGCCCCGCGGCTGGGGCGCCAGCCACCGCCTAGATACCCGCGCTGGACGTGCCGAGACCCTGGGCGGGCCAGTGACCAATACGGGCCCGACGGCGCCATCCGCTGGCGAGCGCGGCGCTGATTTCGACTCGGTGCGCGCCCCTTTGGACTGGCCCATGGGGCCAGCGGCCGATACCTTGACGCACGTGGCGCAAAAAGCTTGGTGGTGGGTTGACTGGCTGCCCGCGCGGGCTTCGGCCTTGAGCTTTGCGGTGGTGGGCAGTTTTGAAGAAGCCATTGACCATTGGCGGGCCCACTCTCAACGCATGGGGCACGGCGACAACGACGCGGTGATTTTGGCGGCCACCTCCGGCGCGGTGGATGTCCGCTTGGGCGGCGCGCCCCTGCGCGGCGCGGGTGCCGAGCCCGCTGCGGCGGCGCAGGCCGCATCAGACGGCAGCACGGCCGAGCCTGCGGTAGCAGGCCCGCGTCCCACCCCAGGGCGTGAGGCTGAACCGGCCCACCTGCGCAGTGTGGTGGGCTTGGTGTGGCGTTCGGTGGTGTTGTGGCTGCTGCTGATGGCGCTGCTGACCCTGGCGCGGCTCACCGGCTGAGGGTTGCTGCCCCCGCTGCGCACCACCTTAGTGGGGTCGAGCCTGGGCCAGCTCAGCCATCAAGCTGCTATAAAAAATGTAGCGGCTTGGGCTGATAAATAGACCCGCTGGGTCGATTTCGGCTTGTGTTTGCCTGGCCGCCGTGGCGCCAGCCACTGCGTCATCTGCAGACGCCACATGGGCCCGCACACCGCAATCGGGTTCGTGCAAGTGGCTGCAGTTGGCAAAGCGGCAATGGCCCAGGTGGGCGCGCAAGTCAGGCATGAGGGCGGCGATGTCTTGGCCCTGCAAATGGTGCAAGCCAAACTCTTGAAACCCAGGCGAATCGATCAGCGCGCTGCCGTCGGTGCGGTCAAGCCAATACCAGCGGGTGGCGGTGGTGGTGTGCCGGCCGGTGCCCAAAGCCAGCGAAATCTCCCCTGTGGTGGCCAGCGCCTCGGGCACCAGGTGGTTGACCAAGGTGCTCTTGCCCGCGCCAGACGGCCCAAAAATCAGACTGGTTTGGCCGCGCAAGCGCTCACGCAGCGCGGCCAGCCCCATCGGTTGTGCAGGCTCATCGGCCGCGCCAGGTGCCAGCGTGCGCAGGCTCAAAGGCAGCACGGCATAGCCCATGGCCCGATAGGGCGCCAAGCGCGCCCAGGCAGCCGCAAATGGCTCGGCAAGGTCTGACTTATTGAGCACGATCAACACCCGCACGTCGCTGGCCTCACAGGCCAGCAGCGTACGGTCAAGCAATGCTTGCGGATACACCGGCGCTGCGGCCAGCACCAGCACCGCTTGATCCACATTGGCTGCAAATGACTTGGTGCGCGCCTCGTCTTGCCGATACAGCAAGGAGCGGCGTGCTTGAATGTGGTCGACCACCGCTTCGTCACCCGTGGCGCGCCAGTGCACTTGGTCGCCCACCACCACGTCGCTGCGTTTGCCCTTGGTGAGGGCCCGCATGCTCAGGCCGCTGGCCAGTTCAATGGTGCAGTGGCGGCCGTGACTGGCAATGACCAGCGCGGTATCGGCCTCAGACGGTTCGGGTGCCGCGCCTGCGCTTGGGCGGTGGGGTCGTTTAGCCAACCAGTGCGTCGATGGCTTGCGCCATGCTCATGTCGGTGCGCGACAGGCCGCCCACATCGTGGGTGTTGAGCTGCACCACGCAGCGATTGAAATGCACCGACAAATCGGGGTGGTGATCCTCGCGGTGCGCGATGTAGGCCACGGCGTTCACAAAAGCCATCGTCTCAAAGTAGTTGGCAAAGTGAAAGGTTTTGCGAATGTGGGCACCGGGCGTGTCAGCGCCTTCTAGCGACCAACCTGGCACTTGAGCCAGCCATGGCTGCAAATCAGCGCTGGCAAGTTTGCGGCGGCTGGCCTGCTCAGCTGCGGCCGATGGCTTGACGATGCGGTCTGGGGTGGCGGGCATAGACAAAAAGGGGCGAGCAGACTTAAGCGGCTGCGGCTGCGGCGGCGTGGGGTGGCAGGTCTGGGTCCACGTCTTCGGGCGCCGCTGTGGCCTTGGGCAGCGCAGGCAAACGTGCCAAGCGCTGTACCGCAGGCGGGTGTGAGAAATAAAAGCGCACAAAGGCAGGGTCAGGCGTCAGGGTGGAGGCGTTGTCTTCATACAGCTTCAGCAGTGCACGCGCCAAATCAGCGCCATCGGCATGGCTGGCAGCAAACGCATCGGCCTGGAACTCATCCGCCCGCGAGCGCGCTGACAAGAGCGGCGTGACAAAAAAGCCCAGCACCGGCACCACCAGCATGAACAGCAGCAAAGCCAGTGCATGGTTAGCCCCGTCGGTGGCCAAGGCAGGCGTTACACCCAAACCAAAGTAAAACCAAGGCTGCTGGGCCAGCCAACCCAGCAGCGCCAGGGCGCCCAAGCTCACGACCGCCATCAGCACCAGGCGGCGGCGGATGTGGCCGTGGCGGAAGTGGCCCAGCTCGTGGGCCAACACCGCTTCAACTTCACCCGGGGTGAGCTTGGCCAGCAGGGTGTCAAAAAACACCACCCGCTTGGAGCGGCCCAAGCCAGTGAAGTAGGCATTGGCATGCGCGCTGCGGCGGCTTCCGTCCATCACAAACAGGCCGCTGGCGGCAAAACCGCAGCGCTGCATGAGGGCTTGCACCCGATCGCGCAAGGCCTCGTCGGCCAGGGGCGTAAAGCGGTTGAAAAGCGGCGCGATAAAGCTGGGGTAGATCACCATCAGCAGCAAGTTAAAGCCCATCCACAGTGCCCAGGCCCAGGCCCACCACCACTTGCCCGCGCTGTGCATCAGGCCCAGAACGGCTGCCAGCAAGGGCAAGCCAATCGCCGCACCGACCAAAGTGGCGCGAGCCAGATCAGTCAGCCACATGCGCAGCGTCATGCGGTTAAAGCCAAACTGATGCTCAAGCCGAAAGGTGCGCCACCACGAAAAGGGCAGATCAATCAAACCAGCAATGACGGAGAAAGCCACCACCAGCGCCATCTGTTGCCAAAAGCCTGCGGGCATGACGTCTAGCAAGGCTTGGTTGAGGGCGTCCAGCCCACCCAGCAGCGTCCAGGCCAGCAGCAGCGTGCCTTCAAGCCCGATTTCGACACCAGCCAAGCGCATCTTGGCGGCGGTGTAGTCGGCTGCTTTCTGGTGGGCGGCCAGGGGCACGTGCTCGGCAAATGCGGCCGGGACTGCGGCGCGGTGTTGCAGCACATAGCGGGTGTGCCGATGGGCCAGCCAAAACTGCAGGGCGGCCCTCAGCAACACCAGCGCCGCCAGCCCGATGGCCATGGCAGCGATGGTGAGTTCTACCCAGTTGGCCGTCAGCTCGGTCGGCATGGGCGCCGGCGTGAAGGTGATCGTCCCGGAATCGTTCATGCAGCCCAGTTTAGGCGATGCGACACAATTGTCTGGATGAACGTGCCAACACCCCCGGCCGCTGCGCCAGATAGCCCCGTAGCCGACGCCGCCACCCCCCCGCCCACGCTTGCCAAATCCAGCGAAAACCTGATTTGGCTCGATTGCGAAATGACGGGGCTCGACCCCGACCGCGACCGCATCCTGGAGATTGCCGTCATTGCCACCGGCCCGCACCTAGAGCCCCGAATCGAAGGCCCAGTGATCGTGGTGCACCAAAGCGACGCGCAGCTGGATCTGATGGACGCCTGGAACAAGGGCACACACGGCAAAAGCGGACTGACCGACAAAGTGCGCGCCAGCTCCGTCACAGAGACCCAAGCCCAAGCCCTGGTGCTGGAGTTTGTCGCGCGCTACATCCCCAAAAACACCAGTCCGATGTGTGGCAACAGCATCAGCCAAGACCGCCGATTCTTGGTGAAGTACATGCCCGAGCTAGAGGCTTGGTTTCACTACCGCAACCTAGATGTGAGCACGCTCAAAGAGCTCATGAAGCGCTGGCGCCCCGACTTGATTGGCCAGTTCAAAAAGCGGCAGTTGCACACCGCCTTGGCCGATGTGCATGAGTCGATTGATGAGCTGGGCTTTTATCGCCAACACCTGTTCGTGCCACCCACTTCTGTGAACTCGCCTGCACCATGAGTACCTCTGTGGCCAATGCACCGTCGGTGCTGGGCATGCCTGTCGCCGATGTCGAGCGGCTTCTGGATGTGTTGCCAGTGCCAGTGCTGCTAGAAGATTTTTCGGGTGCCCGCCAGTTGATTGAGCGTTGGGTGGCCCAAGGCGTCACCGATCTTTTTGGCTACGCCTGCGCCGACCCTGCGCGGCTGGCTGAATTGGCGCAGTCGGTGGTGTTGGTGCGCGCCAACCGCGCCTGCTTGGATCTGTTAGGCGCGCGCGATTTGCCCGAGCTGGTATCGCGCATTGGCGAGGTGTTTGCACCCGAGATGCGGCCCGACTTCATGCGCGAGATGCTGCTGCTGTGGCAAGGCGCAAGCGGGTACGCCCAGCCCACTCACAACTACCGGCTGGATGGCCAGCGAGTCGATGTGCTGGTCAAGGGCCAGTTGGTGCCTGGGCATGAGGGCGACTGGGCCCGCGTGCTGGTGGTGTTGGACGACATCACAGCGCTCAACCGGGCCTCTCAAGCGCATCAGCACGAGGCGCAATACGCCAAGGGGCTGTTTGAGCATTCACCCATTTCGCTGTGGGTCGAAGACTTCTCAGAGGTCAAGATCCTGCTGGACGAGGTGCGAGCCCAGGGCATTCACGACTTCCGCACCTTCTTGGGAGTGCACCCAGAGTTTGTCGACCGCTGCTTGCGCGCCATGCGGGTACTGGACGTCAATCAGCAAACCCTCACGTTGTTTGGCGCACCCGACAAGGCCACCTTGCTCAGCCAAACCGAACGCATCTTTCGCGACGACATGAGGCGCAGCTTTGCCGAGCAGTTGATTGATCTGTGGCAAGGTAATTTGGTCCAGCAACGCGAGTTGATCAACTATTCGCTGCAGGGCGAGCCGCTGAACATGCACCTGCAGTTGGCCGTGTTGGATGGCCACTTGGAACGTTGGGACTTGGTGGTGGTGTCTTTGGTGGACATTACCGCCCGCAAGAAAGCCGAGGCCTATCTGGAGTACTTGGGCAAGCACGACGCGCTGACCAAGCTGCGCAACCGGGCCTTCTACACCGACGAAGTCAATCGCTTGCAGCGGCGTGGCCACGGGGCGGTGGGCATCATCGCCATTGATTTGAACGGGCTCAAGTTGATCAACGACACCGACGGCCACGGCGCGGGCGACGCCATGTTGCGCCGCGCTGGCGAAGTGCTGTCCAAAGCGGTCGATTCGCCCAGCACGGTTTGCCGCACCGGGGGTGATGAATTCATCGTGCTCTTGCCCACTGCCGACCCGGGCTCGCTGAACGCAGCGGTGGCGCGCATACGCTCATTGATGGAGCTCAACAACAGCTATTTCAGCGGCCAGCCCATGAGCATGTCGATCGGTGCGGTGTTGTGCCACCCCGGTGAGCATCTTGAGGTGGCGGCCCAACGGGCAGACGACGCGATGTACGCCGACAAGCGGCGCCACTACTTGGCCCTGGGCCAAGAGCGGCGCGCGGGGCGCGGCGGGGGCTGACAGGCCCTAGGCTGTGGGATAGGTGCCCGGCACCAAAATGCGCTGGTCCACCTGGGTGAGCTGTGTGTGGCCGCAAAAGGCCATGGTCACGTCCAGCTCTTTGTGGATGATCTGCAGCGCCTTTTCAACCCCCGCTTGGCCCATGGCGCCCAGGCCATACACCATCGAGCGGCCAATGTAGGTGCCGCGCGCGCCCAGCGCCCAGGCCTTGAGCACGTCTTGGCCGCTGCGAATGCCGCCGTCCATGTGCACTTCAATTTGGGAGCCCACTTCAGCCACGATGGCGGGCAGCGCTTGGATGCTGCTCATGGCGCCGTCCAACTGGCGCCCACCATGGTTGCTCACCACGATGGCATCGGCCCCGCTTTGCGCGGCCAAGCGGGCGTCTTCCACGTCCAAGATGCCCTTCAAGATGAGCTTGCCGCCCCACTGGCGCTTGACCCATTCAACGTCGTCCCAGTTCAAGCGCGGATCAAATTGCTCGTTGGTCCACGACGCCAAAGACTTCATGTTGGTAACCGCTTTGACATGGCCCACCAAGTTGCCAAAGGTGTGGCGCTTGGTGCCTGCCATGCCCAGGCACCAGCGCGGCTTGGTCATCAAATTCAAGATGTTTGCCACGGTGGGGCGGGGCGGCGCCGTCAGGCCGTTCTTTAAATCTTTGTGGCGCTGGCCAATCACTTGCAAGTCCAGCGTCAACACCAGAGCGCTGCAGCGTGCAGCCTTGCAGCGGTCAATCATGCGGGCCATGGCCTCGCGGTCACGCATCATGTACAGCTGAAACCAAAACGGCGCCTTGGTGTGGGCGGCGATGTCTTCAATCGAGCAGATGCTCATGGTGGACAAGGTAAACGGCACACCAAAGGCCTCGGCCGCCCGCGCCGCCAAGATTTCGCCGTCGGCATGCTGCATGCCCGTTAGGCCCACGGGCGCGATGGCCACCGGCATCTTGGCGTCAATGCCCACCATCTTCACCGCCGTGCTGCGGTTTTCCATGTTCACCGCCACCCGCTGGCGCAGCTTGATGGCCTGAAAGTCGCTTTCATTCGCGCGGTAAGTGCTCTCGGTCCAGCTGCCGCTGTCGGCGTAGTCGTAAAACATGCGCGGCACCCGCTTTTTGGCCAGCACGCGCAGGTCTTCGATGGTGGTGATCACGGTCATGGGGTCTCGCTCGGGTTCGCGGGGTTCAGGTGTGGCGCCACTGTAGGCGCAAGCGGCGCTGCGCTGATTGAGAAAACTTCGCGCACGGCGCACCGCGCACGCAAATCTGCTCAACCCATTTCAGGCCAGTGCGTGACGCGGTTTAGCGCGGCGGCGCCGCAGCCCGAAGGCCGCGCACTTCCAGCGCCACCACATCGAGCTGGCGGCCTTGGGCGTCGTGCAGGCTTAAAGCGTGGCGGCCAGGAAGCGGCGGCCAGTCGATTTGGGCGCCGCGCTGCTTGGGGCCGGGCAGGGGCTTGCCGTTCAGGCGCCATTGCAGGGCCTGGCCGCGCTCGGCTGCGGGGCCGCCGGGTGCCACATCGGCCACCAGGCGCAGGCGCTGGGCGGCGCTGGGGATGTCGGGGTCCAGCGCCACCACCGTGCCGGGCACGGGCAGGGCAATGCGAGCGGTGGGGGCTGACGCATCGGCTGAGCTACTCAATGCCTTATGGGCTGCCTGCGGCGTATTCACGGCCGAAGCAGCTATTGAAACCATAGCAAATGAATCGGTGTCCGCCAGCGCCCAGCGGGCTTGTTCGGTGCTGGGCAAGAACCACTCTTGGCGCGGTGCCTCGGCGCGTTGCGGCGCCGGGGCGCTGAACTGCACCTGCTGCGCCACCACGCCCGCTGGCGGCTTGGGCGCGGGCGGCGCGGCCCCTGCGTGCAGGGCCTGCATCACCTCGGCCCAAATGGGCGCCGCACCGTGCACACCGCTGATTTGCCGCATCGACGCCCCGGCCGCATGCCCCACCCACACGCCCACGGTGTAGCGGCTGCTGTAGCCCACCGCCCAGTTGTCGCGCAGATCTTTGCTGGTGCCGGTTTTCACAGCGGTCCAGAAGCGGGTGGCCAGCACGCTGTCGGTGCCAAAGGTGCGGGCGCGGGCGTTGGGGTCAGCCAGGATGTCGCCCACGATGAAGGCGGCGCCTGCGGGCATGGCAGCGTGGAGCGCAGGCGGCGCAGCGCCTTGCAGCAGCGGCGCCACCGCGCTGTGGCGTCCGCCATTGGCCAGGGTGCGATAGGCGTTGGTCAGGCTCAAAAGGGTGACATCGGCACTGCCCAAGGCCAGGCTCAGGCCATAGTGTTCGCCGTCGTGCGCCAGCGGTAGGCCGAGGGCGCTCAAGCGTTGGGCCAGGGCCTGCGGCGACACCAAGGCCGCCACCCGCACGGCCGGCACATTGAGCGACGAGGCCAGCGCGGTGCGCGCTGTCACCCAGCCTTTGAAGCTGCGGTCGTAGTTCTGCGGCGCATACAGGCCGTTGCCGGTGGGCAGTGCAGTGGGCTCATCCAGCAGCCAACTGGCCGCAGTGATGCGGCGCTGTTCAATGGCCAGGCCGTACACAAAGGGTTTCAAGGTGCTGCCCGCTTGGCGCAGGGCCAATACCGCGTCTACTTCTGGCGCGGCACTCAAAGCCCCTGAAGAGCCCACCCAAGCCCGCACCTGTCCGCTGGCGTTGTCTAGCACCAGCACCGCGCCATCGTCGGCGCGGCTGCCGCGCAGTTCAGCCAGGTGGCGGTGCAGAGCGGCCAGGGCGGTGCGCTGGATTGCGGCGTCGAGCGTGGTTGGCAAATTGGCAGCGGCAGGGCTTGCTGCGCTGGCTTCGCGGATCACGCGGCGCGCCGCGTGCGGGGCAATGCCTTCATGCGGGCGCCACAGCCTGCGCTTTAAGCTGGCCGCTACCACCAAGTCCAGGCCATCGCAGGCCTGCGGCTGGGGCAGGCGCTGCAGCACGCCGCAGGCGCGCTGGGTGACGGCCGCCGCACCCGCATTGGGTGCGCGCACCAGGGCAGCGGCCACGGCGGCTTCACGCGCGCCCAGGGCCCAGGGTGCTTGGCCGAACAGGCTGCGGCTCAATGCGTCGATGCCCACGATCTCGCCGCGAAAGGGCACGCGGTTGAGGTAGGCCTCCAAGATTTGGTCTTTGCGCCAGGTGCGTTCGAGCTGGGTGGCGGCCCAGGCTTGGCCCAGCTTTTGGCCCACGCTGCGGCCACCGGGGGCGGCGCGTAAATCGTCGTCCAGCAAGCCCGCCAGTTGCATGGTGAGCGTGCTGGCGCCGCGGGTGCGGCCATGCCACAGCGCACCAAATGCGGCCGACGACACGGCCTGCCAATCTACCCCGCTGTGCTCGTAAAAACGCCGGTCTTCGCTCAGCACAATGGCTTGGCGCAACGCGGGCGACAAGTCAGCCAAAGCCACCCAATCGCCCCGGCGCTCCGACAGGTCGGTGCGGGTGCGTTGCAGCAGCGCGCCGTGGCGGTCGAGCACGCGGGTGTCTGACGCTTGCCAGGCAGCGCGGCTTTGTTCAAAGCTTTGAATCGTATTGGCAAAAACGCCTGATGCGCCCATCAATAGGGCGCAAGTAGCTACAAAATATGTAGCAATAGGCCGATGCATGGTGGCCAGGCCCATCAGCGTGGCCCCACCACCAGCGGCGCGTTGGGCAGGGTGGCAAAGATCTCGGGCGCGTACATCGCCTCCACCCGGCTGGGCGGGATCGCAAACTGCCCCGGGGTGTTCAGTCGCACCGTGTATTCGAGCTTGAAGCGGCCCTGTGGCACATAGTCGTAGTAGGCCTTATAGGCGTCAAACCCACGCTCTTCAAACACCGGTGCCGCGCCCGCACTGCGCTGGCCTGCGGTGGCCAGTGCACTGTCGCGGCCCAGGCCGCTGCCCAGCACGGTGGCGCCGCCGGGGATGGGGTCATTCACCACCAGCCAGGTGAGGGCTTGGGGGCTGTCCACTTCGATGGTGACGCGCAAGATGTCGCCGCGCTGCCATTGGCCTGGGGTGGCTTGCTCCACGGCGGTGAGGCTGCGGCGCATTTGCAGGCCTGCGCTGAAGGGCTGCGTGAGCGGCACGGCAGCCAGCGCCTGCCAGGTGGCCCAGGGCTTGCCCGCGCCGTTGTGCTGCAGAGCCAGCGCCTGCGGGCCAGGGGTGGCGGGCCAAGCTAAGGTGATGCTGCGCTCAGGCGTTTGGCCAGGCACGGCCAGGCCGTCGGCTGCCGGGTTGGCCGCGGGCGGCTGGCTCCAGTCCACCCGGGCGGCGGCGCTGGCCAGCGTGGCGCTGGTGGCGCCTGCCACCGGCTGGCTTTCCAACCGGGCTGAGAACTTGGTCAAGGCCAGCGGCCCCCAGGCATTGGCGGTGGTGGTGGCCCAGGCGCCGCGCTGCTGGCGGCCCAGCAGGCCCAGCGCCAAGCGGGGTAGGTCGTCGCGCAGGCTGGCGTCGTCAGCGGCGGCGTCGAGCGACCACGCCAGCACGCGGGCGGCGTTGGCATCGGCATGCGCCATGTGCCACCACCAGGCGTCATCGGTCTCGCGGGCCAAGGCCAGGCGGGTGCCTTGCAAATTGAGGCGTGCCCGCAGCTCGGCGGTGGCGTCGGCCAGCCATTTGCTGCGGTTGTCAGACGCGGGCAGGCGCTGCACGAAGGTGAGCCAATCCAACACCGTGTGGGTTGGCCATTCGCGCGGGTTGACGCTCAGGCTGGTGGGCCACTGGGCGCTGGCGGCGTTCACCCGATCGTGCCGCGCCAGGGCGGCCCAGGCGGCAATGCGGCGGGTGTCGCGGTCGCTTACGCCGCCAGTGCGCGGCGTGTAGCTGTTGCGATTGATGCGGCCCTCGGCCCAGGCTTGCAGCCCGGCCAGCATGCGTTCGCGCTGCTCGGCGGGCAGCGCAAAGGCCGCACCGTAAGGAGCGGGCAGCCGAGCGGCTTCTGCCGACAGCGCCAGCACATAGGCCGTCAAGATGTCGCTGCCTGCGGCGGGCTGATCGGCCCGGGTGGGGAAATAGCTGGCCAAGCCGTCGCTGTCGATATAGCCCGGCAGCCGCGCCATCAACTGGCCCCAGGCTTTGGCGTCTGCTGTGCCCGCCGCGCGGCTGCTGAGTTGCTCCAGGCAGCTATAGGGGTAGGCGCCCCACCAGTCGCGCACGCCGGGCAAGCCGTCGGTTAAGCGGCTTTGCAAGGCCACCCGCACGCCGCCACGGCCGGGCAGGGCGCCATCGGGCGCGGCCACGTCCAGGCGCGTGCTGCCGTCGATTTGCACAATGCCCGCTTGCCACACCGCCAGCGGCACAGCAGGCTCAATGCGTTGTTGGGCTTTTAGGGCGTCAGCGCCCTTGTTTGCTGCCGAGTCAGCTATTTCTTTGATAGCAACTTCCCACAGCACCTCTTGGTTGCGGGTGAGCGCCAGCGCGGCCGGTGCCACCACTTGCCACACCACTTCACGCGATTGGCCAGCGGGCACATCCAGCGTTTGGTCAGGCAGGTTCAGCAAGGTGGCGCGGGCGCTGGCCTGCACCTTCATGGCGCGGGTGCTGGCATTGCGCACGGTGAAGGCCGCGCGGTACGCATCGCCTGCACGCACCAGCGGTGGCAAACCGCTGATGAGCTGCAAGTCTTGCGTGGTGCGAATCAGCGTGTGTCCACTACCAAACAGCTGCGTGCCGCCTTCGGCCACCGCCACGATGCGAAAGCGGCTCAGCGCGTCATTGAGCGGCACCTTGATTTGGGCGCGGCCTTGCGCATCAGTCACCACCTTGGGCTGCCACAACAGCAAGGTGTCAAACAACTCGCGGGTGGGGCTGCGGCCCCCGCCGCCACCGGCGGGCACGGCTTTGCGGCCGTAGTGGCGTCGGCCAATGACTTCCATCTGCGCGGTGCTGGTGGCCACACCCCAGGGGCGCGGCGCCATCATGGCGGCCAGCACGTCGGTGCTGGGGTTGGGGCTGAGTTCAAGCAAGGCCTCGTCCACTGCGACCACGGCCACTTCGGCCCCAGCGGCGGGTTTGCCATCGGGTTGGGTGACTTGCACCGTGACTTGGGCGCTGCCGCGCACCGGGTAATCGGCCTTGTCGGCGCTCACCGCCACGTTGAGTTGATGGGCCTGGGTGCCCACCGCCAGATTGACAGCGCCCAGCTTGAAGGCGGGTTTGGCCAAGTCCACCAAGGCGGTAGCGGCGGTGTGTTCGCGGCCTTCAAACCGGTAAGCGTCCCACCACTGCAGGGGCGTTTGCCAGCCCCATTGGAAGAAAGACGTCCAGGGCACTGGCCGCACCCGACCGCGCAGAGCCAGTACGCTTACCACGACATTGGGCGCGGCGCCTGCCGGGATCTTGACGCGCACCGTGGGGTCGCGCCCGCTTAAGCGTTGCACTTCGGTGTGCAAGATGCCTTCGCGCTCGATGCTGATGAGCGCGGTGGCTTGCCTAAACGGCATGCGCACTTGCAGCACGGCGGTGTCGCCGGGCTTGAGTTCGGTGCGCTCGGCCAGCACGTCCATACGGTCGTGGTTTTCGGCGGCAAACCACAGCTCGCCTTGGCCTGTGATCCACACGCTGTCGGCCGCCTGGGCGCGGCGGCCTTGGGCGTCGACCACGGTGGCCACCAGTTCCACTTCACCGGCCACTTTCAAATCAGCTTGGCACAGCAGCAGGCCGCGGGCATCGCTTTTTCCGCTGCACACGGTGCCCAAGTCACGCACTTCTTGGCGGTTGTCATAGGCATAAAAACCACCCACCAGGCGGGTGCGCTGGGTGAGGGTGCGGCGGCTGGTGGCGCGCAGTTCCAGCGTGGCGCCAGGCTGCGGACGGCCTTGGGTGTCCAGCGCCAACAGTTGCACCGGCACCTGGCCCCGAGCGCTTACCCAGCCTTCGGTGCGCAAGCCCACCACGCGGTCGGCGGGCCACAGCTCTTGCACTTGGCGCAGGGTGCTGATTTGGCCGTTGGGGTCGGCAAAGCTGGCTTCCACCACCAGTTGCTGGGGCTGGGTGACCGCGCCAATGCCTTTGACGGTGTAGCTGGCGCTGCCGTTGCGGTCTAGGTTGATGGCTTCACGGTCCGCCACCGTGCGCATATCGGTGCCGCCCAGGGTGTCGGCCACCTGGCCGTCTGGGCCGCGGGGTTCGGGCGTGCGAAAGCTGTATTCAGGGTAGCGGTCAAATGCCAGATAGCGCGGCGCCACAGCGGCTGACAGGCGGACCGGCAGGCCGCTGGCGGGGCCACCGTTGAGGTAGCTCAATTGCATCTGCAGCGGCACCAAAAGATCGCCGCGCTCGGGCATGACCGAAGGGCCCTTTTGCGTGGTGCTGATGCGGCCTGAGAGCACCGGCAGCACAAAGGCCTCAACCCGGAACTGCCCCACGCGGTAGCTGGGCGCATCGTCACGCGGGGGATCGGTCTGCAGCGTGAGTTCATAAACACCGAGCTTGGCGGTTTGGGGCACTTGCCATTCGTGGTCGGCACTCGGTGCGCCGCCGCCGGTGCGTCGCCAGCGAACCGGCAGCTTGATCACTTGGCCGCTGCCCACATGGGTGATGGCCAACTGGTTGGGCAAATCACGATCGGCCAACACGCCCATGCCCTTGGCAGTTTGGGTGCGCAGCAGGTGCTTGGCGTGCAAGGTTTCGCCCACGCGCAACAGGCTGCGGCTGAGCACGCTGTGCGCCACCACATCGGCTTGCATGGCGCTGCTGGTTGGCAAGTTAAAGCGCCAGGGCTCAATGCCGCGCTGCCAGCTGCTCCATACGAAGGCCAGGTCATCCACGCCGTCGGCGTTTTTGGCGCGGGCGCTGACGAAGTAGCCGTCGGTATCGCCCGAGCTGTAGTCGGGCGCCTCTTCATCTGCGCCGTTGCTGGCGCTGGCGGGGCGCTTGCGCAGTTGTTCGCAGCTGGGGGGCTCACTTTGCAGGCCGTTCAAGCGCACCAGGCCTTGGGCGTCAGTGGTGCCGCTGGCCAGCACTTTGCCTGCGCAGTCGCTCACCTGCACCTGCGCACCGGCTTGCGGCTGGCCGTCATCCAAGCGCGTCACCCAGGCCAATGAATCGGCGCGGCCCAGTTTGAAATGCACCGCCAAATTGGTGACCAACACGCTGGTGCGCACGAACATCTGGCGCATGGGGCCATGGCGTTCGTCCAAGAGGGCTGCACCCAGGCGGGGCGATGCTGCTTCTACCACATGAAAGCCCGCTGGCAGGGGCAGGCCCAGCACGTCGGTGGCGCGCACAGGTGCAGCCGCGTTGGGGGCCGTTGGTGCGGCGGGCGCCACGGTGGGCAAAGCCGTGCGCTGCACATCCGCGCGGCCCTGCAGCAGCGACAACATGCGCGTTTGCACCGAATCTTTGCGTTCGGGGTCCACCACCTTGGGCAGAGCGTGGGCTACATCGCGCTTGGCCTGGTCGCGCGGCACCGAGAAGCGGTGGTAGCGCTGCACTTTGAGCAACCAGTCAATGATGTCGGCGTCGCGGCTTAAGGTGAGGCGCGCCACGGTGGGGGCGGGTGCCTGGGCGGCTTGCTGCGCGGCGGCGCTGCCGGGTTCGAGCCCGCGCACCGCCAGCGGCAACAGCGCGGGCACGTCGGCGGTGGAGGCCGCTGCGCCTTTCACCCTGGCAGCGGGCGCTTCGGCCAAGCGCTCGACGATGCCAAAGGGCGCGGCTGAGAATTTGAGCAGCGGCGGCATGGCGGCTGTCGCTACCGCCAGCGGAAAGCTGCTGGCATTGGCCAAGCTGCGGCCCGCGTCGTCTTTGAGGTCTGCGGGGGGCTGTAGCAAGAAGCGGGTGTTCTCGGGCAACACACCCGCCCGACCGTCTGCGCCTTGGCCGCTGATGAGCACCCGACTCAATGCGTTGGCCTGTGCATCGTCGGCGGCGGCTTGGGCCTTCAGCGGCGTGCCGCGACGGCCTTGCGCATCCACCGGCACCGCCTGCCATTGCAGCGCCAGGGCGCGGGGCACGGGGGCAGAGAAGATCAGCTCCATGGGCCGCAGCGGCATACAGCCCGCCTGGGCGTTTTCGAGTTCGCACTGAAACGACGCGCTAAACGGCTCGCGTACCGTGAACTGAAAGCGCCGCTCCACCTTGTTGACCAGCCCGCTGGGCGTGGCCACCGCGCCATACACCAACTGCACCCGCGCCTTGGGCGCCGCGCTGCGGGCGCATTGCAGCACCCAGATCGACGCCGCATCGCGCCCCCGGTCTTGCGCCGCTTGCCAACCGCCAGAGGCCAAGATGCGCTGGCGCATGGTGCCGTCAATGATGCGCACCGGCACTTTTTCGCCCACGCCTTGCACCAGGCAGCTCACCTGCTGGGCCACGCTGTCGGCGGTGGCGGGGCCGTTAAGGCGCAGCACCCAGGTGGGTTCTTCTTCAACCTGTTCGCCGTCGCCGGGTGTGAGGCTGATGACCATCGGGCCACCGGTTTGAAAAGTCTTTTTGGCCATCTGCGCCGGTTTGGCGCCGGATGCAGCTACAAAATCAGGAGCAAGTGACACCTCACACCGCACGCCGGGGCCCAGCTCTTGGGCAAAGTCGTAGATGTATTCGCGCTCGTTGTTCCAGCGCCCGCTACCTGCGGCGGCGGGATTGCACTGCACCAGCACCGGGGCGGCGGCGCGCGGGTCGCCGGCGGCCACCGCGGGGCCGTCAAACCGCACCACCACCTGCGTGGCGCGCGACACCTCACCTTCAGGCGTGATGCGGCTGATATTGGCGGCCTGCAGGGGAGCGACGCTTCCCGCAAACACCGCGACACCAATGAAAGCAAGCAAGCGCAGGGCAAGAGCGCGACGGGGCATCTAGGGCATCCTTTTGAGTCAATGCCCCTGTGCGTAACTAGGGCATGCACCCGAGTGTGCGGTGTGCCGCGCAAGCCGGGCAAGGGGTCACTTACGTAACAGCTGCCAACTGTGGCGCGGTTACGCTGAATCCTTCCATTTGAGGAGCCCCCATGCCCGCTTTTGACACCCTGAGCATCGACGCCCACCCCCAGCACCCCCGCATCGCCCGGCTGCTGTTGAACCGCCCCGAGGCCTACAACGCCATCAACGACAGCACCCCGCGCGACATTGCCGCTGCGGTGGATTGGGCCGAACGCAATGACGCCATCCACGTCATCGTGGTGCAGGGCGCAGGCAAGGGTTTTTGCGGCGGCTATGACCTGACGCACTTTGGGCAAAGCGACATCGAACACCCCTGCCAACAAGAAAAAGACCCGTGGGACCCGATGGCCGACTACGCCTTTATGCGCGCCAACACCCGCAACTTCATGACGCTGTTTAACTGCAGCAAGCCCACCATCGCCCAGGTGCACGGCGTGGCACTGGCCGGTGGCAGCGACATTGCCATGTGCTGCGATTTGCTGACCATGGCCGACGACGCCCGCATTGGCTACCCGCCGGTGCGCGTGTGGGGCTGCCCCACCACGGCGATGTGGACCTTTCGCTTAGGCCCCACGCGCGCCAAGCAGCTCATGTTTACCGGCGACATGCTCGACGCCCCCACCGCGCTGAACTGGGGCCTGGCCAATGTGGTGGCCCCGGTGGCTGACCTAGAAGCCGCTACCTTGAAGCTGGCCGCCCGCATCGCCGGCGTGCCCCGCAGCCACCTGGCCATGCACAAGCTCGTCGTCAACCAAGCCATGCAGCAAATGGGCCTGGACCAAGCCCAAAACCTGGCCACGGTGTTTGACGGCATCACCCGCCACAACCCCGAAGGCATGTGGTTTAGGCGCTATGCGCAGACCG
>JAAFIY010000057.1 GCA_013297985.1 Comamonadaceae bacterium | reverse complement strand
TGGCCATTGCCCGCGCACTCATCACCAAGCCCAAACTCATCGTGGCCGACGAACCCGTGTCGGCGCTCGACGTGTCGGTGCAAGCCCAGGTGCTCAATTTGCTGCAAGACCTGCGCGAGCAGTTTGGCATCAGCTATTTGCTCATCAGCCATGACCTGGCCGTGGTGCAGCATGTGTGTGAAGACGTGGCTGTGCTGTGGCAAGGCCAGATCGTCGAGCGCGGGCCCACCGCACAGATCTTTGCCGCCCCGCAGCACCCGTACACCCAAAGCCTGCTGCAAGCCGCCTTGCACTGACACCCGCGTCGCCCCACACCGCAGGCGGCTTTGCCGAGCGCAGCGGCGTGTGCAGTGATACAAAGCGTGTCACGAATCAGTCGCGATGTGCGGCTGCTTTTTTTCTCAACCCGCCCGGGAGTTCTCAGCATGTCGATGAATCGCCGCACCGTCCTTACCTCGGCCGCCGCCGGGGGTGCCGTGTTGACCTTGCCCACGCTGGCGCAGGCCCAGCGGCGCAAAGACAGCATGGTGCTGGCCATGGCGCTAGAGCCGCCGGGGCTTGACCCCACCGCCGGCGCGGCGTCGGCCATTGCCGAAATCACGCTGTACAACATCTACGAAACCCTCACCAAGGTCAACCAAGACGGCACCGTCAGCCCGCTGCTGGCTGAAAGCTGGGAGGTTTCACCCGACTTGCGCACCTACACTTTCCGCCTGCGCAAGGGGGTCAAGTTTCAAAACGGCGAGCCCTTTGATGCCAACACCGTCAAGTTCAGTTTTGAGCGCGCCGCAGGTGAAAAAAGCACCAACAAAGACAAACGCACGTTTGCGTCGATGGAAACCGTGCGCGTGATTGACCCGCACACGGTGGTCATCGTCAACAAAGAACTCGACCCCGACTTTTTGTTCTTGATGGGCCAGGCGACCGCCATCATGGTGGAGCCCAAAACGGTGGAATCCAACGCCGCCCGCCCCAATGGCACCGGCCCCTACAGCGTGGACAACTGGGTCAAGGGCTCGTCGCTATCGATGAAGAAATGGGCTGGCTACCGCAACGCGGGCGCCATCAAGCTGGCCAATGTGTCGTTTCGCTTTATCAGCGACCCGGCCGCGCAAGTGGCTTCGCTGTTGGCAGGCGATGTGGATGCCTTCCCGCGGGTCACGCCGCGCGGCGTGCCGCAGTTCCGTGGCAACAACCGCTACCAGGTCATCGTGGCGGGTTCGCGCGCCAAAACCATCTTGGCCATGAACAACGGCAAAAAGCCTTTGGACGATGTGCGGGTGCGCCGAGCCATTGCCGCAGCCATTGACCGCAAGGCCGTCATTCAGGGTGCAGGCGATGGCTTTGGCGCCCCCATTGGCAGCCACTATGTGCCCGGCTCGTTCGGCTACATCGACACCACTGCGGTGAACGCCTTCAACCCCGACCGCGCCCGTGCACTGCTGCGCGAAGCCGGTATCACCGGGCCGCTGGAACTGACGATGACCTTGCCGCCCCCGCCCTACGCCCGCCAGGGCGGTGAGGTGATTGCGTCGATGCTCGACAAGGTGGGCATCAAAGCGCGGCTGCAAAACGTGGAATGGGCGCAGTGGCTCAGCGGCACCTATGGCCAAAAGAACTACGACCTCACCATCATCAGCCACGTCGAACCCTTTGACTTGGGCAACTTCTCGCGCCCCGGCTACTACTGGAACTACAACAACCCCAAGTTCAACCAACTGTTTGACGCCTACAAACAAGCCCCGCGTGAGGCCGACCGCAAGCGCCTGGTGGGCGACATCCAAAAGCTGATTGCCGAGGACAGCCCGCACGCCTTTTTGTACCAGCCGCAGTGGGTGACGGTTGCCAATCGCGGCGTGCGCGGGCTGTGGACCGACATGCCGCTGTTTGTGAACGACATCTCGGCCTTGTCCTGGGCTTGATGGACCACCGAAACTCATCGGTCTTTATGGACCTGGGCGCCCACTCCACCCTGCCTGCGCCCTTGAGTGCAGGCGACGCACTGTGGGCCGCCAGCGTGCTGCAACTGCGCCGTGGCTATGCCAGCGGTGATTTCACACCGCTGGATGTGGCCCACAGCGTGTTGCAGCGGGCAGCGCAATGCGAGCCCGCCCTGCAAGCGCTGTGGCGGCTCGACACCGATGGTGCGCTACAAAAAGCAGAGCATTCTGCGCAGCGTTGGCGGGCGCAAAAGCCGCTTTCGCTTTTAGACGGCATTCCTGTCACCCTCAAAGACAACATCGCGACCGTTGGCGAGCCGATGCCCCTGGGCACGGCCGCCACCCCCACCCTGCCGCAGTTGGCCGACGCGCCAGTAGCTGCGCGCCTAAAAGAAGCGGGTGCGGTGTGCTTTGCCAAAACCACCATGCCCGACTACGGCATGTTGTCTAGCGGGCTCAGCAGCTTTCACGCCCTGGCTCGCAACCCCTGGGACACCACCCGCACGCCGGGCGGCAGCAGCAGCGGCGCCGGTGCCGCGGCTGCGGCAGGCTATGGGCCTTTGCACATTGGCACCGACATTGGCGGCAGCATTCGCCTGCCCGCCACCTGGTGCGGCGTGGTGGGCTTTAAACCAAGCCTGGGCCGCGTGCCGATTGATCCGCCCTACATTGGCCGTGTGGCCGGGCCCTTGGCGCGCACCGTGATGGACGTGGCGGCCGCCATGGACATCTTGAGCCAGCCCGATGCGCGCGACAGCATGAGCCTGCCGCCGCAAGACATTGACTGGGGCGCGGCCGACGTCGACGCCAGCCACCTGCGCGGCTTGCGCATTGGCCTGTGGACCGAACCCGGCTGCGGCCTGGATGTGCACCCCGAGGTGCTGGCCACCGTGCAAGACGCCGCTGCCCGCCTGAAAAGTGCGGGCGCCAAAGTGGTGGCATTGCGGCCGTTTTTTACCCGCGCCATGCTCGACGGCATGGACCACTTCTGGCGCACCCGCAGCCGCATTGACCTGGCCGCGCTGCCGCCCGAGGCGCGCCAGCGGGTACTGCCCTACATCCGCGCCTGGGCAGACAGCTCTGCGGGCATGAGCGCGGACGACGTCTACCACGCCTTTAATCAGTTCTTGCTTACACGCCACGCCACGGTGCGCGCCACCGCATCGGTGGACTATGTCGTGTCGCCCGTGGCACCGGTGCTGGCCTTTGCAGCCGACTGGGCGTCGCCCACCAATGACCCGCTGCGCCCGCTGGAGCACATTGCCTTTACCGTGCCCTTCAACATGAGCGAGCAGCCCGCCATCAGCGTGCCCTGTGGCATGAGCTGCAACGGCCTGCCCATTGGCGTGCAGATTGCCGGGGCGCGGTTTGATGACCTGGGTGTCCTGAAGGTGGCCCGCGCACTCGAGCATTTGCGCGGCCCCTTGCTAGCGTGGCCCAAGCTGCAACTGGCGTGAAGTCCGCCTTTCAAGGCCACGATCTCTGGGGCAACCCCGTCACGCTGCAGCGCGCCGAGTCGCTGTCGGCTATCAACGGCTTCGCTCACGGCTTTGCCAGCAGCCGCCTCACGGTGTTGGATGTGCTGGCGGTGGCACAGCAGGATCACAGCGCACTCGTGCAAGGCCTGTGTGGCCTGTTGCATTTGTTTGCCGAAGACGCCCACGCCAAGCGCAACGCCGCGCCTTTTATTGCCCGTGCGCAAGCCGCTGCAACCCAAGCCAGTGCGCGTGAACAGGCGCTGGTGCGCTCAATCGCCGACTGGTCATGCGGCCAAGACGCCGCCGCCTGCGCCACCTTGCTGGTCAGCGTGCAGCAGCACCCGCGTGATTTGGTGGCCGTCAAGCTGGCGCAGATCATTCACTTCAACGCCGGGCAATTGACTGACATGCTGCGCGTGGCCTTGGCCAGCGGCACGGCGGCGGCTGACTTGCCCTGGTGGCAAGGCATGGCCGCCTGGGGCTTTGAAGAGTGCCACCTGCTGCGCGATGCCGAACGCCACGCCCGCCAAGCCCTGGCGCTGGCCGAAGGCGGCAGCGAACCCTGGGCCCAGCACGCGCTGGCCCATGTGCTGCTGACTGAAGGCCGATTCACCGAAGGCGCCGACCTGCTGGCCCACGCCCGCCGCGGCTGGGTGAACCTCAACAGCTTCATGCTGACGCACAACGAATGGCATGCCGCGCTGTTTGCCATTGAGATGGGCGACTTGGACGGCGCCTTCGCGCAATACGACCAGCGCGTTTGGGGCGTGTCGCCGGGCTATTCGCAAGACCAAGCCAACGCCATCAGTTTGCTCAGCCGCATTGAGCTTGCGGGGGGTGATGCGGGCCCGCGCTGGCAAGCACTGCGGCCGTGGATCGAGCCGCGCACGGCCGACCATGTGCTGCCTTTTCTAGACCTGCACTACGTCTATGCCCTGGGCCGCATCGAGGCCGAAGGTGCAGATCTAATCGGCCTACAGCGCCCTGATTCAGGGCCTAAGCTGCTATCAAATATGCAGCAGTACGCCGCACAAGCAGACACACCGGCCGTGTGGCGCGAAGTGGCGGTGCCCGCCGCGCAGGCCCTGCTGGCGCATGCGCAAGGCCGCTGGGCGGATGCTGCGCAGGGCCTGGCCGCCACGCTGCCGCGCCTGCAAGCCATAGGCGGCAGCCATGCGCAGCGGGATTGGTTTACCCAATTGCTGATCGACGCGCAACTGCATGCGGGGCAATGGGCCGATGCACAGCCGCTGATTGAAACCCAACGCCGCGCCACGCCGCAGTCGGCGCGGCTCAAAGCGCTGGCGCGGCGGGTGTACAGCGGCCTGGATTTGCCCGTGGGCTAAGGCAGAGCCGGCGCTTGCGCGGCGCGCACTTCACGCCGAGCCGCGTTGAGCTCAGCCACAAACACCGGATTGCGCTGCAGGATGCGCCACACCGCCGTGGCAAGTGCCTGGCTGGCCTCAATATCACTGGGGAAATGCAGCCCTGCCAACACCCGTAGATGGGCGGTGCGCGCCGCCTGGGCTTGCAAGGCTGCGCGGCGATCCGGCCACAGCTGGGACAGCAGCAGCGCCCACACGGCGCTGGACGTTGCCCGTGCGCTGGGATAGCTGGGGGTATCTATGCGCCCCAGCGCAATGCCGGGCTGCACTTGAGCGTTGACTTGCTGCGGTCGCAAGCGCCAGCCACACGCCGCGTTGGCGGCCCGATTCACCGCGCGCACATCGTCGTTCACCGCCAACAGCAAGGCCATGGTGCGGGGCAACCGGGCAGGGTCGAAGGCGGGGCCCAGCGCCGCCACATCTTGCGCCCACGGCAGCGGGCCGCGATTGGCGTCAAGCCTGGCCTCTGCCAGATCGCTGGCGGCGCGCGTGGCTTGCTCGCGCAGCACCGCGTCGATGTCGGCCTGGGCCTGAGCTGAGCCGTCCGGTGGCCATGGTGCCAGCCGGTGGCTGGCCGCCAGCATCGACATATCTAGGTAGCTCAAGGCAATGGGCGGCAAGGCCGCAGCTGCGGCCTCGGGCGCGCCAGTCACCCGCGCCTGAGTGGGCCGCTGCGCGCACTGCAGCGCCCCGCTGGCTGCCTGGGCGCTCAGGCACGCAAGGCACAAGGCCGCCGCCCAACCCAGGCGGAGCCACCCGCAAGGCCAAACGCGCAAAGACCTCAAAACTTAGCCACCACCGATGCCCTGAGCGTGCGCGGCTGGCCCGGGTAGAAATTGCTGGTGGTGTTGCCTGATTCGTACAGCCGGGCATTGGTGGCGTTCAGCAGATTGAGCTGCCAGCGCACCGCGCGGGTGATTTGCCCAAGCACCGCCAAATCAAGCCGAGTGCCGCTGGGAATCGAGAAGGTATTGGCCGCGTCCACAAAGCGCTTGGCGGTGTAGTTGAGTCCGCCAGCCAGCGCCAGACGGTCTGACAGGTCATGCCGCAGCCACAGCGCTGCGGTGGTCTCAGGCGTTTGCGCCAGCTGGCGGCCGACCAAGGCGGCGTTGGTGTCGGCGCTGATTTCAGCTTGCATCGATGTGGCACTGGCCACCACTTGCCAGTTGGGGCTGGGTCGGCCGCTGAACTCCAGCTCAAGCCCGCGCGATCGCTGCGCGCCCACTTGGCGGTCTAGCGTAGGAGTGACGGTGTCGGCCACCCGTACGTTGGTGCGCTCAATGTCGAAGATCACGGCGCTGGCTTGGAGCTTGTCAGCCCACAGTTGCTGGCGCACCCCCAGCTCCCACTGCTTGCCGCTTGAGGGAACGGGCTGGGCCCCACCTACCAAGCCCCGCGCCGTGACTTCCGGGCTAAACGACTGGCCCCAATTGGCCAGCAGCAGGGTGCCAGGCTGCGGCGCAAAGCTGATCCCCACGCGCCCGGTAGTGGCCGTGACTTTGCTGCTGCGGCGGTTGTTGCTGGCGCGGTCCTCAAAGACCGATTCAATCTGCTCGCTGCGCACGCCCAGCGTCAGGCGCCATTGCTCAGACAGCGCCGTTTCGTTTTGCAAATACAGCGCTGTGGTGTCGTTGCTGGCGCGGGTGTTGCTGATTGCGGTGGGCGTGGGCGCAGGCGCCGCCCCATACACCGGGTTGCGAATATCGATGAGCGCGTTGGTGGTGGCGCGCTGAATGCGTGAGGTGTCGTAGCTGCGATTGGTCTCTACCCCAGCCAACCAAGTGTGCACCCAGCCACCCCAGCCTGCGCGGCCGGTGGCCTGCACATGCGCCATGCGGTCTTGGGTTTCGTCTGCGGTGGTCTGAAAGCGCCGAGACAGCTGCCCGGTTGCGCTAATGAGCGGATTGGTGCCGGTGGGGAAAAAATACGCCCCGTCGCTTTGCGCGCGGCTGCTGGCCAAGCCCGCGCGCAGTTCGCTGTGCTCGCCCAAGCGATGCCGCAGCACCACCGCGCCCCATTGGGTGCGGTTGGCAAAGCGGTCGGTGGGTTCGCCCAAAAAGCGTTGGGCTGGCAGGTTTTGCAGCGTCTGCAAAGCCGCGGGTGACAAACCTGCACCCCAGGCAAAGCCCCGATCAAAGGCGCCGTTGCGCTCGAGCCATTCACCCTCGAACGACACCCGAGTGCTGCTGCTTAGTTTGAAGGTGACAGTGGGCGCCAGAAAGTTGGTGTCGTTGCCCACAAAGTCACGGAAGGTGTCGCTGCGCTCCAGAGCGCCGTTCAGGCGCCAGTCGATCATTTCTGAACGCCCGCCCAAATCAAAAGTGCCCCGGCGCTGACCATCGTCGCCCACGCTCAAAGCCACTTCGCGCACTTGCGCGCCAGCGGGCTTGGTCACGATGTTGAGCACACCGCCGGGCTCAAAACGCCCATAGAGCGACGACGCTTGGCCGCGCAGCACCTCAAGCGTCTCGACGTTTTGGAACTCAGTCACGGCAAAGTTGACTTGCTGGCGAAAGCCATTCTTGAGCTGGCTGGTGGCCAAGAACCCGCGAAACCGCACGCGCGCATTGAAGTTGCCAATGCCATTGACCGCCGACACGCCCGGCACGGTGCGCAAGGCGTCGCCCATGCTGGTGACGCCGCGGTCTTGCAGCAAGGCGCGGCCGACCGTGCTGGTGGCAAAAGGCGCCAGCGATGCGGGCGTATCGGTGAGGGTTGCCACGCCAGCGTCAGGCAGGTAGTCGCGCGCAGGCTGCACTGTGATTTCCCGCAGGTCTTGGGCGGCGCAAGCGCTTGCCAGCAGCAGCGCGATGGGCGCCAGGCCGAAGTTTCGGCCTGCGTCCTGCAAGGCAGTGCGTGATACCGCCCGCAAATGGAGTTTTGGTTGACCGCTAAGGTGCTGAGGTGTCATGACGGGCTAGGTGAAGGTAAGGTATTTATCGCAACGCATGTGCATTATTGACCATGGCGGTGGCGACCCAAAGACACCCAATCTGTTGTCGCTGCGCTTGCTACTCACCCCAGGGGCACCCCCGCTGCGCTAGGCTCGCCACCCATGAAAATCGCCAAACAGCGACCCCGCAAGCGCAGCACCCAAGCCCCGCGCAATCCGGTGGTGCGCGCCTTGGCGCAAGCGCCCAAGCACACCGCCGGCAGGCATACCGACAAGCAACGTGCACCTGAGAAGCGGCGGCCCAGCCGCGCGCAATTGCTGCGGCAAGCCCACCAAGCGCTGGGCGGTAGCGACGCTTAAAGCGACGCCGCCAACGCCGCCTGAGCGTCAATCATTGGGCTCATCCCCGTGATAGGTGGGCTGCGGCGGCATGCCCGCCAGGTGCGCGGTGTCGGCCCAATGCAGCACCTCAAAGGCTTCTCCAGCGCTGGGCTGCAAGCGCACCAGGTTCAGGCCCGCGTTGGGGATGCGGCTGACACGTTTGCCGTCCAGCCCCAGGCCTTTGGCGCGGCGCCACACCATCTCGAGCACGCCGCCGTGCAGCACCACCGGCAGCGTCAAGTCCGCGCTGTGCGCCGCAGCCAAGGCGGCCAAGGCGCTGCAGACGCGGGCGTCAAAGGCGCGGGTGGATTCCCCGCCAGCAAAGGCGTAGTCGGCCTCAAAGCGCAGCCAGTGCTGCAGGGCGTGGGGATCGCTTTCGGCAATTTCTTCGCCGCTGGCGCCTTCCCACACGCCGAAGCTTTGTTCGCGCAAATCGGCCAGCGTCTGCAGCGGCAAGCCCAGGGCCTGGGCCAGGGGCTCGGCCGTTTGGCGGGCGCGGCTTAAATCAGAGCTGACTACCAGCGGTGCCAGCGGCGCACACAGCGGCGCCAGCGCGTCGTTGGCGCTGGGGGCCGTCCAGCCGCGCGCGCGCTGCGCCAAGCGCCGGGCTTGTTCTTGGCCGGTGGCGTTCAGCGGCACGTCCAACTGCCCCTGAAAGCGCAGGCCCAGGTTGGCGTTGGTTTCACCGTGTCGAATCAGTAACAGTTGTGCCATGGGGCGCAATTATCCCGATGGCTTGCTACCGCCCTAAAAATGGGCGCAAGCAGCTATCTATTTAATAGCAAACAGCTCACCCGCCCGCCAACAAACTGGCGTTGCCACCCGCTGCGGCGGTGTTGGTGCTGATGGTTTGCTCCACAGCAAAGCGCGGCAGATAGTGCGGCCCACCCGCCTTGGGGCCGGTGCCCGACAGGCCCTGGCCACCAAAGGGCTGCACCCCCACCACCGCGCCCGTCATGCCGCGGTTGACATACACATTGCCCACTCGCAGCTTGTTTGCGATCAGCGCCGCGCGGCTAGCCATGCGGCTGTGCACGCCCACCGTCAGGCCGTAGCCCAGGGCGTTGATACCGTCCAAAAGCGCATCCAGTTCAGACGCCTTGTAGCGCAGCACCAACAGCAGGGGGCCGAAGTGTTCGGCTTGCACCTGGCCAATGTGTTCAATGGCGAAGGCGCAGGGGGCAAAGAAGGTGCCACCACTGACCTGCACCGCAGCGGGCAGTGCAGATTCAGCCAACAAGCGGCCGTGCTGCTGCCAGTGGCTGCGGGCGGCGTTCAGGCGCGCATGCGCATCAGTATCGATCAAGGGACCCACGTCGGTGGCCATGTCGGCTGCGTCACCCACCTGCAGGGTCTGGACGGCGCCTGCCAAACCGGCGAGCAAGCCATCCGCAATATCGTCTTGCACACACAGCAGCCGCAGGGCCGAGCAGCGTTGGCCCGCGCTGGCAAAGGCGCTGCTCATTACCGCGTCAATGACTTGTTCGGGCAGCGCGGTGCTGTCGACGATCATGGCGTTGATACCGCCCGTCTCGGCAATCAGCGGTGTGAGCGGGCCAGGCTTGGCCGCCAGGCTTTGCGCAATGCGCTGCGCAGCGGCCGTCGAGCCGGTAAAGGCCACACCTGCCACCCCCGGCAGCGCGACCAAAGCCGCGCCCACGTCGGCGCCGCCCTGCACGCACTGCAGCGCATCCACCGGCACACCGGCTGCCTGCAAGACCTCACAGGCCAGCCGCCCCAGGCGCGGTGTTTGCGGCGCGGGCTTGGCCAGCACCGCATTGCCCATCACCAGCGCTGCAGCCACTTGGCCCACAAAGATGGCCAGGGGGAAGTTCCAAGGGCTCACACACACCCACACGCCGCGGCCGCGCCAGCGCAGCAGGTTGCTTTCACCGGTGGGGCCGGGCAGGGTTTGGGGGGCGCTGATGCGTTCAGCCTCAGCGGCGTAGTAACGTAAAAAGTCCACCGCCTCGCGCACCTCGGCCACCGCGTCGGCGCGGGTTTTGCCCGCCTCCTGAGCCAGCCGGGCCACCCATTGAGGCAGATCGGCTTGCAGCGCTTCGGCGGCGCGCTTCAAACAGTCTGCGCGGTGGCTGACGGGGGCGGCTTCCCAGGTGGTTTGCGCCGCTAGGGCGCGCGCCATGCAATCTGGCAAAGCGCTGGTGGGCGTGGTCGGCACTTGGGCCAACACCTCGCCCGTGCTGGGGTTGCGAACACTGAGGGCGGCGCCTGAAGCATTCCCAGCCCAATCGCCTGCCTGCGGCCAATTGACGGCCGAAGCAGCTACAAATTCTGTAGCGCACTGGCGCATTTGCACATCCGGTCCGGTGCTGTTGCGCCGACTGCTGCCCAACAGTGCACGGGGCAGCGGCAAGGCGGTTTGGGGCTGGATGTGCCAGGGCGGTGTGGTCAGCACCGAGGGCGGCACGGCGGGGTCAGCCAACTGGTGCACAAAGCTGCTGTTGGCGCCGTTTTCCAGCAAGCGGCGCACCAGGTAAGCCAGCAGGTCATGCGGTTCGCCCACCGGCGCATACAGCCGCACCACGGTGTGGGCTAGGTCGGCCCGCGCCACGTCGTACAGCGCTTGGCCCATGCCGTGCAGGCGCTGAAACTCAAAGCTGCCCGCGGGTCGCTGGGCCGCCAATGCGCGCACCGCCGCCAGCGTGGCGGCGTTGTGGGTGGCAAACATGGGGTACACCGCATCGCCTGCGGCCAGCAGGGTTTGGGCGCAGGCCAGGTAGCTCAGATCGGTGTGGGTTTTGTGGGTGAAGACGGGATAGCCTGGCGCGCCCTGCTCTTGGGCGCGTTTGATTTCAGCGTCCCAATAGGCGCCCTTGACCAAGCGCACGCCCAGCCGCACGCCTTGGCGCTGGGCCACGTCCAGCAAATGCATCAGGGTGGTGTGGGCGCGCAAGCCGTAGGCCTGCACCGCCAGGCCCATGTGATAGGGGCGCTGGCGCAGTTCGGGCAAGCCTTGCATCAAGGCGGCCATCACGTCTAGCGTGAGTTCATGCCGCTCGCTTTCTTCCGCATCGATGGTGATGGGAACGCCCAGGGCTAGCGCATCGCGCACCAGCGGCAGCAGCCGTTGCAGCAACTGCGGGCCGCTGCGGGCCCAGGCGTGTTCATGCAAAGCGGGGTGCAGGGCGCTGAGCTTGATCGACACATTGGCGCCCTGGTGCGGCGCCTGCGCGGGGCGCTGCAAGGTGGCGGTGGCGGCGATCACGTCGCGATAGGCCTGCAAGTAGCGATCGGCCTGAGCCCAATGGCGAGCGCCTTCGCCCAGCATGTCAAAGCTCACGCTGCTAAGCGCATCGGTTTGGGCCAACTGCTTGGCATGGCGCACGGCCTGAGCCACGTCCGGCGCAAACACAAATTGGCCCGACAACACCGCCACCGCCGCACGCGCGGCGCGCACAAAAGTCTGCGCACCCAGGCGGGCCAACAGGCCTTCAGCCAACGCCCCTTCAGTGGCTGGCAGCAAGCGGCGGCCTAGCGACAGGCTTTGGCGAGTGGCGCGTTGCAGCAGGTCTTCATCAGCGTCAGCCACCTCAAACCGCGCGGGGCCCAAGACGTCAGCGGCCAAGGCGGCAGCGGTGTCGGTGTCGGGCACGCGCAAGAGCGCTTCAGCCAAGCGCAGCAAGGCCAGGCCTTCGGCGCTGCTAATGGGGAACTGCGCCAACAAACGTTCCACCGCAAAGGGCGGCGGCGATTGGGATCGGATGGCTTCAATCCAGGCCTGGGCACGCGCCGCGCTGGACTCCACCGTACTGCGATGCGGCTGCAGTTGCGCCAGCAGCGATTGGGCATAGGCGGCCTCATCAGGCCAGGGGTTGCCGGTGCGCAGAGGCGAGGCCAGGGCGGCGGCGGCTTCAGGGGGCAGATCGTGCGGGTTCATGGCCGCTGATTGTGAGAACTTGCTCACCAAACAGGCTTTGGTATTGGTGTTGAATTTCCATAGAAAATTCATACATAACCCACATCAACATGGTTTGACATGGACATTGACCGCTACGACCAAACGATTTTGCGCACCCTGCAAGCTGACGGACGCATCACCAACGCCGCCTTGGCGCAGGCAGTGCACCTGTCGCCTGCCGCGTGCCTTGAGCGCGTGCGGCGCCTGACGCGTGACGGTTACATCCTGGGCTACCGCGCCGAACTCAACCCCGCCCTGTTGGGCGCGGCGATGGTGGCGTTTGTCGAAGTCAAGCTGGACCGCACCACACCGGATGTGTTCGCGCGCTTCGCCAAGGAAGTCAACGCCCTGCCCCAGGTCCAGGAGTGCCACATGGTGGCCGGCGGCTTTGACTATTTGCTCAAAGTGCGCGTGGCCGACATGGCCGCTTACCGCGCCTTCATGGGCCACACGCTGTGGGGCTGGCCGGGTGTGCGCGAGACGCACACTTATGCGGTGATGGAAGAGGTCAAATGCACGACGGCGTTGGCGGTGTAGAGGCCAAAGCGCCCGCGCCCGCCCGCGAAATTCAACGCTTGACTGCAATGAACATGCCGCGCAAGAAATCGCTGTACTCCAGCATCAAGCCTTTGGTGAGATCGGGGCGGAACATGTCGAACTGCTCCAGCACCGTGTCAAAGCCCGCCTCGTACAGCACTTCAACCAGCTGATCACGCCGAATCCAGAATGAACGGCGGTTCTTGTAGGACGACCAACGCGCGTTTTCGCGTTCGGCCAGCGGCACATCGTCCCTGTCGTATTCCACAAACCACCGACCATACAGCCCTTCATGCACCACGGTTGGCGACAGCGGATACCGCGAAGGCAGGCCATCTTGCAAGGCAAAGTGGGTGCTGAGGATCAATACCTTTTTGGTCTGCTCACCCAGGCGCATCAGGTAGTCGCGCGGGTACTCCAGGTGGTATAGCAAGCCGCAGCAGAAGGTAATGTCAAACGGCCCGTGGGCCTCAATGTTGTCGGCGTCATCCAGCACAAAGCGCAGGTTGGGCAGGTTCACGCGGCTTTGCACATGATGGCAACAGGCCATGTTGGACTGACGCACTTCAAGGCCCAGCGCATCGAGGCCCATGCGGGCAACCTCGACGTTATAACCCCCTTCCAGACACCCCAGATCGACCACACTGAGGCCCTTTTTTGAACCCGGGTAGACCAGCTCAATGGCGTTGCGTGCAGCCAGAAAAACCGGGGTCTGATCAATGCTGGGCTCGGCGGTTGACCGCGTCACGCTGCCGTCGTCCAACCGAATGTTGTGGGCTGTGAACTGCAAGTCTCGGAGGTGTTCTGGGGTACTCATCGCCGATAACCGATATGGTTGAAAAGAAGCCTACTAGACGTGAATCCAACTACCCTGATCCTCTGCCCCGGCCTGGCCTGCGACCCCACGCTGTGGGCCGATCAACTGCCGACATTGAACGACTGGGCCCAGCGCCAGTCACCGCCCTGGCAAGTGCGGGTGAACGACAGCCACACCCAACACGGCCGCATTGAAGACATGGCCGCCGCGCTGCTGGCCAGTGCACCGGGGCCGGTGGTGTTGGTGGGCGCGTCGATGGGCGGCATGGTGGCGCTGAATGCCTGGGCGCAAGCGCCCAACCGAGTGCGCGGTATCGCCTTGCTGGGCAGTGACCCTGGGCCTGAAAGCGACACCATGCGCGCCCTGCGCGAAGCGGCGATTGAGGTGTTCTTTCAAGAAGGCGGCGTGGAAGACATCGTGCGCAACAACGTGGCGCTGGCGTTTCACCCCGATCAAGCTGCCCAGCCTGCGTTGGTGCAGCGCTATCTGCAGATGGTGTTGGGTGCAGGCACGGCACAACTGGTGCGACAAAACCGCGCGGTGATGGCGCGGCCCGACATGAGACCGCACCTGAGCCGTATCACCTGCCCTGTGTTGGTGATGACGGGTGACAGCGATCAACTGGTGGCGCCCACCATCTCCCGTGATACAGCGGCGGCGATTGGCCAGCGGGCCCAGTGGGTGCAGGTGGCTCGGTGCGGGCACATGCTGACGATGGAGAAGCCTGGGGTGGTGAATTCGGCTTTGCTGCAGTGGCTTGATTCGTTGCAGGGGTGAGGGCTCATCGGCGCTGGGGTTGGGTGACGACCTTGCCGCATGTGGTGTGCGGCGGTGGCTTGGGTGACGAACTTCCGCACGGGCGCACCCCGCGTTCGACGGCCGTGACGGAAGCGCAGCAGCCGAGTGGGTGGCCCGATAGCGTAAGTAGAGGAGGAGAAGAGTCCAGTGGACTCTTCGGGGGACATGGAGCTATCGGGCTGCCCGCTCGGCTGTTGTGCTTCTGGGCAGAGCGCCCAAAGCAAGCACCAGAAAAACCTCAAAACAAAACAGCCGCTACCGCCCCAAAAAACGCCGCATACAGCTATTTTTTCAATAGCAGACCCTAAACAATTGGGGTCTGACCCCAATTGTTTCTTCACACCACCTTCTTCAACGCCATGCCACACAAGGTGCCCACTGCTTTCAGAAACTCCACATCTTTGTCAGTCCAGTTTTTGATATCTGTGACTTGTTCGCAGCAGAACAAACCGAAGGGCTGGCCGCCCACGCTCAGGCCCACGTCCAGCAGGCTGTAGATGCCGTTGGGCTGAAAGTACAGCTCGGTAAAGCAACTCGTGGCGGGGTGGTTGCGGGCGTCGCTGGCCACGATCATGTTGTCGCGGCGCATGGCTTCAAAGTAGGGCGCAAAGTCGTCTTCCGACAGCACCGCGCCCGCGTGGTGGGCGTGGTCGCCGCTGTCGTACAAGTCCAGGCATTCCACCCGGTCGCGCAGCGCGCTGCCGTAGCGCCACAGGCTGGCGCGTGAGCAGCCCACCGCTGTGGCGATGGTGCTGGTCAGGCCTTGGTAGAACTGGGGGGCGGTGGTCTTGCCACCCATGAAGTCGGTGGCCAGGGCCATCACCGCTTGCTTTTGTGCTGCATCCATTGCGATTGCTCCTCAGTACGTCGTTGGGGTTCAGGCTGCTTCGGTGCGGGTCACGGCACTCGCGCCTTCCACACCCGCAGCGCCGCCAGCATAGCCCGACCTTGTTGCCCAGTGTTGTCGGCATCAGCGCCTATCACTATCGCCGTGGCTGCAGGCAAGGGCTGCGCTTCAGCGCCGAAGGCGGTGCGCACATCGGCAGCCAAGTCGCGTTCAAACGATTGCCAGCGGCCTACGGCGTCGGCGCCGCTGGCCACCACCAGCCAGCGCACCCGGTCGGTGTAGGCATTGGGCCCGGTGCTGCCCACGGGCAATTGGGCATCCCACAGATAGCACAGGGTGGCGGTGGGCAAGGCGGTGCCGGTGCGCGACTCGGCCAGCGCCAGCAAGCTGCGGTTGAACCAGCTCAGGCGCTGGCGGGGTACGTCCAGCGCCACACAGAGCTTGATGGGCGCGTCGTCCCCCGCCTTGGTACGCAAGTTGGCACCCGCAATGGGCTGCACGATCTGCCAGCGCCAGCTGATGCGCGCCCCATCGGCCACCGCTTGCGGTGGCTGCAGCGGGTGCGCCAAGGTGCCGTAGCTGGCCTGGGCGTAGATATCCACCACCGGATGGCCGCCATCTAGGGCCGCCTCAAACCGCGTCAAAGGAATCGCCCCGCGCGACCCCGCAGGCAAACCATTGATTTGCCACGGCGCAGGCGGCCAGTTGCCGCCAGTGGCCGACGCCAGCGGCGTGAGGGGCCAGGCCGGGTCAGCATCGGCCACTACTGGCGCTAAGCCCGCCCAGAGGGCGCAAGCAGCTATCAAACTAATAGCACTACGCATGCAGCTTGCGCCGTTGCACCCACTGCAGGGCCAGCGGCAGCGCGGCCAGCAGCGCAAGCGATCCCACGATGGGCGCCGACCACAAGCCCGCCAAGCTTTGCAACTGACCCAGCTGCTGGCCCGCATTCACATACACCGCCGTGCCGGGCGCCATGCCCAAGGCGCTCACCCAAGCAAAGGTGCGCGCGGGGAATCGCGTGAGGCCCGCCATCAGGTTCACCGCCACATAGGGCACCACAGGTAGCAGCCGCAGGCTGAACAGGTAGCCGGTGCCGCGGGTGGCCAAGGCCGCGTCTAGCGCCTGCACCTGCGGCCCAAAGCGTTGGGCCACTCGCTGGCGCAGGCCATGGCGCACCGCCAGCAGGGTGAGCGTGGCGCCCGCTGCAGAGGCCAGGGTACCCAGCAGCGTGCCCCAGCCCAAGCCAAACAAGGCGCCGCCCAAGAGCAGCAGCACGCCTGCGCCGGGCAGGCACAGGGCACTGATGACGACGAACGCGGCGCACCAAATCAGCGTGACCAGCACCGGTGCTTGGGCATGGGCGTGCAGCAAATCCGCGTGCAGCATCTGCGCCCAGCTCAGGCTGGCCTGCGCCCAATCGGCGGTGGGCATGGCGTCAAGCATGCAGGGCTCGCAGGCGAGCAGCCTGCGCCAAGGTGAATCGGTGGGCGGTGGTGATGACGTGTTCGCGCCAGTCCCGTGAATAGCCCGCGTAGTAGCCAAAGTCGGGGTGCAGCACCAGGTCGGCCGCCTGGGCGTCGGGGCGGGTCAGTTCGCGTTTGCGCAAGTCAGCCGGGCGCCAGCGTTCGGTGCCGGGTGGGGCTTTGTCTTCATGGGCGGATACATCCACCGCCAGCACGCGCACCGCGCCCAAGCGGCGCGCCATGCGCACCGGCAGCGGCACCACCAGATCAGCGTCGCAGTAGGGCTGACCCTTGATCCACACGGGTGCAAATTGTCCTTCTACCGCGCAGGCGGCCTGCACCGCCACGCCCGCGTGGCCTTGGGTAAAGGCGATAGGCTCCCGCGTGTCACGGCCCGCCGCCACCACCGCGCAAGGCACGCGCAGGACGGCCAAGTTGGGATCGGGCAGAAGGCTTTCGACCCAGGGCACAAAGCCTGCGCCGCTGAGCCAGCCGTCAGCGCGTGGATCGACATTCAGGCGCACGATCTGCGTCAGCCCGGCTTGCAGCGACATGTCTACCAAGCGTTGGCCCTGAATGCCACCAGCCACCAAGGTCGCCACCAGCGCGCCGATGGACGCACCCACCACCAAGTCTGGCGCGCAGCCCAGCTCAGTCAGCGCTTGCACCACGCCCGCATGGGCAAAGCCGCGCGGCCCGCCGGAGCTGAACACCCAGGCCACCGGCGGGCGGCCCGCTGGCTTCAATTGCAGCGGCCCAGCGCTTGGCGCATCCGGGCCTTGGTGATCGACGCGCCGCAGCGGCATGCAACCCGTCAGCGCCACCAGGGCGGCACTGCCCCCAATAGCCACCGTGCTGGCGCCCACCGCCCATCGCAAGGCGCGGCGGCGGGTAGGCGGCTTGACTTGGTTCATCCGGCGTTAACCCACCAAGGTGATGGGGGCCAACTCATCGGCGGGCGGCAGCACCTGCCCAATCACGGCGGCATGCGGGTAGCCCGCCTCGCGCAGCGCTTGCACACAGGCCGCAGCTTGATCTGCGGGCACGCTGGCCAGCAAGCCACCGGCGGTTTGTGGATCAAACAGCAGTGGGTAGCGCGGGTGGGCCACAAAGTCGGCTTGGTTGCGCAGTGCCCGGCGCAGGCGCACGTTGGCGGGCTGCAGGCTGCTCAAGATGCCGGAGGCCACGCATTCTAGGGCGCCGTCCAGCAGCGGCAGTGCGGCCAAATCAAGCTGCGCATCTACCCCACTGGGGCGTGTCATTTCAACCAGGTGACCTAGCAGGCCAAAGCCAGTCAAGTCAGTCGCGCTGCGGGCACCGAAGCGGCGCAGCACAGCGGCGCCTTCGCGGTTGCTTTGCACCATGCTGGCCAAGGCGCCCGCAATCCAGCGGCCGCGCGCATGGCCCTGCGGATGGGCGGCAAACAAGGTGCCAGTGCCGATGGGTTTGGTCAGCACCAGGGCGTCACCCGGCTGCAGCGCGCCTTTGCGCAGCACGGTGCTCAGACCCTCGTCGACCAAGCCGTTGATGGCAAAACCCAGCGCTAACTCGCGCCCCTCGCCGGTGTGGCCGCCCACCAGCGGACAGCCCGCTTCATTGAGCACTTTGACCGCGCCGCTCATCAGTTGCCGCAGCAGGTTCTCAGTGACCGATTCCAGCCCTGGCGGCACGGTGACGATGGCGGTGGCGCTGTGCGGCCTGCCACCCATGGCGTAGATGTCGCCCAGGGCATGGTTGGCGGCGATTTGGCCAAACACAAAAGGGTCGTCGTAGAACGAGCGAAAGAAGTCCACCGTGTGCACCATGGCCATGCCGGGCGGCACGCGCATCACGGCAGCATCATCGGGCGCGTCCAGGCCAATCAGCACATCAGGCTGCGGCCACACGTCTAAGCTGCCTAGTGCGCGCGACAGCACCGTGGCACCCACTTTGGCGCCACAGCCGCCGCAGCGCATGGCAATGGCCGAAATGGCCTGTGCCGACTCATCAGTATTGAGCTTTAAATCGGCTGCAGCGCTTGCAGAATCGGCCGAATTAGCTACCATTTTCATAGCACCAGGCGCAGGTGAAAAGCGCTGCATAAAGCGCTGGTCAATCCAGTCTTTATAGGCCCACATCCAGCGGCCGGTGCTTAGCCCCAAGCCAAAGCTGAAAGCCCCGCGCGAGGCCACGGCGCGTGCCTCGCCGGTGCCGATCAGGGCCAGCCAGCGCCGCTGTGGCCGCCAAGCTTGCAGGGGCTGCCCCAGCGCTGCGGCGCGCAAGTTGTCGGCCAGCGGTCGGCCCATGCGCACCGCAAACACACCGGCTTTTTCCAGCGGCCGGTCTTGCAGGCTGGCCACATCACCAGCGGCAAAGATGCGGTCGTCTGTGATGGATTGCAAATGCTCAGTCACCAAGACGCAGCCCTGCGCGTCCAGCGCCAGCCCGGTGCCTTGCAGCCACGCGGGGCCGCTGGCTTGGGTGACCCAAAGCACGGTGTCGGCCCGCAGCGTTTGCCCGCCGGCCACCAAACCATCGGCCAGCACCTGGGTAACTGGCGCATTCAAATGCACCTGCACCCCGCGCTGGCGCAGCAAATCCGCAAAGTGCCGCTGCACCCGAGGCGCATGCGTCGGCAGCACCGTGGCGCTGGCACCCACTACATGCAAGGTCAGCGTGGCCATCCGCCCCGCACTGCGCCACATGCCCGCAAGGCGGTGCTGCAGTGCCAGGGCCAACTCCACCCCGCCCGCACCTGCGCCCACCACCACCACCGTCAGTGCCGTGGTGGCTGGGTCTTGCGCGCGGGCCAGCAGTGCCTGCCAATGCTGGTTGAACTGTGCAATGGGCTTAACGGGCACCGCATGCTGCGCCGCACCCGCCACCGCCGACGTATTCGGCGTGCTGCCCACGTTGATCGATACCCAGTCATAGCGAATGGGTGGGCGCCCTTCCAGGCGCACCAGCCGCTGGCTGCGGTCCAGGCCAATGGCCTTGGCAGCAATCAGCCGTGCCCCGGTGGCGACACACAGGCGCGACAGATCGATGTGCACATCGTCGTAGCTGTAGTGCCCCGCGATGTAGCCCGGCAACATGCCGGAATAGGGTGTGTGCACATCGGTGCAGATCAGGGTGAGCCGCAGGCCCGGCTGGGGCTGCATGCCAAAACGGCGCAGCACGCCCACATGGCTGTGGCCGCCTCCAATCAGAACGATGTCGCGCAGTGTGGGCTGGGTGTCAGGGCTTCGCATTTAGCTCGATTGGACCAGTGATTGCACCAAGCCCCACAACTGGGCCTGCTCGGCCTGAGGCGCAAACAGCGCCACCCGCGGCGCGACATGCGCCATCCACTGCGACAACACGCTGCTCTGCTGGTGCAAATGCCGCAGTTGTTGCGCCAGGCCCGCCGCGTCGCCCCATTCAAAGTAACCGGGGTAGTCGGCCCCCAGCATGCCCACATTGCCGCTGACGCGCGACGCCAGCACCGGCGTGCCGCTGGCCAGCGCTTCCATGATGACGTGGGCGCCGCCTTCCATGCGGCTGCAGTGCACCAGCACATGGGCGCGCGCCATGCGTTGGCGCGTGACGCCATGCGGCAGCGGGCCCCACCAGCGGTAGCGCGGGCAATGGGCCATGGTGACGCGGGCGGCGGCTTCGTGTGCCGCATCCAGCGCCTGGCCGATGTGGTGCAAATGAATGGCGCGGTCACCTTGCAACAGCCGCGCCGCCGCCTGAAAGGTTTCGGGGGATTTTTCGGCGCGCAGGTGGCCCACCATCAACGCGTTCAGCCGGGTGGCAGGCTTGTGCGCCACCGGCTGGCGCTGCGTGGTGCTTTGGTAAATCACCCGGGCCTTGGCCTGCAACTGGGGCTGCAGTTCAGCCCGCCCCTGGTCTTGCAACACCACCAGTGCCTGGGCGGTGGCCAAGGACGCCTGGGCGTCGGCGTCGCTTTGGATGTCGCGGTACAAGTCGGTACCGGTCAACACCACCGCCAGCCCCGCTGAACCGCGCTGCACACTCCAAGCTGCCACCGATGCCGCTGATCGGCGCGCATGCAGCGCCAGCATGACGTGGTCACTTGCGGCATCGGGCCCATCGGGCCATTGGCGCACCAAGCGCACCAGCGCATGGGGTTGGAGCAAGCGCGCCCAGCGCTGCGCGGTTTGCCAATTGCCATTGTTGGCGTCGCGCAGCGCCGGGGTGACGATCACCACCCGCACGGGGCTGGTTGGGGCTAAAGGAGTCTCAGGCATCCGGCAGTGTTGATGAGGAGGTTTGACTGATTCGGTTGTGGCATTCTGTCGCCGATGAGCACCGCACCGCTCCCAAGCGCTGAATTGCCGTGGCATGCCGCCGAAGCGGCGCGCCATGCCGAACCCGCTTCGCTGCGCGCATTGCTGCGCGACAGCCGGGTGCGCACCCTGGCCTTGGCCGACGCCCTGGCCGCCGCGCTGGGCCCCCAAATGGCGGTGCCGCAACTGCCCACACTGAACCCGCCCCTGTGGGAGCTGGGCCACGTCAACTGGTTTGCGCGCTGGTGGATTGGCCGCAACCCGCATCTGTCTCGCGGGCTACAGGCCGACCCCGATGTGGAACGCAGCCCCGCCGCACCCAACGCCCCCGCCGACTCCGACGCCTGGTACGACAGCAGCCACGTGCCGCACCACACCCGCTGGAGCCTGCCGCTGCCTAGCCTGCACCACACGGTAGAGCATTTGGCCCATGGCGAAGACGAAACCCTGCGCCTGCTGGCTGAACTGGGCCGCGAACCCTGGGCAGGCACCGAAGACCTCGACCGCGCGCTGTACTTCTTTCGCTTAGCCCTGGCGCATGAAGACATGCACGCCGAGGCCACCGTCTACATGGCCCACAGCTTGGGCCACCCCGTGCCCGAAGAGTGGGCCTACCCGTGCAGCGAACGCGCCTTGGCCCGCCGCCGAGACGGCAGCGGCGTATGGCCCTTGCAACCCAAACCCGGCCGCGCCCAAAGCCTAGGCGTCGCCGCTGCCGAAACCACGGTGGGCAGCGCGGGCCTGGGTTTGTTTTTTGACAACGAAGCGCCGGTCCACACGGTGACGCTGGCTGACTATGAGATTGACGCCCAGCCCTTAAGCTGGGGCGAAGTGCTGCCCTTTGTGGCCAGCGGCGCTTATGCCCAAGCCCAGCATTGGAGCGACGCGGGCCGCGCCTGGCGCGAAGCGATGGGCCAGCCCGAACACCCCGCCGTGCTCAAACGCGACGGCCGCTTTTGGCGCATGCGCGATCAAGGCCGCTGGATTGGCTTGGACGAAGGCGCCACCGCCTTGCATCTGAACGCCCACGAAGCCGACGCCTGGTGCCGCTGGGCGGGCCGGCGCCTGCCTACCGAATTTGAATGGGAGCACGCCGCCCGCCATGTGAGTGGCTTCGTGTGGGGCCAAGCCTGGGAATGGATGGCCAACAGCTTTGCGCCCTACCCCGGCTTTGTGGCGCACCCCTATCGCGACTATTCGCAGCCCTGGTTTGGCAGCCACCGCGTGCTGCGCGGCGCGGGTCCCGCCACCCACGCGCGCATGCGGCACCCGGCCTATCGCAACTACTTCACGCCCGAGCGCAACGACTTACACGCCGGATTTCGAACCTGCTCGGTCGCGGGGCCTGCGATTTAGAGCCAATCGGGCTGCACCGCCCATTTTGTCGGCCTAAGCAGCTATTTTTTTGATAGCAAAAAGCCGGTTAGGCTGCCGGCGCCCAAAACACCGCAAAGCGCTGGGCTGGGTCTGTCCAATGCTGGGGCGCCGCATAGCCCGCGTGTTGCAGCAATTGCGCAAAGCGGTCCACCGACCACTTGTAGGCGTTTTCGGTATGGATGTACTCGCCTGCCGCCCAGCGCCGCGTGAGGTGGGCGCTGTGCAGCGTCACGTCGCGCTGGGCCACCAAGTGCATTTCAATGCGGCTGTGGGCTTCATCAAACACCGCGCGGTGCGCCCAATCCTTGGGGTTCAGATCAGCGCCCAACAACGCATTGACGCGGCGTAGCACGTTCAAGTTAAAGGCCGCCGTTACTCCCAGGGCGTCGTCATAGGCGGCCACGAGTTCTTGGCGGTCTTTGCTCAAGTCCACGCCAATCAGCAAGCCGCCGCCTGGCGTTGCCGCCGCCACTGCGCGCCAGTCTTGTAACAGCGCCAACGCCTGCGCAGGGCTGAAGTTGCCGATGCTGGAGCCGGGGTAGAACACCACGCGCGGCGCCCCGGCGGGCCCAGGCAAGCCGTGCGCAGCCACCGCCGTACTCAGGGCCAGCGGCTGCGAAAAATCCAGGCCCAGCGCACGCATCGGCCAAGCCGCAGCCGCACCCAAACGGTGCCGCATGGATTGCAGCGCGCCGTGCAAAAAATCCACCGAGATATCGACGGCACAGTAGCCCGCGCAGGCCCCCGAGCCCAGCGTTTGCAGCAGCTGCTCGGCCTTGGCGCAGTTACCCGCGCCCATGTCCACCCACACGGCGCCGCGCGGCAGGCTCTGCGCCATGCTCGGTGCATGGGTGCGCAGCAGCGCTGCTTCGGTGCGCGTGGGGTAGTACTCTGGCAGCTCGCAAATGGCCTCAAACAAGCGCGAGCCTAGGGCGTCATAGAAATACTTGGGTGACAGCCCCGCCTGCGGGCTCTGCAGGCCCTGCACCAGTTCGCTCTGCGGGGTAGGCGCAGGCGGGCCCGCAGCGGGGGTGGCTGCGATCAGCAAGTCCAAGAGCTCGATGGCGTCGGGCGGGGCCGCAGGTTCAGTCAACAAAGAATTCCACGTCATGCGTGCAGCTTACTGCGCCCGCCGCACCTGCCATGGACGCCAGACACCAAGGTTTTCACAAGCAACGCACAATCTGTGCTTCTGCGTCTTTGTTGCATTTTGAGGAGTCGAGTTTCATGTTCGCGTCAAAAGCTGTGAATGTGTCTGTGCGCCGGGCCGCCTTGCTGGCTGCTGCGGCTGCGGTGGTGATGAGCGTTGTGCCCGCTGCCCAGGCGCAGCAAGTGTTTCGGGTGACCACCATCCCGGAAGAAGCGGCCACCGAGCAGATTCGCAAATTTGGCCCCATTGCCAAGTACCTAGAAAGCAAGCTGGGCATGAAAGTGGAGTTCACCCCGGTGAGCGACTACCCCGCCGCAGTGGAAGCCCTGGTCAACAAGAACGTGGAACTGGCCTGGCTGGGCGGCTTTACCCATGTGCAAGCGCAGATTCGCTCGGGTGGCAAGATCATTCCCATCGCCCAGCGCGAAGAAGACACCAAGTTCCAGTCGGTCTTCATCACCAAGACTGATTCCGGCATCAAGGCGCTGACCGACTTGCGCGGCAAGCAGGTGAGCTTTGGCTCGCAATCCAGCACCTCGGGCCATTTGATGCCACGCAGTTTTTTGCTGCAAGCAGGCATTGACCCAGACCGCGACTTTCGCCGTGTGGCCTACAGCGGCGCGCATGATGCAACCATCGCCAGTGTGGTCGGCGGGCGGGTGGATGCGGCCGCGCTGGACATCACCGTGTGGAACAAGTTTGTGAGCGAAAACCGGGTGGACACCAAAGCCGTCAACGTGTTCTTCACCACACCGGGCTTCTTCAACTACAACTGGTCGGTGCATGCTGACATGCCAGCCGCGCTGCGCGAACGTGTCACCCGCGCCTTGTTGGACATTGACCCGAACACCGCCGAAGGCCGCGAGATCTTGCAGTTGAACCGCGCCACACGCTACATCCCCACCACCGCTGAAAACTATCGCGGCATTGAACAAGCCGCCCGCAGTGCTGGGCTGCTGCGCTAGTGCGGCAGTCCAAGCGTGCAGTTAACGCTGACTGATCTGGCGGGCCGCCACCCCGCCGCTGCCGCAGACGCCCCCGCCGCCTTGCGCGGCTTGAGCTTGCAAGTCGCAGCGGGCGAGCAGGTGGCCATCATTGGCCCATCAGGCGCTGGCAAAACCACCCTGTTGCAGCTGCTGGCCTGTGCTTTGCAGCCTTCAGGGGGCAGCCTGCGACTGGGTGACGCCGACCCTTGGGGCCTGTCCCACGCCCAGCGCCAGCGCTTGCGGGGCAGCTTGCTGTTGGCGCCCCAGGTTCCGCCGCTGCCGCCGCGCCAGCGCGTGGTCACTGCAGTACTGGCTGGGCGTCTGGCTGAAATGAGCCTGTGGACCAGCTTGCGCAGTTTGTTCTACCCGGTGGACATCCCTGCCGCTGCCGATGCGCTGGAACGCTTTGACCTGGCCGAAAAGCTGTTTGATCGGGTGGATCGCTTATCAGGTGGCGAACGCCAGCGCGTGGGCCTGGCCCGCACCTTGGTCAGCGGCGCGAGCTTGTGGCTGGTGGATGAACCCTTGTCGGCGCTTGACCCGACCCGATCGCGCCAAGCCATTGCCACCCTCACGCAGGGCGCCCGTGAACGCGGCGCCACCCTGGTGGCCACGCTGCATCAGGTGGATGTGGCGCTGGCGCATTTCCCTCGCATCGTGGGTTTGCGTGGCGGTGAATGCGCCTTTGATTTGACCGCAGCAGAAGTCACCCCGCAACGCTTGCAGGCGCTGTATGGCGAGCATTTGCATGAGCTGCAAGGCCTGCCCCAGCAGCCGGTGGATTGGGTGGCAAACGACGGACCCCGCGCTGCCGTGCCCCTGACCTGCCGCTGACGCAACCCGAGCCACCTGTGTCTAGCACCACGCGCTCGGCGC
>JAAFIY010000056.1 GCA_013297985.1 Comamonadaceae bacterium | reverse complement strand
GTCAAAGACGCCCAAGAGCTGCTGGCCCTGCAAGCCTCGATGCTGCAGCCCATGGCCGAGAAGGCCGCATCCTACGGCCGCCATGTGTACGACATCACCTCCAGCACCGCTGGCGAATTCGGCAAGGTTTACGAAGCCAAAGTGGCCGAGACCCAAAAAACCGTGATCGCCGTGGTGGACAACATGGCCAAAAACGCCCCCGCCGGTTCTGAAACCGCCGTGGCCGTGATGAAGAGCGCCGTGGCCGCCACCAACAATGCAGTGGAAGCCGTGCAAAAAGCGGTGAAACAAGCCACCGATGTGGCTGAAGCCAACTTCAACGCCGTGGCCGCCCAAGCCGTGCAAGCCAGCAAGGCCGCCAGCACCACCACCTCTAGCCGCAAGCGCTAAGCACAAAACCCACAGGGACCCTGAATTGGACAGCTCTCTCTAGCGAGGAATGCGGGTTTCCCCGTAAAATCGCGCCATCGGACGGGCACATTGAGATCACTCAACCAGCCCCCCATGTAAAGGTTGTCTCCTCGGGTCCTTTCGCAATCCTTCGGGATTCAGGGATCCTTCAAGCCCAGTGGCAACACTGGGCTTTTTTTTGGCCTTTTTTTAGCCGCCAACGCATCACCCGGCTGGCATGCGACCATCCGATACGATTTCCGGTTGTATCGGGCGTCTCTCTCTACCAAGGCGGGTGTCATGCGGGTATCAGGCAAGTCGATCATCGTCACAGGCTCGGGCGGCGGCATTGGTGAAGGCATTGCCCATCGGCTGGCCGCCGAAGGGGCTCGCGTCATCGTCAATGACATCCGCGCCGACGCCGCGCAAACCGTGGCCAGCGCCATCCAAGCGGCGGGCGGGCAAGCCCAGGCCGTGGCGGCAGACGTCACCCGCAGCGACGACATGGCGCGCTTGGTGCGCTCGGCCATCCAAGCCTATGGCCGCTTGGATGTGATGGTGAACAACGCCGGTTGGACACACCGCAACCGCCCTGCCCTGGAAGTGTCTGAGGCCGACTTTGACCGCTGCTACGCCATCAACGTCAAAAGCATTTACTTAAGCACCATCCACGCGGTGCCCGCTTTCCAGGCCAACGCCCCCACGCCTGGCGGCGTGTTCATCAACATCGCCAGCACTGCAGGCGTGCGCCCGCGCCCGGGCCTGACTTGGTACAACGGCTCCAAGGGCGCCGTTATCACCACCAGCAAAAGCCTGGCGGCCGAGTTGGGGCCTATGAACATCCGGGTGAACTGCATCAACCCGGTGTTCAACCCCGACACCGGCCTAAGCGCCGAATTTGCAGGCGGCCCGGTCGACGACGCACGCCGCGCCAAGTTTTTGGCCACCATTCCCTTGGGGCGCTTTTCCACAGCCATGGACGTGGCCAATGCCGCCCTGTACCTGGCCAGTGATGAAGCGGCCTTTGTCAGTGGGGTGTGCATCGAAGTCGACGGCGCACGCTGCGTGTGACCCGTCTCAATTGGCCCAGCGTCCATGGCTGAACGCGTCATTCCCCTGGTCGACGAGCGCCGCAGCGGTGGCCCCACCGTGCGTGCCATTGCACTGCCCGCGCAAGACACAAGGCCCAACGGGCTGCTGGCTGATCAATTGGGGCGGCCCCTGCGCGATTTGCGCATCAGCGTTACCGACCGCTGCAACTTCCGCTGCGGCTACTGCATGCCCAAGTCGGTGTTCGACAAGGACTATGCCTACCTGCCCCAAACGGCCTTGCTCAGTTTTGAAGAAATTGAACGCGTGGCCCGCGCATTTGTGGCCCAGGGCGTGCAAAAAATTCGGCTCACGGGGGGTGAACCTCTGCTGCGCAAAAACCTCGAGCGCTTGATTGAAAAGCTCAGCGCCATGCGCACGCTGGACGGCCAACCGCTTGACTTGACGCTGACCACCAACGCATCTTTGCTGGCCCGCAAGGCGCAAGCGCTGAAAGACGCCGGGCTGCAGCGCATCACCGTGAGCCTGGACGCGCTGGACGACGCCATCTTTCGCCGCATGAACGACATGGATTTCCCGGTGTCGGATGTGCTGGCGGGCATTGAAGCGGCGCAAGCCGTGGGTTTGGGGCCGATCAAGGTCAACATGGTGGTGCAGCGCGGCACCAACTGCCAGCAAATCGTGCCGATGGCGCAGCACTTTCGCAGCAGCGGCATCGTGCTGCGCTTTATTGAATACATGGATGTGGGCCACACAAACGGCTGGCGCATGGACGAAGTGCTGCCCAGCGCGCAGGTACTTGAGCGATTGCGCCAAGGTATCGGCCCACTGGTGGCCCTGTCAGCCAGCGTGCCGGGCGAAACCGCCGAGCGCTGGGGCTGGGCCACGCCAGATGGCCGCCACGACGCGGCAGCCGGTGAAATCGGCCTGATCAGCAGCGTCACCCAGGCTTTTTGCAGCAACTGCAACCGGGCCCGCTTGTCCACCGAAGGCCGCATCTACACCTGCCTCTTTGCCACTGAGGGCCATGATTTGCGCGCGGTGCTGCGCGCAGGCGCCACCGATGCCCAGCTGGCCAGCGCGGTGGCGGCCGTTTGGACGGGGCGCACTGATCGCTATTCCGAACTGCGCGCCAGCCTGCCGCCCGACGCCGCTGGGGCCCCGGATGGCGCATCGCCACGCCGTATCGAGATGAGCTACATCGGTGGCTAGCGATGCACCTGGCATGAGCCCTGACACCCCCACCCCCCCGCGCGTGCCAGACATCACTGGCCTGGTGTTGGCCGGTGGCCGCGGCAGCCGCATGGGCGGCACCGACAAAGGCCTGCAAGGCTTTAACGGCGTGCCGCTGGCCCTGCATGCGCTGTTGCGGCTGCAGCTGCAAACTGGTGGAGCCATGATCAATGCCAACCGGCATTTGGCGGCCTATGAATCATTTGGCGTGCCGGTGTGGCCCGACGCCCTGCCCGACTTTGCCGGGCCCTTGGCGGGCTTTAGGGCGGGCTTGGAACAGTGCGAAACCGAATGGCTGCTGACCGTGCCCTGCGACTGCCCCCGCTTTCCGCTGGATTTGGCTGAACGCATGGCGCAGGCCGTGGCCGCCACGCCCGGCGCCCTGTGTGGCGTGGCCGTTGGGCTGGATACCGAAAGCACCAGCGCAGACGGCGCCCCAGCGCAGCTACGCGACCAACCGGTGTTTTGCTTGCTGCACATCAGCACCTTGCAGGCGCTGCATGAATTTATCCAAGGCGGGGGCCGCAAGATTGACCGCTGGACGGCCACCCTGCCCCATGTCCGCGCGGTGTTTGACCGGCCCACTGACGACCCCTTGGCATTCGCCAACGCCAACACCCTAGAGGACTTGCGCCGTCTGCAAGCGCTGCCGCCGCATGGCTGAGCCCCCAACGCCGACAGCGCCCGAGCCGACTGCGCCGCCCACCCTTGCCGAGATTGCGGCGCGGCTGCAGGGCTATGACCCGCAGGCCCTCAGCGCCGAAGCCGCCGGCGCCTTTTTGCGCGAGCTGGTGGTGCCGCTTGCGGGCGTCGAGCACATCCCCGTGCCGCAGGCCCTGCACCGGGTGCTTGTCACCGATGTCGTCAGCCCCATCCCCGTGCCGGGCCACGACAACTCGGCCATGGACGGCTATGCCTTCAACCACGCTGAATGCTATGGAATTAATAGCTACCTAGGCAGTCAAAATGGGTGTAGCAGCCCTGTTTTATCTGAGAGTTTGCCGACCGTCGTGCTGCAGCCGGTGGCCCGCGCCCTGGCTGGGCAGTTGCCACTGCAGCAAGGCTTGGCACCGGGCCAGTGCGTGCAAATCACCACCGGCGCGCCCATGCCCCCGGGATGCGACACCGTGGTGCCCAGTGAGCTCACTGAAAAGCTGCCCGATGGCCGCGTGCGCTTGCTGGCCCCGCAGCAACTGCGCCCTGGCGACAACCGTCGGCTAGCTGGCGAAGACCTCCGGGCAGGCGCTGTGGCCCTGCCAGCCGGCAGCCGAATCAGCCCCGCAGGCCTGGGTTTGCTGGCCAGCTTGGGCGTGCCCACGGTGGCGGTGCGCCCGCGCCTGCGGGTGGCCGTCATGTCCACCGGCGACGAAATCCTGGCGCCCGGCGAGCCGCCGCGCCCCGGCGCGGTGTTTGACAGCAATCGCTTCACCCTCACCGCCCTGCTCACCCGGCTGGGTTTTGACGTGGTGGATTTGGGCTTGGTACCTGATCAACCCCAGGCGCTGCGGGCCGCATTTGAGCGCGGCGCGGCGCAGGCCCACGCCATCATCACCAGTGGTGGCGTGTCTGTGGGCGAAGCCGATCACACCAAGGTGGTGATGCGTGAACTGGGCGACGTGGCCTTTTGGCGCGTAGCCATGCGCCCGGGGCGGCCGATGGCGGTGGGGACCATGCCAGCTATTGAAAAAAACAGCCCCTTGCGCCCTATTGACGTCGCAAGCAGCTATACAAACGATAGCAACGGCCCCGGCGCTTCGCGCTGCGTGCTGTTTGGCCTGCCTGGCAATCCCGTCGCGGTGATGGTGACCTTCTTGGCCTTTGTGCGCCCCGCGCTGTTGCGCTTGGCCGGTTGCCACGACGCCGCCTGCGCCCCGCCCCCCATGCTGCGCGCCCAAAGCGCCGTGCGCCTGCGCAAAAAACCGGGCCGCACCGAATACCAACGCGGCGTGCTCACCCCCGGCCCCGACGGCCATTGGCAAGTGGCCACCACCGGCGACCAGGGCAGCGGCATCTTGCGCAGCATGGTTGAAGCCCACGGCCTGATCGTGCTGCCGCACGACAGCGGCGATGTCAACCCTGGCGATTGGGTCAGCGTGATGGTGTTTGAGGGCGTGGGCTAAACGCCGAGCCAAGCGCCTAGAACACCAGCTTCATGATGGTGCCGACAAGGGTTGCCAGCAGCGCCACCAAAGCGGCCAAGCCCGCCAGTGAACGCAGCGCGCCCCAGCGCTCCGGCAAACCCAATAAAAGCCCGGCAGATGTAAACGCCAAGCCCGCCGTAAGCACCGGCCACACCCGCATGTCGCAAAACACCGCTTGGCAGCGCAGGCGTGGCGTGTAGGGCACCACTTCGGCATAGATCCCCACGATGTACAGCCCCAGCGCCAAGAAAGCCAGCGCCAGCAGCACCTGAGCCCATCGCGGCAGGGTTTGGGGAGGTGGTGTAGGTTCAGGCTCAGTCATGGCCGAAATGCTTCCAGGGCAAGGCGAGTTACTTGGCTCGGCTGTGCGCTTGGGTCACCAGACGGCCACGCAGCTGCTGATGGAGGTGGGCACCAAACACAGCACCGCCGCAAGGGCCAGCCCCAGCCGCGTGGCGGCCCAGGACCGAGGCAGGGCCATCAACAAACCGGCACAACAAAAGACTGGGCCGGTGGTCAGTACCTGCCAGTTGCCGGGCTCACAAAACACCACCCAGCAGCGCACCGGTTGGCGCCCGGCAATCAGGCCCAGGTGCAGGCTCAGCGCATAGGCACAGGCCGCCAAAAAGAGCAGGCCGATCAGCGCGGCGCTCAATCGCCAAGTCTGCGCGGGCGGTGAGTCGGCGCTAGGCGTCGTCGGGCCAGGCTCAGCCGCCACCCCCGCCCCCGCCTGGAGTGACCTGCGGATGCACCACCTGCCCAATGGGGCCGCCGTGTGTCACCGTCCCCGCAGGCTCGTCGGCCACCACTGCCCTGTTAGCGCCCGGCACGCCTTTGCGCGCCAGCAGCGTGTAGACCACTGGCACCACAAATATGGTGAGCAGCGTGCCCAGGCTCATGCCGCCCACGATCACCCAGCCAATCTGGCGGCGGCTTTCGGCGCCCGCGCCGGTGGCCAGCGCCAGGGGAATAGCGCCCAGCACCATCGCACCGGTGGTCATCAAAATCGGGCGCAGGCGCAAAGCGGCCGCTTCTTTGACGGCCTCTAACGTGGCTTTGCCTTCTTCGCGCAGTTGGTTGGAAAACTCCACAATCAAAATGCCGTGCTTGGTGATCAGGCCCACCAGGGTGACCAAACCGATCTGGCTGAACACGTTCAAGGTGCCGCCGCTCCACTGCAGCGCCAACAGCGCGCCCACCATCGACAGCGGCACGCTGAACATGATCACCAGCGGATCCACAAAGCTTTCAAACTGCGCGGCCAGCACTAAGTAAATGAATAACAAGGCCAGCGCAAACACCAGCGCCAGTGAGCCCGATGAGCTTCTGAACTCACGGCTTTGGCCATTGAGGTCGGTGGTAAAGCCGGGCTTGAGCACTTTCTTGGCGGTGTCGTCCATGAACTGCAGCGCTTCGCCCAAGGAGTAGTTGGGCGCCAAGTTGGCAGTCAGGCTGGCGCTGCGGCGCTGGCCAAAGTGGTTCAACTCGCGTGGTACCACCACCTCGCGGATGCGCACCAGCGCAGACAGCGGCACCATGGTGTCGTTGCGGCCGCGCACAAAAATGCGCTCGATGTCATCCGATGTGTCGCGCCCGCTGGCTGCTGCCTGCACCACCACGTCGTACTGCTCACCTTCGCGCTTGTAGCGGGTTACGTTGCGGCCCCCCATGAGCGACTCCACCGCACGCGCCACTTGCTCCACCGGCACCCCGGCATCGGCGGCGCGTTCGCGATCAACCTCTAGACGCACCTCGGGCTTGTTCAGGCGCAGGTCAGTGTCCACGCCCAAAAAGCCGGGGTTCTTGGCCATTTCTTCTTGCATGGCACGCACCATGGCCGACAGGTTTTGGTAGCTGTCACTGGTCAAGATCACGAAGTTGATGGGCCGCTCACGAAAGCCCTGCCCCAAGCTAGGCGGCGTAATGGGGAAGGCCTGCACACCGGGCAGCCCAGCGATGCGGGGCGTGATCTCGCGTGCAATTTGCAGCGTGGTGCGTTCGCGCTCTTCCCAGGGCTTGGCGCGCAAGAACACGTTGGCCTGCGCGACTGTGGGGTTGCCGATGATGGAAAACACGCGGTCAAACTCGGTGTACTGGCTGCCGATGCGCTCAATGGCCTGCGCGTATTTGGCGGTGTAGTCCAAGGTAGACCCGTCGGGGGCGTTGATCACCGTCAGGATCACGCCGCGGTCTTCTAGCGGGGCCAGTTCGCTTTTGGTGGTTTTGACCAAATGCCAGGTACCTGCGCCGCAGGCCACCATCACCAACACAATGATCCAGCGCTGGCGCAACACAAAGCCCAACACCGCGCTGTAGCCACGCGTCAGGCCGTTGAGCGCACGTTCCATGCCTCGGTCAAACCAGCTGCGCTTGGTTTGGTGCTTAAGCAGTTGCGAACACATCATGGGCGACAGCGTCAGCGCCACCACCCCCGACACAATCACCGCGCCCGCCAGCGCCAAGGCAAATTCAGCAAACAGCCGCCCCGTGCGGCCGGGTGTAAAGGCCAGCGGCGCGTACACCGCCGCTAGGGTGAGCGTCATGGCCACCACCGCAAACGCAATTTCTTTGCTGCCTTTGATGGCGGCGTCAAAGGGCTTCATGCCGTTTTCAATGTGGCGGTAGATGTTCTCGAGCACCACGATGGCGTCGTCCACCACCAGGCCAATGGCCAACACCAGCGCCAGCAAAGTCAGCGTGTTGATGGTGAAGCCCGCCAGCGCCATCAGCGCAAACGCACCGATCAGCGACACCGGAATGGTGACCAACGGAATCAGCGACGCCCGTACCGTGCGCAAAAACACAAAGATCACCAGGGCCACCAACACCACCGCTTCCAAAATGGTTTGATACACCGCCTTGATGCTGCGATCAATGAACACCGAGTTGTCGTTGGCCACCGCCACCTCGATGCCGGGGGGCAGGTCGTCGCGCACTTTGTCCATGAGCTTGCGCACCCCGGCCGAGAGCTCCAGGGGGTTGGCGGTGGCTTGGCGGATCACACCCAACGACACGCTGTCGCGGCCGTTCAAGCGCACTGCGGTGCGTTCGCTCTGCGGCCCCTGGCGCACCTGGGCCACGTCGCTGATGCGTATGGGCTGACCATTCACGGTGCGAATGACGATGGCGGCAAATTCGCTGGGCCGCTGCAAGTCCGTGGCGGCCGTGACGTTGAACTCTCGCTGTCGGCTTTCAATACGGCCAGCGGGTACTTCTAGGTTTGACCTGCGCAGGGCGTCTTCGACGTCTTGCACCGTCAGCCGGTAGGCGGCCAAGCGGTCGGGGTCAACCCAAATGCGCATGCTGTAGCGGCGTTCGCCAAACACCCGCACATCGGCGGCACCGGGCGCGGTTTGCAGCACCGGCTTGACGATGCGGTTGGCCAAGTCGGACAGCTGCAAGGCGGTGTGGGTGTCGCTGCTCAGCGCCAGCCAGATCACCGGGAAGGCGTCGGCTTCTACCTTGGCGATCACGGGCTCATCAATGCCCTGTGGCAAGCGCTGGCGCACGCGGCTGACCTTGTCGCGCACATCGGCAGCGGCGCTGTCGGCGTCCCGCTCGAGCCTGAACCGAATCGTGATCTGGCTTTGCTCTTGGCGGCTGATGGACGTGATGACGTCCAGCCCTTCGATGCCCGCCAAAGAGTCTTCCAAAATCTTGGTGACTTGGCTTTCAATCACCTCACTGCTGGCGCCGCCAAAGCGGGTTTCCACCGTTACGACGGGTTCGTCGATCTTGGGGTATTCGCGCACCGCCAGCCGGGTAAAGGCCACATAGCCCACCAGCAAGATCAACAGCGACAGCACGGTGGCAAACACCGGGCGGCGCACCGAAATTTCAGGCAGTTGCATGGTGAACCTGCCTTGTGCTTAGCGTGACGCGGGTGCAGGCGCCGATGGTGGTGTCGGCGCCGGGCCGCCGGGCGGCGCGTTGCTGCTAGATGCACCAGCAGGCCCAGGGGCACCGCCAACGCCCGCCGCGCCACCCCCCGCAACGGGTGCCGAGGCGCCAGGGCCGCCTGCGCCTGGGCCACCTGCGCCAGGGGCACCCGGCCCGCCAGCGCCACCGGGCGCACCGCCACCTGCGGGCGGCCGACCTAGCTCCACCACCCGCAGCGGGGTGCCGTCACGCTGCAGCCGCTGCTGGCCCGCCACCACCACCGTATCGGTGGCGCTAAGCCCGTCGGCAATCTCTACCCGGCCAGGCAGGCGGGTACCCAATCGGACTTCGGCGCGCTGGCTGACAAACTGCACCTCGCTCGGCAATTCAGCAGGCAGCGTGCCTTTGAATTCGGCCACCGGCACCACCTTGAACACAAACTGCCGCCCGCCCTGCGGCACGATGGCTTCTTCCGGCACGGTCAGGGCCTGCTCTTTGACGTTAAAGACCGCCGTGACGCGGGCAAACATGCCAGGCCGCAGAGGGCCTGTGCCTCCACCACCCGCGCCGCTTGCGCCGGCACTTCCGGCACCGCCACCCGACCCAGCGCCCGGCCGCCCGCCCGACGCGGCTCTGGCAGCCTCAGCCCCCCCAGCCGCTACTAAATTAGGAGCATCTTGCGGCGCAGCAACGGCGGATGCGGCCGATTGGACAATTGGTTGGGCACCTGTTGGGGTGCCCGTGTGGCTACCCGTCTGGCCACTGGCAGCGCCACCGACTGGGCCACCCGCCTGCCCGCCCGAGTTAAGCACCGACGGACTGGGCGACGAGCCCACACCACCCACCGCGCTGGCAGGCGCCGTCGCACGGACACCCGAGCTCGGGCTGGTGGCTGTACGACAGGCCGCGAGCTCTGCAGAGGGGCCCGGTTCAAACGGAGCCGGTGCTGCCTGCCCTGGACCTGCTGGGCCGCCTCGCTGGGGTGCACGTGCACCGGCGCCTGGGCTTGGCCCGCCCGCTGCACGCGCGGCACCACCGGCGGCGGCGCCCCCCGGGCCGCCCGCTGGGCTACCCCCCGGGACCCCGGCCGACCCCGGCCCTCTAGCTACCCCACCCGCCGCAGCGCTGCCAGACCCCGCGCCGCCACCTGGCCCACCTGGCCCACCTGGCCCGCCGGGCCCACCTTGCCCGCCTGGCCCACCCGGTCCGCCCCGACCCGGCGGGGGCGCTTTGACTTCACCGCCGGTGTTGGGCATGGCCGCCCGCACGGTCACCGCGCGCCCATTGGCATCTAGCAAGGGGTCAAGCGCCACCACCCGCGCTTTGAAAGTGCGCCCGGGCATGGCGTCCAGGTCCAGTTCGACCTCTTGATCACGCCGCACCCGGGTTTGAAAGCGCTCGGGCAAGCGGAAGTCCACCAGCATGGTGGACAGGTCTTCCAAATTGACCACATCGGCGCCGTCTTTGATGAAGTCGCCCAGGTTGATGCTGCGAATGCCCGCAGTGGCATCAAACGGCGCCACCAGGCGCATGCGCTCCAAGCGCGCGCAAGACAAGGCCATCTGTGCTTCAGCCACGTCGAGCGTGGCGCGGTTTTCATCCAGCACCCGCTGAGCGACGAAGTTCTGGGCCACCAATTCTTCGTTGCGGCGCAGGTTGGCGCGCGCAATCGACACCTGCGCTTGGGCTTGGCGCACTTCGGCGCGCTGCAAGGTGTCGTCTAACTGCACCAGCAATTGGCCGCGACGGACGGGAGCGCCGTCGGCAAAGCCGATGAAGGCCACGCGGCCGGGCACTTCGGGCCGCACCACCACGTTTTGGCGCGAGCGCAAGGTGCCGACCGCTTGCGCCTCATCGCGCAGGCGCTGGGTTTGGACCTGCGCCACTTCAACCCCAGCGGGCCTGGGCGGGCCACCGGGGCCGCCTGCGCCGGGCGGGCCACCCGGGCTTGGCGATCCAGCGGCGCCGGGAGCGGCCGACTGCGGCGGCGCTCCGCCGGGTGCAGCTGAAGCTGCGGCCGTCGAAGTGGCAGGCTTGTTTTGCACCCACCACGCCAGTCCACCCGCTGCGGCCAAGGCCCCAGCTACCACCACCGTGTGCACCACTTTCACGCTTGAACGTCCTTTGTTCGACCTATCGCGAGTCTCCCCTCGGTTTATACGGGTTTTCTCACGACTCAGGGAACGGATTGACGTTCAACGCGCGGCGTCTACCCCTTGGTTAGCCAGTGCGTCGGCGCGCTCGTTGCCAGGGTCACCGGCGTGCCCCTTCACCCAGCGCCAATCAATGCGGTGACCGCTGGTGGCCACCAGCCCATCCAGCTGCTGCCACAAATCGATGTTTTTCACGGGTGCGCCCGACGCCGTGCGCCATCCCTTGCGTTTCCAGCCGGCAATCCATTCTGTGATGCCGCGGCGCACGTATTCGCTGTCCAAATGCAGCGTGATGGCGCACGGCCGCTTCAGGGCCCGCAGCGCTTCAATCACCGCTTGCAGTTCCATGCGGTTGTTGGTGGTGGCGCGTTCGCCGCCAAAAAGCTCGCGCTGATGCTCGCCCATTTGCAGCAGCACGCCCCAGCCGCCTGGGCCCGGGTTGCCCTTGCACGCGCCGTCGGTGTAGATCACGACTTGTTCCATGCCGCTGACTATGGCATGGCCCAAGCGCGGCAGCGCACCGGCTTTAGTCCTCGGGCTGGGCCACTTTGCGTTGGGACGTAGACCCCGCACCCACGACGGGCACGGGCGCCCGGGCGCCGGCGCGCTGGCGCTTCCAGTTGGGCGCCAGCAAGCGGGTGCCTGGCACGCGCTTGACGGCTTCAACAAAGTACACCGCGCCAAAAATAGGCCACCAGCGGGCCCCCAAACGGTCGATGCCGTGCCAGCGCTCGATCCAGCGCTGGCTATCCATGGCGGGCACATAGCAGCCAAAGCGTGCGGCTTGCACTTCTAAACCCAACAAGCGCAGCCAATCGCGCAAGCGCCAGTAGCCGATGAATTCGCCGGTTTCTGGCAAGTACAACTTGGAGCCCCAGGTCAAGCGATCGGGGCCCCATACCTGCCCCCAGGCTCGGGCGCGCCGTTGCCGCAGGCCCCATAAGCTAGCCGGGTTAAAGCCGCAGATCACCAAGCGGCCTTCGGGCATCAACACCCGTTCGGCTTCGCGCAGGCTGGCGTGCGGGTCAGCACTGAGCTCCAAGGTGTGGGGCATCACCACCAAGTCGAGGCTGCCCTCAGCGAAGGGCAGTTGGGCGAAATCAGCCACCAGCTGCGCCCGGCGCCGGGGCGGATTGGCGGGGGCAACGCCCTCTGTCGGCGGCTCAGTGGGCGGCACCCGGTCAAGTCGATCCACCACCGTCCAGCGGTGCGGCATGCGGTTGGCGGACAAGGCGTCCAGCCGCGGCAGGCCCATTTGCAGCGCGTGGTAACCGAAGGCGTCGCACACCGCAGCGTCGATTTGTTGCTGCTCCCAGTTCAAGGCGTAGCGACCGGGCGGAGTCTGAAACCAGTCGTGCAACATGCGGCTTGGGTGAAAAAGAAACGGCAGGGCCCCTTGGTGCGCGCCCGCTTCCTACAATTGTCGAACAAATTTTGTAGCACCCAATCCATGCACCTTCTGGGCCTGCCCGCCTTTGCCGACAACTACCTGTGGCTGCTACATGACGGCCACGCGGCAGTCGCGGTAGACCCGGGCGACGCGGGCGTGGTGCACGCCGCCCTGCAACACCACGGTTTGCGGCTGGCCGCCATTTGGATTACCCACCACCACGCCGACCACATCGGCGGGCTAGCTGAGCTGGCTGCGCAACATCGGCCCGAACAGATCTTGCTACCAGCCTATGAGCGCATTGCAGAGCCCCCGGGTATCGCGGTGCGGCGGGTCAGCGGCGGCGATAGCGTGCAGGCCCTGGGCGCCACGTGGCAGGTGCTGGACGTGCCTGGCCACACCGCAGGCCATGTGGCCTATCACACCCCGGCGCTGGCCCTGGATGGCCAGCCTGCACCCACCGGCGTGCTGTTTTGTGGCGACACCTTGTTCAGCGCCGGATGCGGCCGTTTGTTTGAAGGCACGCCCACGCAGATGGCCCAGTCGCTCGCGTCGCTGGCAGCGCTGGACGCCCACACCCTGGTGTGCTGCGCCCATGAATACACGCTCAGCAACCTGCGGTTCGCGCAAGCCTGTGACCCCGACAACCCCGAGCGTGATGCTTACCTGGCGCACTGCCAAGCCCTGCGTGCGCAGGGCCGGCCCACTGTGCCCAGCCGCATCGGCACAGAGCGCGCTGTCAATCCGTTTCTGCGCTGTGCGGTGCCCTCGGTGGCCGCGCGGGCGCAGGCGCACGATCCCCTCACCCGCCGCGACGACCCGGTCTCGGTGCTCGCCACGCTGCGCCTTTGGAAGAACACGTTTTGAATTTGCCCTGCTTGCCCCACGCGCCCACCGCCGCGCAACGCCCTGCTCGATTGCTTTGCGCTGGCCTAGTTGGCCTGATGCTGTCGGTGCTGGCGGCTTGCGGCAGTGTGCCCACCGCCCCCAACGCCACTGCGTCCTCCACGTCAAGCGCGCCCGCCAGCCCCAGCCTGTACCCACGGCCCGAAGCGCCTAGCCCGCCAGTCGCCCCCGTCGCTACCAGCCCGGCAAAGCCCAGCGCTGTAGCACCCGCAGCGCCTGCCAACCCAAGCAATCAGGCTCAGGCCGTCGCCAGTGCCGCGCCCGCAGTGGCAGCTGCCCTGAGCGCATTGAGCGCAGGCAATGTGCCCAGCAGCAGCGTGGTGGCGGCTGAACCGCCGATGGATTTGTGGGAACGCATTCGCCGTGGCTTTGCCATGCCCAACCTAGACACCGACCTGGTGCGCCAGCAAGAGCAGTGGTACGCCAGCCGCCCCGACTACCTGCAGCGCATGACAGAGCGATCGGCCAAGTACCTTTTCCATATCGTGGACGAGTTGGAACAGCGCCAGATGCCGCTTGAACTGGCCTTGCTGCCCTACATCGAAAGCGCCTTCAATCCCCAGGCCACCAGCACCGCGCGGGCAGCGGGTATCTGGCAGTTCATGCCCGCCACCGGCACCTACTTTGATTTAAAGCAGAACGCCTTTCGCGACGACCGGCGCGATGTGCTGCAAAGCACCCGTGCGGCCTTGGACTATTTGCAGCGCCTGCACCGCATGTTTGGTGACTGGCACCTGGCGCTGGCCGCTTACAACTGGGGCGAAGGCAATGTGCAGCGGGCCCAACAACGCAATCAGCGCGCCGGGTTGCCCACGGGTTATCTGAACCTGAACATGCCGGACGAGACGCGCATGTACGTGCCCAAGTTTCAAGCCGTCAAAAACATCATTGCCAACCCGGGCGCCTTCCGTGCCGAGCTGCCGCTGGTGGAAAACCACCCCTACTTTCAAACCGTGGACATCAGCCGCGACATTGACGTAGAGCTGGCCGCCCGCCTGGCCGATGTGCGGGTGGAAGACTTTCGCGCGCTCAACCCATCTGCGCGCCGCCCCGTCATTCTGGCTGCGGGCACCTCGCAGATCTTGCTGCCCTGGGAGAACGCCAAGATTTTTGAGCGCAACCTTGACGCCCACGCCAAAGGCCGCTTGGCCAGTTGGACGGCCTGGGTCGCGCCCAGCACCATGAGCGTGGCCGAAGCCGCCCGCCGCACTGGGATGGGTGAATCTGAGCTGCGCAGCATCAACCAGGTGCCCCCGCGCATGCTGATTCGCGGTGGTGCCACCCTGCTGGTGCCACGCGCAGCCCATGACCGCGACGTCAGCGAACGGGTGGCCGACGGCGGCCAGCTGCTGCTTGCGCCAGAAGTCTCCACCCGCCGCAGCGTAGTCAAGGCGCGCAAGGGCGACACGGTAGCCACGCTGGCCAAGCGCCACGGCTTGAGCGCCGCGCAGGTGGCCAACTGGAACGACGTCACCCCCAACACCCCGCTGCGGGCGCAGCAGAACGTGGTGGTGTTTTTGCGGGAACGCGCCGCCGCCCCGGCCAAGGCCAGCGCGAGCACCCGGCGCAGCGCACCGGCGGCCAACAAAACCGCCAGCCGCGCACAGCGGCCTGCCCCAACAGCCAAGGCTGCCCCCAAAGCCAAGGCTGCCACCGCGCAGCACCCGGCCAAGGCGGCCAAGTAGGGCCATCCGCAACCCTGCTTACAAACCAAATGGGCCGCTTTGGCCCTGTTTATGGGCCTATTCAGCTATCAAATAGATAGCGTTTAGCTCACGCCCGCACGCGTTCAGCGCGCCGGGCGAGTTGGTTGGTAAAGGTCTGCAGCACCTCGGCCCGGGTGAGCGCCGAGCCCTCGACGCGGGCCTGGGCACGCCACACCCGCAGCAGGTCGTTTTCGGCCACCTGGGCGTCGGCGGTGAACAGTTCACGCCCGCTTTGAAACGCGGACAAGTAAGCCGCTCGGTCACCGCCAAAGTGCGGGTGCGGCACATGGCGGACCAAGTCGCGCAGCCCGGCCGTCTGCAGCCAGCGCAGCGCCCGCACCGCCGCATTCACCAAGCCCTGCGCCACCTGCGGTTGACGCGCCAGCACGCTGTCTTGCACTGCCAAGCACATGCCTGCAGCGGTGCCGCCAAACACGGCTTGGGTGCCGCTTAAGGTGCGGGTGGCCAACTGAGGCCACCATTGGCCGTCGGTTTCAAGCAGATGGCTCAACGGATCAGGCGCACTGACGGCGTCCAGGCCGATGCTGCGCACCGCTTGGGCGGGCGCATAAGCAGCCAAATTGATGAGTTGGACGTCGCTGGCGCGCAAACCCGCTTGCTCTAAAGCCAGCGACAACACCAAACCCGCGCCGGTGGCAGCCCCACTCACCCCCACCCGCATGCCGCGCTGCAGGCGCGGCCGCGCGGGGCTGCGGCCCTCTACATCGACGCCATCGGTGGGCCGCAAAGACACGCCCACCGTGACCCACGGCGAGCGCGTGAGCACGCCCACCACCGTCCAGTTCTGGCCCCGTGCATTGCGCAGGCAGATGTGGTCAAAGCTGGCCACCATGGCGTCAGCGGAGCTGGGTTCATCGGGGGCCAAAGAGACCACGTCCAGCGCCAGACCCTCCGCCTCGGCATGGCCCAGGGCCTGCATGAGCACCACCGGCAGCAGGCTCAGGTTGTCGCGCGGAGGCAGGGCAATGCGAAGGGGCGCCAAGTCGGCCCGGTGGGCGCTGCTTTGCGTGCTGGCCTCAGCCACGCTCCAGGCACCCCACCCAAGCGCTAGCAGCCACTGTCGGCGATTGGCCCGTGCGGCTGGGGCGCGCGCGGCTGCCGCAGCCCAGAGCTCATCGGGCTGCGTGGCGTTGTTGCGTGAATGGCCTGAAGCACCCATATATCAACCATAAGGGCAGTGCAGGCTTTCGCCCATTGGGGCCGCTACCGTTGGGGTTTGTGCGCGTCTTGAAAAAGTCGAGAGCGCTGCGGCCCGGCCTGCCTAGCGCAACAGGGGGCTGAAGATCAATGCCACGCTGCACAAAAACCCAAGCGTCCACACCACCGAACGCAGGTCAGCCCGATTGCTGAGATAGCACGCAATAAACGCCACGCGGCAGCCCACAAAGGCCACGCACAGCAAGTTAAGCCACAAAGCCGGCGTGCCGCCTCCCAAGGCCAGCACCACACCCACAAAAAACAGCGGCATGGCTTCAAAGCTGTTGGCCTGCGCCGCATTGGCACGGGCGCGCCAGCCGGTTTGCTGGGCCAGCCAGTTACGTGGGTTTTCGTTGTCAAAGCCACCGCCCACCGGTTTGTCACGCCGATGAAACTTGGCCAAGCCCGCGCAGACCATGGGCAGCAGGCCCACGATCAACACACACACATGGGGCAGACCGAACACCCACAGATTGGCCGAGACGTTTGACATGGCAAGGGCAAGATGTTGAACAAAAAAGGCCTGAACCGCTTTAAAAAAGGGCGCAAGCAGCTAGCAAAATAATAGCAATCTCAGAGGCCGCTGGCGCCCTAGCGGCGATCCACTAGCGCATGGGCCAGGGTGCTCAAGTCCACATATTCGAGCTCGCTGCCTGCGGGCACGCCGCGCGCCAGCCGCGTCACTGCCAAACCACGGGCCTTCAGGGTGTCGGCAATCACAAAGGCCGTGGCTTCACCCTCGGCAGTGAAGCTGGTGGCCAAGATCACTTCTTGCACCACGCCGTCGGTGGCGCGTTCAAACAAGGCGGCCAAACCTATGTCGTGCGGCCCCACGCCATCGAGCGGGCTTAAAGCGCCCAGCAGTACGAAGTACAAGCCCCGATACGCCCCACTGCGCTCCAGTGCCGATTGGTCGGCCGGGGTTTCCACCACGCACAGCCGGGTGGCGTCGCGCTGAGGATCAAGGCAGGTGGCGCAGACGGGCGCGTCGCTGAAGGTGTGACAGCGCTGGCAGTGGCCCACCCGATCCACCGCAGCGTTCAAGGCCTGCGCCAGTGCTTGGGCGCCGCGGCGGTCGTGCTGCAGCAAATGATTGGCCATGCGCGACGCGCTTTTAACGCCCACGCCCGGCAAGCGGCGCAGGGCTTCAATGAGCGAGTCGAGCGATTCGCTGCTCATCAAAACGGCATCTTCATGCCCGGCGGCAAGCCCATGCCCGAGGTGAGCTTGCCCATTTTTTCTTCGCTGGTTTCTTCCGCCTTGCGCAGCGCGGCGTTAAAGGCGGCGGCCACGAGGTCTTCGAGCATGTCTTTGTCGTCGGCCAGCAGGCTCGGGTCAATTTGCACGCGCTTGGTTTCGTGCTTGCAGGTCATGGTGACCTTCACCAAACCGGCGCCGGATTCGCCGGTGACTTCAATCAGCGCCAGTTCATCTTGGGCGCGCTTCAAGTTGTCTTGCATGGCCTGGGCTTGCTTCATCAAGCCGGCGAGTTGGCCTTTGTTGAACATGGCTGAAAAGATCCTTGAGGGCAAAGAAAGCGCACACGCGGCACGCCGTTGAAAACGCCGGTGCGCCCCGCTAGGTCAGCTGGGCCGCACACTAGAAGGCACGATTGTGGCGCCGAAGTCGCGCATCAAGCGCTGCACAAACGGATCCGCATGGGCACGCGCCTCGGCTTCGCGCTGCGCAGCGTCGGCCAACGCGGCCAGGCGGCGCGCTGGGGTGTCGCTGACCCGGCCCACTTCCACGCTGATGCGCTGCGCCAGCCCCTCTGCTTGCAAGGCTTGGGTGAGGCGTTCGTGGGTGGTGGGGGTGTTGAGCGCACTGCGCTCGACCCGCAGCATCCAATGGTCGCCATCGCGCGCCAGCAGTTGCGACTGCAAGGCCAGTTCGCGCGTGAGCGCGCTCACGCGCTGGGCAGCGGTGAGGCGCTGGACGGCTTGCAGCCACCACTCGCCTTCGGCCGTGGGCTCCCAATCGGCGGTGGAAGCTGGCTCGTCGCGGGCGGTGGCGGGCGATTCCACAATGGGCAGAGCCGAAACCGGCGAACGCGCGTCTTTCAACGCCACCGGGCCAGGCTGGGGCGGCGGCGCAGCGACAAATGCGGGTGCAAGTTGCGGGTTGTGGCGCGGGTTGTCGGGCGAGCTATGGGGCACCAGAGCGTCGCCCGCGTGTTGTGCCGGCTCGGGCGACGGCGCCCGTCGCACAGGTAGCGCGGCCAGAGAGACCGTAGGCGCGGCGGTAGGCGCTGCGGGCGCGGCAACCGCTGGGGCAAGGCCTTCGTTTGCTATCGAAACAGGAGCTGATTGCGCTGTATCGGCAGGCCCTTGGGCACTATTCAGGCTTTTTTTTTCAGCCTCTGCGCCGGGCGCGGGCTTAAACGCCAACCAGCGCAACAGCACCATCGCCAACCCGGCGTACTCATCGGGCGCCAGGGCCAGCTCGGCGCGGCCGTGCAGGCAGATGCTGTAGAGCAACTGGGTTTCGTCAGCGGGCATGGCTTGGGCCAATGTCGTCACCCGCTGCACATCCAAGCCACCCGGCAGCGCCGTAGGGGCATGGCCCGCTTCCACCACCTGAGCCACCGCCATGCGGTGCAGTACGCCGCACAGGTCTTCCAGCACAGCGGCGGCGCTGGCGCCCGCATGGCGCAGGGCATCGACCTGATGCAGCACCGCCGCGCCATCGCCAACCGCCAGCGCGTCCAACACATCCAACACCTGGTTGCGGCCCACCAAGCCCAGCATCTGGCGCACGTCGGCGCCGCGCAACTGCCCATTGCCGAAGGCAATGGCCTGATCCGCCAGCGACAGCGCGTCGCGCATCGAGCCGCGTGCGGCCACGCTCAAAGCGGCCAGGGCGTCGTCATCAAAGCCGATCTGCTCGGCTTGCAGCACCTGCGCCAAATGGCGGTGCACGGTCTCGGGCACCATCGGCCGCAGGTTGAATTGCAAACAGCGCGACAGCACGGTGACCGGCACCTTCTGCGGGTCGGTGGTGGCCAGTACGAACTTCAAGTATTCAGGCGGCTCTTCCAGCGTCTTCAACATCGAGTTGAAGGCGTGGTTGCTGAGCATGTGCACCTCATCGATCATGAAGACCTTAAAGCGCCCCTGCACCGGCTTGTAGGCCGCTTGCTCCAGCAGCGACTGGATTTCGCCCACGCCGCGGTTGCTGGCGGCGTCGAGTTCGGTGTAGTCCACAAAGCGGCCCGCGTCGATGTCCCGGCAGGCATCGCACACACCACAGGGGGTGGCCGTCACGCCGCCTTGACCATCCGCACCCAGGCAGTTCAGCGACTTGGCCAAGATGCGTGACACCGTGGTCTTGCCCACGCCTCGGGTGCCGGTGAACAAATAGGCGTGGTGCAAGCGCTGTTGCGTGAGCGCGTTGCTCAGCGCCTGCACCACGGCCTCTTGGCCCACCATGTCCGCGAACAAGCGCGGGCGGTATTTGCGGGCCAGGACCAGATAACTCATGCGTGGCGATTGTAGGGACGGGGGCAGGCATCCAATGCAGCCGCAGGTGGGCGCCGCAGGCGCCGCCTACAATCCGCCTTGACGGGCCTTCCCGCATGGTGAAGCGGCCAACCGGGTCAGGTGGGGAACCAAGCAGCCCTAACTGTGGAGTCAGTGCCGGGGTCAAGGCTCGTCAACCCCCTTTTTTGTAGCGCTGCGCGGCTGCGCTTGGCCGCGTCGCCGGGCGGGGCATGCGTGGCGCGCGGGGCAAGTCCTCTTGCTTTCTGCCAGAATTGCCTTAGGTAGTTTTGGCATCTCTGGTGTGCGCTGCGGCGCCGCCTGACACGCAGTACCGGCCTTCCCATTCACCTTTTTCGTTCGCAAGGATTCGCCATGGCCAGTGACCTGATCAAGCATGTTTCGGATGCCACCTTTGAGTCTGACGTGGTGCAGGCCGATCGCCCGGTTCTGGTGGACTACTGGGCCGAATGGTGCGGCCCCTGCAAGATGATTGCGCCCATCCTGGACGAAGTGGCCCAAACCTACAACGGCAAGCTGCAGATCGCCAAGATGAACGTGGACGAAAACCGCGACGTGCCCGGCAAGTACGGCATTCGTGGCATTCCCACCTTGATGCTGTTCAAAGACGGCCGCCAAGTGGCCACCAAAGTGGGCGCCATGAGCAAAGCGCAACTCACCGCTTTCTTGGACCAACAGCTCGCCTGAGGCCGGTGTTGGCGGCCTGCGCGCTGCCACCTTTGAGCCGTCTGAAAAAACCGCCTCTGGGCTGCTCCGGGGCGGTTTTTTTTATGCGCCGCGCCGCCCGGCGCCCGGTATTCGCCTAGCCTACGCCAACGCCCCCCGCTTGAAGGCCGTGCCATAATACTCGTACCGGTTTTGTGACGCTGTTCTTTGAGCGTGACCACCGGGCGGCGACAGCTGATTTCCAGACAAGTCGCCAGGATCCGCGTCCTTCTTTCAGCGCGACGCGCGCGTCCCACCTGTTCACCCCCTTTGTTCGTGAATCGACTCCTGCGGGAGTGTCCCCATGCACCTGAATGAACTCAAGGCCCAGCACGTGGCCGACCTGCTCAAGCAAGCCGATGAGCTGGAGATTGAAAACACTGGCCGCATGCGCAAGCAAGAGCTGATGTTTGCGCTGATCAAAAAACGCGCCAAAACGGGTGAACAGGTCTTTGCAGACGGCGTGCTTGAAATCCTGCCCGACGGCTTTGGCTTTCTGCGCAGCCCCGACAGCAGCTACACCGCCAGCACCGACGACATCTACATCAGCCCCAGCCAGGTGCGCCGCTTTAATCTGCACACCGGCGACATGATCGAAGGCGAGGTGCGCATCCCCAAAGAGGGCGAGCGTTACTTTGCGCTGACCAAGCTCGACAAGGTCAATGGCGGCGCGCCCGAGGCCAACAAACACAAGGTGATGTTTGAGAACCTCACGCCGTTGTTCCCGCGTGAGCTGATGCGCCTGGAGCGCGACAACAAGGCCGAAGAAAACATCACCGGCCGCATCATCGACATCGTGGCCCCCATCGGCAAAGGCCAGCGCGCACTGATCGTGGCCCCGCCCAAGAGCGGCAAGACGGTCATGATGCAGCACATTGCCCACGCGATCGCCACCAACTACCCCGACAGCCACATGATGGTGCTGCTGGTGGACGAGCGCCCCGAAGAAGTCACCGACATGCAGCGCACCGTGCGCGCCGAGGTGATTGCGTCCACCTTTGACGAACCCGCTTCGCGCCACGTGCATGTGGCCGAAATGGTCATTGAGCGCGCCAAGCGCCTCGTGGAATTGAAGCAAGACGTGGTGATCTTGTTGGACTCCATCACCCGTTTGGCCCGCGCCTACAACAACGTGGTGCCTTCGTCTGGCAAGGTGCTCACCGGCGGCGTCGATTCCAACGCCTTGCAACGCCCCAAGCGTTTCTTGGGTGCGGCCCGCAAAGTGGAAGAAGGCGGCAGCCTCACCATCATTGCCACCGCGCTGGTGGACACCGGCAGCCGCATGGACGAAGTCATCTTTGAAGAATTCAAAGGCACCGGCAACTGCGAACTGCACCTAGACCGCCGCCTGTATGAAAAGCGGGTGTTCCCGTCGATCCAGCTCAGCCGCAGCGGTACGCGGCGCGAAGAACTGCTGTTGCCGCCCGAGATCTTGCAGAAGTCGCGCATCTTGCGTCAGCTCATCTACAACATGGACGAGGTCGAGGCGATGGAGCTGATGCTCAAGAACATGAAGGCCACCAAGACCAACGTCGAGTTCTTCGACATGATGCGTCGCGGCGGTTGATGCTGCGGCGCCGCGCTGTATAATGCGTGGTTTTGCGAAAAGTGAAGCTGCTAATGTGGGTGGCTTTGGCTGTCGCGCTTGAACCGGGCCCCCTTTGCGGCCCCGAATAAGGAACAGTGGCCATGAAAGAAGGCATTCACCCCAACTACCGCGAAGTGCTGTTTGTGGACTTGTCCAACGGCTTCAAGTTTGTCACCCGTTCGTGCGTGAACACCCGCGAAATGGGCAAAACTGAAGATGGCCGCGAACTTCCTCTGTTCAAGCTGGACACTTCCAGTGAATCGCATCCGTTCTACACCGGCACCCAGAAGTCGGTGGACAACATGGGCGGCCGTGTGGAGCGCTTTCGCAACCGCTTCGGCAAAAAGTCGGCCTGATGGGGCCACGCGGGGGGCTCTAGGGCGCTGTATTTGGGCGCCTTGGCAAGCTCCCCAATTTGAAAAAGGGCACGTGGGTAACCGCCGTGCCCTTTTTTTGCGCCTGGGGCGCCAAGGCATTTGTAAATTGGGCTCTGCCCGCATCGCCGTGCCTCAGCCGGGCCAGTTTGTGCCGGGCCGAGCGCCCTCGCTTCATGCCTAATTGGGGCTGATTGCTCTACTGTTTCCTTTGATGACGCCGTCGCCTGCCATCGTTGCTCAAGACGCCGTTCGGCGCCTGCCGCGTCTCGCGTTGTGGCTGGTGGCTATCGTCTATGCGGTGGGAGGTGTGATCGGCCGCGACCCCTGGAAAAACGCCGATCTGGCGGGCTTCGCGCAGATGTCGGCCTTGGCAGGCACCTTGGCGGGCAGCGGACCCAGCGATTGGTGGAGCCCTTCGGTGCTGGGTCAGGCGCCAGAATCCAGCGCCCTGCTGCCCTACTGGCTGGGGGCCTGGGCCATCGCCTGGGGCCCCAACACGTGGCTCTCGGCCGACACCCTGGCCCGCGCCGCATTCGCTTTGGCGCTTGGCCTGGCCCTGGCCGCCACTTGGTATGCCACCTATCACTTGGCGCGCCGCGCATCAGCGCAACCCGTCAGCTTTGCCTTCGGCGGCGAAGCGCAGCCGAAAGACTATGCGCGCGCCTTGGCCGATGGTGCCTTGCTGGCCTTGGTGGCTTGCCTGGGCCTGGCCCAGTTGGGTCACGAAACCACTGCCACCAGTTTGCAATGGGTGATGTCGGCGCTGGTGCTCTTCGGCGTGGCCGCGCTAGCGGGGGGCCACCGGCGCGGCTGGTGGGGCCTGGGCGGGGGCTTGCCGGGGCTTGCGTTGGCGGGTGCGCCTGCGCTGGCCATGCTGTGGGCCGTCTCTGGCGCCATGTGGCTGGCTTGGATGGCGAGCCACATGCGCCACCCACCGGGCGCTGCGGCGTCGGCAGGCCGTGATTTTGCCGAGTCTGCCTGGGCTCAGGGGTCGGCCGACACAGCGGGGCCTGCGCAGCAGGCCGCTGCCTTGGCGCGCAGCGCCGGGGCTTTGGTGCTTGCGGCGCTGGCCACTGCCGCACTTAGCACGGTACTCAATCTGTGGCAGTGGCGGCTGGGTCTGCCGCATGAAGCCTGGGCCTTGGCGCGGCTGTTGTTGTGGTTCACCTGGCCCCTGTGGCCACTGGCCTTGTGGGCCCTGTGGCGTTGGCGCGCCCAATGGGGCGATGCACGGGCGGCGTTTCACATCGGATGGCCTGCCACCATGGCTGCAACGGCCACGGCAGCAGCGCTCTTGGCGCCGCACTCGCCAGATCGGGCACTGATTAACGCCGTCCCGGCCTTGGCGGTGCTGGCTGCATTTGCTCTGCCCACCTTACGCCGCGGCGTGACAGCGCTGATTGACTGGTTTGCGCTGGTGTTTTTCTCGGCCTGCGCGGTGGTGATCTGGGTGATCTGGATCGCGATGCAGACAGGCTGGCCTGCCAAACCAGCGGCCAACGTGGCCAAGTTGGCGCCTGGGTTCGTTGCTGAATGGGCCTGGCTGCCCGCGCTGCTGGCCTTGGCCGCAACCGTGGCTTGGGCTTGGCTGGTGCGCTGGCGCAGCGGGCGACACCGGGCCGCGTTGTGGAAGACCATGGCCTTGCCCGCAGGCGGCGCCGTGTTGTGTTGGTTACTGCTCACCACCCTGTGGCTGCCCTTGCTGAACTACGCCCGCAGCTACGCCACCATGGTGCATCAGGTACATGCGGCGCTGCCTGCGGGCAGCTGCGCCTATGCCTATCGCCTGAGCCGTGCACAGACTGCGGGCCTGCTGGTGCACGGGCCGGTGCCCTTGGTGCTGGCACCCGACGACGGGCGCACCATCCCCATTGCGCGCCTGCCCCAAGTAAGCGGGCCAAGTGGCTTGGGTGAGACATTGCCGGGCAGTCCGCCTCGCGCTTGCCAATGGCTGCTGACAGACCAAAGCGAACAGACCCAGTTGCAGCGTGCCCTCAATGCCCAAGGCGAACTGATGTGGCGACCCGTGCGGGCCTTTCGGCGCCCGGTAGACCGGCAAGATGACGTGCTGCTGTTTGAGGCCAACGCGCCATGACACTGCCGGGCGCGGCCCCCTTGCCTGCGCTAGTGCCCGCTGCCTCTGAGGGCCGCTTGATTGCCAGCCACGCCAGCACCATGGCCGTGGGGCAATTGGCGGTGATGGCCTTTGGGCTGACCGACACCCTGGTGGCAGGGCGCCATTCCGAGCTGAGTCTGGCCGCGCTGTCGGTGGGTTCGGCCACCTACATCAGTGTGTTCGTGGGCATGATGGGCATGCTGCAGGCGTTGATGCCGGTGTGGTCCAAGCTGTACGGCGCGGGGCTCAACCACGCCATTGGCCCTAGCTTTCGACAGGCCTGGTACATCGCCGGGGTGGGTGCGGTGGTGGGCGCCACCGCACTTTTGGCGGCTGGGCCCGTGCTGCAGGGGTTTGCAGTGCCCCAGGCCGTGCTGTCTGAGGTGTTGCCGTATCTGAACGTACTGGCGCTGGCCTTGCCTATGGGTCTGGCGTTTCGCCTGGGCAGCACCATTTGCCAAGCCCTGGGGCAACCTCGCTGGGTGACAGCCTTGCAGATGGGCGGGCTGGCCATCAAGGTACCGCTGACGATTTGGCTCGGCCTGGGCGGCTTTGGCCTGCCCGCAATGGGGGCCTTGGGCTGCGCGCTGGCCACTGTGCTGGCCTACGCCTTGATGCTGGCTGGCATGCTGGCGGTGCTGCGCTGGGATGCAGCTTTGCGCCCTTTTCGCTTGCTGCGCTGGCCCGAGGCGCCTGATGTGCGGCAACTGCGCGCATTTGCGGCATTGGGCTTGCCTGCCGGCCTGGCGGTGCTGGTGGAGGTGACTTCCTTCACGCTCATGGCCTTGCTCATCGCCCGCATGGGTGCCACCGCCAGCGCGGCCCACCAAGTGGCCGCCAACGCCGCAGCCCTGTTGTACATGGTGCCGCTATCGATTGCCATTGCCTGCAGCGCGCGGGTGGGCTGGGCCTTGGGTGCGCAGCAGCCCGAGCGCCTAGAGCAAGCGCTGCGCGCGGGCGCACTGGCCATTGGCGTCTGGGCGGTGTGCGTGGCCTCGGCCTTGTGGCTGCTGCGCTCGCAGGTGGCCGCGCTTTACAGCCCATTTGCGGCGGTGCAGGCCATGGCCAGTGGCTTGTTGGCCTGGGTGGCGCTGTACCACGCGGCCGACG
>JAAFIY010000055.1 GCA_013297985.1 Comamonadaceae bacterium | reverse complement strand
CGGCGGGGCACTTCTTTGCTGGCTTCCAAGATAAAGGTATAGGCGCCCGGTGTGGCGGCCTTGAGCAAGCGGTATTGGCGGTTGTCCACCCGGGCGTAGTTGGCCAGCTCCGACAAATCGCGGCACAGCAAGGTGAGGTGATGGCGCTCATCCACCTGGCGGATGCGGCGCAGGCGGTCGGCGGCGTCTTTGTCGTCAAGCCGACAGGCCACGCAGTAGCTGCTGTCGGTGGGCAAGGCGAGCACACCACCACCGCCCAAGAGCGCCGCAGCTTGCTTGAGCAGCCGCGCCTGAGGGTTGTCTGGGTGAACGTGAAAAAACTGGGCCATGGCTGGGGTGCGGCACTCAAGCGGACGCTGGCGCTCTGGTGCAAAGCCAGCAGGTGCTGCTCAATGCGGTGGGTTATTGAACCCGGTGGCTCAAGGCTTCCCACACCGGTTTGAGCTTGCCGCTTAGATAGGGCAGGGTGCCCAGGTCGGTGTGGCTTTCGTCAGGGCTGTGGAAATCACTGCCGCGTGAGGCGTACAAGTCAAGCTCTTGCGCCAGCTCGGCATACTTCACCGCTTCGGCTGCCGTGTGGCTGCCGGTGAGCACTTCCACGCCTTGGCCGCCGTGGGCCTTGAACTCGGTGAACAGCGCGTATTCCTCAGTGGGCGTGAACTTGTAGCGCGCCGGGTGCGCCACCACCGCCATGCCGCCCGCGCCGGTGATCCAGTGCACTGCGTCGCGCAAACTGGCCCAGCGGTGCGGCACAAAGCCGGGCTTGCCTTCGGTCAGAAAACGGCGAAACACTTCGTGGGTGTCTTGGCACACGCCCGATTCCACCAAATGGCGGGCAAAGTGGGTGCGCGAAATCAAATCAGGGTTGCCTACGTATTTCAGCGCGCCCTCGTAAGCGTCTTTGATGCCCACTGCAGCCAAGCCTGCAGACATCTCTTGCGCGCGCTCGGCACGCCCGCCGCGGGTGCGCTTTAAGCCCGCCACCAAATCGGCGTTGGTCGGATCAAAGCCCAGGCCCACGATGTGCACCGTGACGCCTGCGAAGGTCACCGAAATTTCAACCCCGCTTAAATATTTGAGGCCCACCTCGTGCGCAGCGGCCAGGGCGCGCGCTTGGCCACCGACTTCGTCGTGGTCAGTCAGCGCCCACAAATCAACGCCGTTGGCGCGCGCACGCTGGGCCAGCGCTTCGGGCGTGAGGGTGCCGTCGGACACCACCGAATGGCAGTGCAAGTCAGCGTTTAAAACCGACGCAGCAGACGTGTTGGCAAGGACCATGGGTGCATTGTAGGCAGCGCCCTTTGCTTGCTGCACTGAGGGCGCGGAGCCCCCAACACCCGCGTGCTATACTGCGAGGCTTCGCGGCTGTAGCTCAGTTGGATAGAGTACTTGGCTACGAACCAAGGGGTCGTGGGTTCGAATCCTGCCAGCCGCGCCAAAAATGAAGATGAAAAAAGCCCGATGGGAAACCATCGGGCTTTTTGCTTTGCCAAAGCCGCTTGTCAGGCGGCAGCTGCGTTAGGCCACGGCGGGCTCGGCAGCACGGGCGGCCTTGCGAGCGGGGGCTTTTTTGGCGGCGATGGGTGCTTTGGCGGGCGCGGTTTTGGCAGGGGCGGTTTTGGCAGGCGACGCCTTCACCGAAGCGGCCTTGCTCACGGGCGCAGCCACGGCTTTCTTGGCGGGGGCTTTTCTAGCGGCCACTTTAGCGGTCACTTTTTTCGCTGCAGGCTTTTTGGCCGCAGCGGCCTTCTTCTTGGGCGCTGCCTGTTGCGCGTCACCAGCGGCAGCGGGGCTGGCATCAATGGTCTGCCCTTTCTTCCAGGTTTTGCGGGCTTCTTTGGCCAGTTCCACCACCTTGGCAATATCGGCGTCGGTGAACACACCGCCCACCCCGGAGATGGCTGAAAGCTTCATGCCGTGGCGCAGGCCCAGGCGATAGATTTCTTTCACCTTGGGCCATTCGGTGTCGCGGCCGATGGTGTAGACCTCAAATCGGCCTTCTAGCGCCAGCACGATGGTCTCGGCCAGGCAGGCGTAGATCACGTTGGGCGGCAGGCCAATGCTCTTCATGCCCTTGACCTTGGTGGGCAGCTCAATTTCGCCCGATTCGATCACCAGCACGTCGGGGCGCTTGGCCACCTCTTCGGGGGGCAAATCCAAGGGGCGGGCCACGTCGGTGATCACGCAGCCAGGCTTGACCTTGGTGATGTCCAAGATCTTCTTGCCCGCACCGCTGGTGCTGGTGACGATCATGTCCATGTCGGCCAGCAAGTTGTCGTAGTCGATGGAGCACGTGATTTTGGCGTCAGGCGTGTCTTTGAGCATGCTGCGCTTGAGCTCTTCGAGCTTCTTTAGGTCGCGGCCCGCAATCACCACTTCTTCAAAGGCCATGGCCAGCAGCCGCGCGCTGACGGAGCCAATGGACCCACTGGCGCCAATCACCATGGTCTTGGCAGGCAGACGCTTGCCGTCTTTGCTGGGCTTGACCAGGCCCATGCGCTTCATGGCGTCGGCCGCGGCCCACAAGGCGCCGCTGGCCGAATAGCTGTTGCCGGTGGTGATGGGCAGCGGCGCCCTGCGCGCCACCGTCACCCCCGCATCGCCCACCACCTTGGTGAAGGCGCCCAGGCCCATGATTTGCGCGCCCAGGCCTTCGGCAATCTTGGCTGCGTGCAAGAGGCGGCGGTAGGTAAACTCCGGGCTGCGCGCCAGCATTTCTTTGGGTGTGCCGCCCACGCTGATCAGCCAGCCTTCGGCCTCGGCGCCGGTGGGCGAAATGATGTTCTCCATCTTGCAATAGACCATGGGCGGCATGTGCGCGGCCACGGTCTCGACCTTGTCCATCACAAACTTGGGCGTGCCCTTGGGGATGGGAAAGCCCTTGCGAATGAAGTCTTGGCTTAAAGGGTGGACCACAAAGGCAAAGCGGCGAATATTGCGGAACTTGCCGGTGGGGTGCAGCAGGCGCGGGGTGATCTTCAGCTCATCAATCATCTCGGTGAAGTCGTCGTCAGAGACTTCTTCGGCGGGGGTTTCCAGTGCGGCCAGCATCATGGCTTCGATGGTGTTCACGCCCACCACATGGCTGAACAGCTTGGGGCTGACGTCCACGCACAGGTTGACCTTTTGGGCTTTGAAGAACTCCAAGCGATCGTCATCCACCGCCGAGGTGATGATGGTTTTGCCTTCTAGATTGCCGTCGCGCGCCACGGCCTTGATTTCGGCAAAGGTGCCCACCACCACATGGGCCTTGGCTATTTCGGCGGCCACGCGTTTGATTTTGAAGCGGCCCAGCAAGGACTCCATCATTTCTGACGGTCGGCCCGGCACCCAATTGCTGCCTTTGGCAAACAGCTCGAGCTGCTCAAGCGATGTCAGCATGGCCGGTGCGCCGGTGAGGAACAAGGCATCTGCAAACGCCAAATTCTTGGTGTAGTCCGACAGCGCCACCGCCATGTCGTAGTTGCGCATGCCCGACAAAAACAACACATGGTTGTTGTTGAAGTAGTTGCCCAGTTCATGCTGCACATAGCGCACAGCGCGCACTTGCAGCAGCCGGCGCAGGGTGGCGCCACTGGTGACTGGCACGCGGGTCACCACATTCAATAGCCGCTTGGTTTCTTTGTTGACCAGGGTGCGCAGGCCCACTTGGTAGTGGTCGCCAATTTCGCCCAGGCCAATCGCATCAGCGGTGGTTTGGTGGCGACGCATGAGTTCCCAGGCCTGGGTGGTGTCGTTGTCAGCGCCCAGGCGTTGAACGTTGAACTTGCGCCCCAAAAATTCGGTTTCAAAGCTGAAGTCTTGCGACGACGGGCCCAGGGTGACGGTGACGACGTTTTTCATGTGTGGTTCTCCCATGACTTCGCAAACAACTGAGATTCAAGCGGTGGCGGTAGATGATTTTTTGGCTGGTGCGCCCTTCTTTACTGCCTTCTTAGCTACTTTTTTTGTAGCGGCAGGGGCGGCGCTAGCGGCGTCTGCCTCGGTGGGCAGTACCTGGGCGATGAGGGCTTCGCACTGGTCTTGGCTCATGTAGCGCGGCACGGGGTAGCCGGTGGCCGCTTCGGCACAAGCGGCGCGCGCCAGATCGGGAATGTCTTCTTCGCGCAGTGCGGCCAGGCGCAGCGGAATACCCAAGTCGCGGTTGAGCGCGTCGACCCCCGCCATGAATTTTTCGGCCAAGTCGTCTTCAGACTCAGACGCATCGCCCAGCTTGGCTCGCACGGCAAGTGCGGCCAGCTTGTCGGTGATGGCAGGCGCCGAAAAGCGCAGCACATGCGGCAGCATGATGGCGTTGGCCAGCCCGTGCGGGGTGTGATAGCGCCCGCCAAACTGGTGCGCAATCGCATGCACATAGCCGACGTTGGCGCGGGTAAAGGCCAAGCCTGCATAGGTACTGGCCAGGGCCATTTTTTCACGCGCCGCGACGTCGGTGCCCTGGCTGTAGCAGGTGCGCAGGTTGTCAAAAATCAGGCCCACGGCGGCTAGCGCCATGCCGTCGGAGTACGGCGTTTTCCAGTTACCCACGAAGGCTTCCACGGCGTGGGTGAGGGCGTCAATGCCGGTAGCGGCGGTGATGTGGGGCGGCAGACCCGTCATCAGGGCCGGATCGAGCGCGGCCATCTTGGGTACCAGGCGAGGGTCCACGATCACGACTTTGTCGCGGTGTTCTGGGTCAGAAATCACAGCGGCCACGGTCACTTCAGACCCCGTGCCCGCTGTGGTGGGCACGGCGTAAATGGGTGCTGGCGCATGCAAGCCCTTCAGATACCCCGCCAAGCTGCGCAGCGGCTTGGGGTTGGCGCTGGCAATGGCAATCGCCTTGGCTGCGTCCATGGACGAGCCGCCGCCAAAGGCCACGATGGCATCGCAGTCGCTGTTTTGGTAGGCGGCCAGGCCGCGTTCAATGAGGGGGATGGGCGCGTCAGGCGTGATTTCGTCAAACACCACAAAGTCGGCCCCGCCCGCGCTGAGCGCGTCGGTCAGCCCTTTGAGCAGACCCAGCTTGGCGATCATGCTGTCGGTGACGATCAAGATGCGCTTGTGGCCAAAGCCCGCAATGACTTCGCCCATGCGAGCGCTGGAGCCTGCCCCCACCATCAGCGTGGGCTGCGGAATGGGGATGTAGCGGGTGACCTTGCCAGCCCCCTTCATCAATGCGCCAAGGCCCGCATTGCGGGTGGACTCAGGAACCCAATCAAAGATCACAGCGCTTCTCCTGCCGCAGAGGGCAACACGGGGCAATATTTCACCGAGCAGGCATTCTGCGACATGCCCCGCAGCCCAATGCGCCAATGCGGCACCAAATGGGGGGAAGTCCTAGTGCGATTTGGAGGCACACCACCCAGAGCCGTTGGGGCTACCCTCGGTCTTTTGGTCAATTGACGCCGCCATGCCGTTAAAGCCACCCCATTGCGACACCCAGGTGCTGCACGCCGACGATGCGCTGCGCCACGACAGCGCCCTGAGCCCGCCCATCACCTACGCGGCCACCTTCGCTGCCGCCGATGCGGCCGAATTTGCCGCCATGGCGGGCCAGCCGCAGCATGCGCGCTACTACACCCGCTATGGCAACCCGCTGCACGAGCGGGTGGCACGGGTGGTGGCTGATTTAGAGGGCGCCGAATCGGGCTTGTGCTTCGCGTCAGGCATGGGCGCCATCAGCGCGGCAGTGCTCAGCCACGTACGTGCAGGCGACCACGTGGTGGCGCAAAGCAGTCATTACATGGGCACCTCCAAGCTGTTGACTGAACTGCTGCCGCGTCTGGGCGTGCAGGTGAGCCAGGTGGACTTGACCGACACCGCTGCGGTGCTGGCGGCGGTGCGCTCCAACACGCGCTTGGTGCACTTGGAGACCCCCGTGAACCCCACGCTGGCGCTGTGCGACATCGCCGCCATTTGCGCGGGTGCCAAAGCCCGCGCACCCAGCGTGGTGGTGAGCGTGGACAACACCTTTGCCAGCCCCATCAACCAGCGCCCCTTGAGCCTGGGCGCAGATATCGTGCTGCACAGCGCCACCAAATACCTGGGCGGCCATCACGATTTGACGGCCGGTGTGCTGCTGAGCAGCGCCGAACGCTGCCGCGTCATTTGGGGTGACGCCATCACATTAGGCGCGACCCTGTCGCCCATGGACGCTTGGCTGCTGCTGCGTGGCTTGCGCACCTTGGCGGTGCGGGTGCGGCAGATCAATGCCAATGCAATGGCCGTGGCCACATTCCTGCAAGACCACCCAGGGGTGGAACGCGTCTTCTACCCCGGCCTGCCCAGCCACCCTCAGCATGCCCTGGCCTGCCAGCAAATGACCGGCTTTGGCGGCGTGATCGCGGTGTGGTTGCGCTCAGATTACGCGGGCACTGCGGCTTTCGTCGCCCGCCTGAAGCTGTTCACCCAAGCGGTCAGCTTGGGTGGGGTCGATAGCCTGGCGGTGCACGCCGCCGCCATGTGGGCGGGCACCTTGAATGACGAGCAGATGCGCCAAGCCAATGTGCAGCCCAACGCGGTGCGCCTGTCGATTGGGCTAGAGGCGGCGCCAGACCTGTGCGCTGATTTGGCTCAGGCGCTGGATGGGTCGGCGAATTGATGCGGGCGCTGCCATCGGGGCATGGCGCACCGCATCTCGAAAGCTCATCAAACCATCACCGTGGATACGGTTCGGGTGTTCAGGTAAGCCTCTAGCGCCTCGGGGCCGCCTTCGCTGCCGTAGCCTGAATCTTTCAGGCCGCCAAAGGGCATCTCGGGCAAGGCAGCGGCCGGTTGGTTGATCCACAACATACCGGCTTCCATTTGCTGCGCCAACTGATGCTGATGGCGCAGGCTGCGGGTGTAGGCATAGGAGGCCAAGCCAAAGCTCAGGCGGTTGGCCTCAAAAATAGCTTCGTCCATGGTGTCAAAACCGCGCACGGCTGCCACGGGGCCAAAGGGCTCGTCGTTGAATACGCTGGCGTCTAGCGGCACGTCGTCTAGCACCGTGGGCGCGTAGAAGTTGCCCGCACCCGGCAGGCGCTCGCCACCGGCTTGTACCTTGGCGCCTTTGGCGCGGGCGTCGGCCACGAGTTTTTCCATGGCGTCAATGCGGCGCGGGTTGCTCAATGGGCCCATGGTGATGCCAGGTTGGGTGCCGTCCCCCACCTTGATTTTTTGGGTAAAAGCCACCATACCCGCCACAAACTCGGCCTTGATGCTGTTGTGCACCAAAAAGCGCGTGGGCGAAATACACACCTGGCCCGCGTTGCGGAACTTGGCCCCGGCGGACGCTTTCACCGCCAGCGCCACGTCGGCGTCGTCGCACACGATGACGGGAGCGTGGCCACCCAGCTCCATGGTGATGCGCTTCATGTGCTGCCCGGCCAGCCCCGCCAGCATCTTGCCCACCGGGGTAGAGCCAGTAAAGCTCACCTTGCGCACGATGGGATGCGGAATCAAATAACTCGAAATCTCGGCCGGGATGCCATAGACCAAACCCACCACACCGGCGGGAATGCCTGCGTCCACAAAACAGCCAATCAACGCGGCGGGCGATGCGGGCGTTTCTTCAGGCGCCTTCACCAAAATGCTGCAACCGGTGGCCAAGGCCGCGCCCATCTTGCGCACCACTTGGTTGACCGGAAAGTTCCACGGCGTAAACGCCGCCACCACGCCCACGGGCGTCTTCAGCACCTGCTGCTGGGTGTTCATGGCGCGCGGCGGCACGATGCGGCCATTGACGCGGCGGCCGTCCTCGGCCAGGTATTCCAGGGTGTCGGCCCCAGCCAGCACTTCGCCCTTGGCCTCAGCCAGCGGCTTGCCTTGCTCTAGGGTCATCAGCATGGCAATGCGGTCTGCCCGCTCGCGCAGCAGCGCGGCGGTGGCGCGCATCAGGCGGCAGCGCTCGGCTGCAGGGGTGTTGCGCCAAATCTCAAAGCCCTTTTGGGCGGCGGCCAGGGCGGCGTCTAAATCAGCGCGATCGGCATGGGCCACACGGCCAATGGTGCTGCCCGTGGCCGGGTTGCGCACATCAATCCAGCGGCCACCGGTGGGTTCGCGCCATTCGTTGTGGATCAGCAGCAGGGTGTCTTGGTAGCTCATGGGTGAGGGGTCTCCGAAAGCAGTCGAGGGAGCCGATTGGCGCAAACCCTTAATGATGCCGGAAGACTACAACCCGCGCTTTGAGCCCTGAAAAGCCCAGCGTTTGCTATCGAAAAGAGAGCCGCTTTCGCATTCTGGAAGAGCGCTAAAGCCCAATCGACATAGATGGCGCAGCAGGTGACGCCGACGGCGCAAGGGATGCATGCCCCGCGTGGCGGCTTAGGAATCCCACCAGCCGCTGCTGCAGCACCGGCGCGGCTCGCTCTGCACAAATGAAATGGCCCGCGTTGGCAATGGTGTGCACCTCGACCACCGCCGAGCCCAAGCGCGACCTGAGGTGTTGAAGGTCTGCGGCGGTCGATGTGCCGTCGTGCTCGCCGCGTGCCAGCAGCACGGGCATCTTCAGCATGGCCGGGTCGTATAGCGGGCGGCCCGAGAAGGCTTCAAACAAGTCAAGCAAGGTGCCATTGGGTACCCAAAAGGCCTGCGCGGCTGGGCTGTCTTCGGGTGCCAGGCTGTCGGCCATCAGGGCATCAAGCACACGTGGATCGCGTCGATCAGTTGGGTTGGCGCCCGCCATTTCGGCGTCCCAGCGGCGCAGCAGGTCGGCCCGGCCCACGAGCCGGGTGGCGCCCAATTGGGGATGCAGAACACCAGGCGCCGCAGGGTCGGCCAAATCAGCCAGCCACGAAGGATTGCGCATGGCAAAGATAGGTGCCATCAGCGCCAGGGCGGCCACTCGCTGCGGGTGAGCGCTGGCATAACGCGCGCTGGTGATGGAACCCCAAGAGCCGCCGATCAAGCCGACTTGTGGCACGCCGTCGTGCGTGCAGACGTGTTCAACGGTGGCGCTGATGTCGGCCACCGCCTCCGTGAGCCCGGCGTACGCGCGGGTGGGCTTGGGCAGTCGGTCAGATCGCGCGTAGCCCCTCACATCCAGCGCCCAGGCAGACAAGCCCGAGCGCGCCAGCGCCTCGAGCAAGCTGTAGCCCGGCACGGCGATATCCCACAACCCAGAGGCCAATGTGGCTCCGTGCACCAGCACCACGCTGCCAAGCGCTAGGCCAGCGGGTCGCACATGGCGCACATGCAAAGACAGCCCGGCTTCGTCGGCTGGGGGCAATCGAAATTCTTGCCGCAGCACGGGTGCGGCTGGCGGAGCCGTCACTTCAACACCTCGGGCAGCCAGGTGATGATTTGCGGAAACACGGTCATGATGGCCATACCCGCCACAAACACCCAGGTGATCGGCCATGAAGCTTGAAATACCTGCTGCAGGGTGAGCAAGTTGGGCGCGGCGGCCCGCAGGGCGTACATCGTGTAGCCAAAGGGCGGAGTCAGGCTGGCCAGGGTCATGTTGATGGAGAACTGGGTCCAAAACCACACCGGATCGAGCCCCAGCTTTTGCACCAGCGGTGCATAGATGGGGATGGCCACCAACATGAACGCAAACTGGTCAATGAACATGCACAGCACGAAGGGCACGATCATCAGCAGCCAGAACATCACCATGGGGTGTAGTTCGATGGCGGCGAGGGACTCCACTAAGGCGGCGGTGGCACCTGTGAAGCTGAGCAGTTGGCCAAAGAACACCGAGACCGCCAAGATGATCAGGATCATGGACGAGATGGCCACGGTGGACACCACCGCTTCGCGGCACATGCCCCAAGACAGCTTGCGATAGCAGGCGGCGGTGAACAGGCTGCCCACCACGCCGGTGGCGGCCGCCTCAGACGGCGTGGCAATGCCCATCAGCATCAGGCCCATGACCGAAAACACAATCGCGGTGAAGGGCAGCAAGCGCACCAGTGCCTTGATCGGCTGACGCCTTGCGCCTTGCAATGCGGCATCGTCGGCCGGTGCCAGGCTGGGGTCGCGCCACAGGCGCCAGTAGGCGTAGCCGATGCTCATGCCTGCCAATAGCAATCCGGGCAGCAAGCCTGCCACCAACAGCGATGAGATCGACACATTGGCCATAGAGCCAATCAGCACCGCCAGCAAACTGGGCGGGATGATGGGTGCCAGGCTTGCGCCGCCCTGAATGAGCGACGCCGACAAGCGCATGTCATAGCCACGGGTGTGCATGGCGGGTAGCACCGTGCGGCCCAGCATGGCCACCACCGCCACGGCCGATCCGCACAGCGCGGCGAAGATGGTGGACAGCGTCATCGTTACCAAATACAGCCGTCCGCGCACCCGACCAATCAGATGGTCCACGCTGTCAAACACCACATCGACGGCGCCGGATCGAAACAAGATCTCGCCCATCAACACAAACAGCGGAATGGTGGTGAGCGACAGCGAACTGAGCGAATCCACGATGCTGCCGGCAAACATGCCAAAGCCTGCAGTGCCAAACAGCGCCCAGACGCCGACCAAATTCAGTAGCAAGAAGCCAATAAAGATGGGCGCGCCAGCGGCAAGCACCACACACAACAAACCAAGGCCAACGAGCAGGGCAGGCATCCAGGACATAGAGCAATCGGCTTTAGAGTTCGCGCTCGCCGCCCAGGGCCGCCGCCACAGGTGCCAATGCGTGCTGGATGAAGTGGCCCGCCGCGCCGATTAACCCCAGGGCCACAGCAGCGCTGAGCCACCACTTGGGAATGGAGACGGCCGCCACGGTTTCGATGCTGCCGCGCCATTGCGCCGTCGCTTGGCTACCCAGCAGCACAACGGCGGCCAGGCATGTGAACGCGCTCACCCAAGCCAAGGTGCGGATAGCCATGACGCGGCGCCCTGTGGCCAGGCCATCCAGCAGCGACGTGATGGCCACATGGCCGCCGTCGCGGGTGACGGCTGGCAACGCAAAAGCCACGCTGCACAACATGGCGTAAGACACCACGTCGCTCGACCAACGGGTGGGCGCGTTGAACAGATAACGCAGCACCACCTCAAGCACGTAAGAGCCCAGCATCACCACCAATGCCAAGCAAGCCAGGGCAAACAGGCCCTGCGTGAGTGCAGACAACAAAAGCTTTGCGGAGCGCATGGGTGTTGCTGGGACTTGAGCGGCGGGTCTATTTGCTCAGGCCACGCGCCACGGCCAAGTGGCGCATTGCATCGGCTTCGGCGCCGTTCTTGGCGCGGGCGATCTCCCACACACCCTGAGCCCACAGTTCTTCTAGCCGAGACGCATCAGCCGCCGGGAACATCGTCTCTTGCATGCCGCGTTTCTTCATCTCAGCTTCTTCGGCGGCCGCCAGCTCATCAAAGCGCTTGACGCTGGCCAGCTCAATTTTGCGGGCCTCATCCATCAGCAGGCGCTGAGCATCTGCCCCCACGCCCTGCCAGCTGCGCAGGTTCATGAACACATACAAGCTGGCCTGGCCAAAGCCCGGGCGGGCGTAGAACTTGGCCACTTCGTTCCATTTGAAATCGAGCACGCCGGTCAAGCCCCAGGCTGCGGCGTCAATCACGCCTTTCTCGAGCGCGCTATACACATCGCCGCCGCCCATCACCACCGGCGAGCCGCCCAGCGCTTTGATCATGGGGTGGTACGACACGGTGCCGCGCACCTTCATTCCCGCCAGCGCTGGGCTGGTGGTTTTTAGCGGCGTCTTGGTGATGTACTGAAAGCCTTTGCCACCGGTGGGCACCACAGCCAGCACTTTCAAGCCCAGTTTTTGGTAGTGCTGATCGACGAGATCAATCACGCCGCCTTCGCGCCGCTTGGCTGGGTCGGCCGCAACGGCGTCCATGGCCAGCCCCATGGCGGTGGTGCCCGAGTGATAGGCAGGGTGGGTGAACAGCAGGTCAAACGCGCCGGCTGCAGTGGGTTGAAACTGCTCGGCAAAGGGCACGACTTCGGGCCCGCTGGCGCGAAAGCCCAAGCTGCCATTGCTGGCACGGCGCACAGCTTCAAAAAACGGCGTGGCGATCTCACGCGAGAACACGAAATTGGGCGCGAAGGCGTTCAGCGATCGCAGTTCGCGCTGCGCGCGCGCGGCCGGTGACAGCGCCAGTAAAGCGGCAGACCCAAGCACCTGTCGACGATTCATTGCACCCATGACAACATCTCCGTTTAGGTTCATAGTGGAACTATTGTCGGTTCCATAATGAACTCTAACTGTCCGCAATTACCCCTATGCATCGCAATCAGATCCAGCAGGTCAACCCGATCCCATTTGTCTATCGCATCAACCTGCTCGCTAACCTGTACACCGGCGCGGTGTATCGGCAGGTGGCGGCGCAGCACGGCGTGGCGCGGTCTGAATTTGTGGTGGTGTTTTGCCTGAGTAATCTGGGCGAGTTGACTGCGCAAGACATCGTGGACATCACCGGCAGGCCCAAGAACAGCATCAGCCGGGCGGTGAACGCCATGCTGCAGCGTGGCTTTGTTGAGCGGCGGGTGGACCCTGCCAATGCGCGCCGTGCCCCGCTCACGCTGACTCGAGCAGGGCAGCGCCTGTATGCCGAGGCGATTCCTGTGTTTCAGGCCCGCGAGGAGGCGATGCTGTCAGCGCTGACAGCGCGCGAGCGCGATCAGTTAGACCGCTTGCTGCAAAAGCTGGCTGCGCGCGACGATGGTTGGGAGCTGGTGGACGCCGACGACGACTAGCCGCCCCGCCCGGCGCCGCCCCGCCCGGCGCCGCCCCGCCCGGCGCCGCCGCGCCCTGCCTGCGCTGCGCCAGCGCTCAGCTCACCCGCATGCCCGGCTGTGCCCCCGCCCAGGGCTCCAGCACAAACACGCCGGGGTGCGCGGCTTCGTCGGCGTGGCTGGCGGCCAGCACCATGCCTTCGCTGACACCAAACTTCATCTTGCGCGGCGCCAGGTTGGCGACCACCACGGTGAGTTTGCCCACGAGATCTTCGGGCTTGTAGTGCGCCGCGATGCCGCTGAAGACTTGGCGGGTGCGGCCTTCGCCCATATCCAAAGTCAGGCGCAGCAGCTTGGTCGAGCCGCTGACTGCTTCGCACTGCACGATGCGGGCGATGCGCAGATCCACCTTGGCCAAGTCGTCGATGGTGATGCCGCTGGCCAGTGCCTCGCCGCCGGGCAATACATCGGTTGCTACATTATTTGTAGCTGCTTGGGCAGTTTTTGTGGGCGCAGCGGGCGTTTTTTCTTTAGATGCTTCTGCGGCAGGCGCATCAAACAACTGGGCCAGCACGGCGGGGTCTACGCGCTGCATCAGGTGCTGGTAGGGGGCGATCACATGACCCGCGGGCAGGTGTGTGCGCAGAGCGTCCCAACGCTGTAGCGATACGCCCAGCCAGCGCTCTACGGCTTCAGCGGTGCGAGGCAGGATGGGGGCCAGCATGATCGTCAAGTTGGCGAACAGTCCGATGGCGGTTGTGCAGACGCGATGGAGTTCCTCAGAGCGGGATGGGTCTTTAGCGATATCCCAGGGGGCTTTGCGAGCCACGTACTGATTCGCTTCATCTGCCAACGCCATGATCTGTCGGATCGCTTTGCCGGTCTCGCGTTCCTCGTATAGTCGAACGACGTCGTTGCGGCCTTGTCGGACTGACTGAAGCATTTCAGTCGCGTCTGGGTCGTCAGCGCCGATGCGGCCATCGAACCTTTTCGTGATGAATCCCGCGGTCCGACTGGCAATGTTGATGTACTTGCCGATTAAATCGGCATTGATGCGGCTGACAAAGTCGTCGGCCACAAAGTCAATGTCTTCATTGCGGCCTGAGAGCTTGGCGGCAAAGTAGTAGCGCAGCCATTCGGCGTTCAGCCCCAGGCTCAGGTACTTGATCGGGTCAAGCCCCGTGCCGCGGCTTTTGCTCATCTTTTCGCCGTTCACCGTGAGGTGGCCGTGCACAAACACGTCGTCAGGCGTTTTGCGGCCGCTGAACTTCAGCATGGCGGGCCAGAACAGGGTGTGAAAGGTGATGATGTCCTTGCCAATAAAGTGCACCTGCCGCGTGGGGCCGCCGGGGCGCACCAGCTCGGCATAGTCCACCCCGGCTTTGGCGCAGTGGGCTTGAAGCGATGCGAGGTAGCCCACGGGCGCGTCCAGCCACACGTAGAAGTATTTGTCGGGGGAGTCGGCTGGGGTGTCGGGGATGCGAATGCCAAAGTAAGGGGCATCGCGTGAGATGTCCCAGTCACCCAACTTGGGCGCCGTGCTGCCTTCAGCAGGCAAGAGCCATTCACGTACCTTGTTGGCCACTTCGCTTTGGGTGTGGCCGCCTTGCGTCCAAGCATCCAAAAAGGCCACGCAGCGCGGGTCGCTGAGTTTGAAGAAGTAATGGTCGCTGGTTTTGCGCACCGGCTTGGCGCCTGACAGGGCCGAATAGGGGTCGATCAGATCAGTGGGCGCATACACCGCGCCGCACACCTCGCAGTTGTCACCAAACTGGTCTTTGGCGCCGCAGTTGGGGCAGGTGCCTTTGATGAAGCGGTCAGCCAGGAACATGCCGCGCTCTGGGTCAAAAAACTGCTCCACCGGGCGCACGTCGATCAGCCCGGCTTGGACCAGGTCGCGGTAGATGGCTTGCGCTTCGGCGTGGTTCTCGGGCGCGTCGGTGCTGTGCCAGTGGTCAAAGGCAATGCCAAAACCATTCAGATACTGCGGCCGACCCGCAGCAATCTCGGCCACAAACTGCTGCGGGGTGATGCCGCGTTTGTCCGCCGCAATGGTGATGGGCGCGCCGTGGGCGTCGTCGGCACATACAAAGTGCACTTGCGCACCGGCCATGCGCTTGGCCCGCACCCAAATGTCGGCCTGCACATATTCGAGCATGTGGCCAATGTGAAACGGCCCGTTGGCATATGGCAGGGCGGTGGTGACGAACAGGCGTTCGGCGGAAGTGGCGGTCATGGGGCGCAAGGCGAGTGTCGATAGCCGCGCCCGTGGGGCACGGCGGGGTCGGCTGGCGGCTGCAGCGCCAGACGGCAAAGGGGGGCAAATTTTAGGTGCTGGCGCCAGCGGGGGCCGCAACGGTGTCGGCCGGCGTTGGGCCTGCGGCTGCAGACAGCGGGGCCAGCGGCCAGCCAAAAAAGCGCCGCACCTCGTCGGCCTGCGCCCGGGTGTCGCGCTCTCCCAAGGCCATCAGTTCGCGGGTGTAGGGGGCTTCAAACAGCAAGTAGCTGGCCAGAGCCGCGCCGCGGGCGTCGTTCACCCGGCGGCTGCTCACACCCAAGCCGCCCAGCATGGCCCGCACGGGGGTGGGCAGGTCGCCAATATGGCGCGCGGCCATGGCGTCTAGCCGCTCTGAGGGCGCAATCACCAATAGGCTGATGGGCCGCAGATGGCTGCGCGCGCGCAGCTCGGGGCTGATCAAACCCAGCGTGGCGTTCACCCGCTGAGCCCGCTCCACATCCACCGCCAGCGCGTCCAAAAAGATGTTGCTCATGGCGTGACCGGCAATTTGTGCCAAGCTGGGGTAGGTGTTGGCCGGGGCGTTGGCGCTGGGGTCAGGTGGTGGTTCATGCAGCCGCCCAGCGCCCACCACCAATAGGCGTTGCGCTCCTAAATGGATAGCGGCCGCCATGGGCGCGGTTTGGCGCATCGAGCCATCACCAAAATACTGCGCCCCACCCGGCATGCCCAGCGACTGCGCCGGAAACACAAAGGGAATCGCCGAAGACGCCAGCAAATGCGCGTGGGTGATGCGGTCGCGCAAGGCGTAACGCTGCGAGCGCTGCCAGGGCTGCAGATCGGCATGCCCTTCAAAAAAAGTAACGTGCTGGCCGCTGCTAAAGCTGGACGCGGTGACTGCCAGCGCCTGCAATTGGCCTTGGGCCACCAGCTCGGGCACCCGCTCCAGCGGCACCATCTGGCGCAAGAGCGCGGCCAGCGGCCGGTTATCCAGCAAAGAGCGGGGTCGCAAGCTGGGCTGCAAGCGGCGCCACTTGGCCAGCGCCCAACCCAGCGACAACAGCGTCAGCCAGCGCGCCCCACTGCTGGCCACGCTCAAGGCGTCTGCGCCGTACACCTGGCCCGCCGCAAAGTCGCGCCACACCGTGGCGACCTGGGCTACTGCCTTGTCAAACTCGTCATTGCGGCTGGCCAACGCGGCGGCGTTGATGGCGCCAGCCGAGGTGCCCGTCAAGATGCCAAAGGGGCTGCCCGCGGGCACGGGCAATCCCGCCTGGGCGTACGACTCACGACGCAAATCCACCAGGGTTTGCAGCACCCCCACTTGGTACGCGGCCCGAGCGCCGCCGCCGGTTAGCAGCAAAGCGGTGTCAGCGGCTGCGTGGGCGGTGTCAGGCATGGCCAACATGCTGACGCTGCACGGCACTTTCGCCAATTGGTGACGGCCCCAGGCGCGCAGGGCCCCAAGCCAGGCGGCGCTGCACTAGACTGCGCCCGGCAACCATCTACCCCGCACCACCTTTATCCATGACAGCAACTCCAGAGGCCGTGCGCTCCGCATTGGCCAGCGTGATCGATTCCAACACCGGGGCTGACCTAGTCAGCAGCAAAGCCGTGCGGGGCGTGCGCATGGAAGGCGGCGTGACCTCGGTGGATGTGGTGCTGGGCTACCCGGCGCGCAGCCAGCACGCGGCCATGCGCCAAGCCATCGCGGCGGCGGCGCGCACCGTGCCAGGCGTGGCCGATGTGCAGGTGAACATCCGCACCGAAGTGCTGGCCCACGCGGTGCAGCGCGGCGTGCAGTTGCTGCCGCAGGTGAAGAACATCGTGGCGGTGGCGTCTGGCAAAGGCGGTGTCGGCAAAAGCACCACGGCAGTGAATTTGGCGCTGGCGCTGGCGGCTGAAGGCGCCTCAGTCGGGCTGTTGGATGCTGACATCTACGGCCCCAGCCAACCCATGATGATGGGCATTGACGGCAGGCCCGAAAGCGACGACGGCAAAACCATGGACCCGCTGGAAAACCACGGCGTGCAGGTGATGTCGATCGGTTTTTTGGTTGGGCCCGATGAAGCCATGATCTGGCGTGGCCCCATGGCCACCCAGGCCTTAGAGCAGCTGTTGCGCCAGACCAATTGGCGCGAGCTGGACTATTTGATTGTGGACATGCCCCCTGGCACCGGCGACATCCAGCTCACCCTGAGCCAACGCGTGCCCATGACCGGGGCGGTCATCGTCACCACACCCCAAGACATTGCGCTGCTCGACGCCAAAAAAGGCATCAAGATGTTTGAAAAGGTGGGCGTGCCTATTCTTGGTGTGGTGGAAAACATGGCGGTGTACTGCTGCCCCAACTGCGGCCATGTGGAACACATTTTTGGCGCTGACGGCGGCCGCAAGATGGCTGAGCAGTTCAATGTGGACTACCTGGGCGCGCTGCCGCTGAACATGCAAATTCGCCTGCAGGCCGATGGCGGCAGGCCCACGGTGGTGGCCGAGCCTGATGGGGAAATTGCGGCGCTATACAAAAGCGTGGCGCGGCAAGTGGCCGTCAAGATTGCATCTAAGGCCAAAGACTTTTCGGCCAAGTTCCCTACCATTACCGTGTCCAAGAACACTTGAGTTCTTGGGGGCCGTTTGTTTCACCTAAGCACCTGACCCATGCAACAGCTTTTGCACAGCCTGGCCGCCATGACGGCGCTGCGCAGCCGCGAGCTGCTTGACCTGGCCTTTGCCCAGTCGCTGCAAGAGGCCACCACCGCCCAGCGGGTGGTGTTGGCCATGCCCATCGTGCAAGACGGCGAACGCCGCTGGCTGGACCGCGCGGTGTTTGAGCGCGGCCGCCCCTTGAGCTGGACCGACCCAATGTGGGTGCGCTTTGAAGCGCTGGAGTCGCTGTCTGAACACAGCCTGCGCGAACGCACCGTGGCCAGCAGGCGCATTCAGGCTGAAGTCACGGCCGGTGGCTCGGTCACGGCGGTGCCGCAGCTGGGTGAGTCGTCGGTGGACACGCTCATTGAAGTCACCACCGCCGAGCCGCTGACTGAAACGCTCCTGCGCGCCCTGACCAACATGCAAAAGGTGTACGGCAACATGCGCGTGTTGCTTGAGCAGTCGGAGCGCGATCCCCTTACGGGCCTCAACAACCGGCGCAGTTTTGACGATGCCTTTTACAAAGCGCTCAGTCGCCTGCCGTGGTCGATGGACATTTTGGGTGGCGACTTGGCAGCTGGGCGGCGCGGCACCGATTCCACCGACACCTATTGGCTTGGGCTGATCGACTTTGATCACTTTCGCGCCATCAATGACCGCTGCAGCCATGTGGTGGGCGATGAGATTTTGCTGCTGGGCGCACAGCTGCTGCGCGAGCAGTTTCGCTTTCATGATCAGCTGCACCGCTTTGGCTCTGAAGAATTCGTGGTGTTGTTGCGTGCGCGCGATGCCGCGGGCGCGATGCTGGCGTTTGAGCGTTTTCGTCGCGCGATGCAGGCCTGCCGTCTGCCGCAAGTTGGCCAAGCCACCGTCAGCATCGGCATGAGCGCCCTGCGACCTGACGACACCCCGGTAGCGGCCCTGCAGCGCGCCGATGAGGCTATGCAGGCCGCCAAGCGCGCCGGGCGCAATCGGGTGGTGGAGCACGAAGAACTGGTGCGCCAAGGGCATTTACCCGCTCAAAGCCAAGTCGGTGGCATCGAGATTTTTGCCAACCCCTTGGCCAAGGCCGAGCCTGCGCCATGAAGCCTGCAGGCCAGGGCGCCGCCACAGCGGTGCCGGTGCGCTGGATGGATCGCGCTGGCGGCCGCAAGCGCGACAGAGGCGGGCCGGTGCGCGCCGACACGCAGGCGCTGGCCGAGTTGGACACCTGCTTGGCACAAGCACCGGTGCACCAGTGGGGCTTGGACACGCCGGGCCTGCAGCGCCACGAACTCATCGAAGCACTGCACGCGCTGAACGACCACTTCGGTGTGCTGTTTGATCGCCACCTGGCCGCCCTGGCGCAGCGCCTGCACCTACCGCTGGCCGAGGTGCATGAGGTGGCCAGCTTCTATCACCACTTTGAACGCCGCCGTGACAGTGGGCCTGGCGTTAGCTGCACCGTGCGGGTGTGCGACGGCCTGAGCTGTCAGCTGGCGGGGGCCGACGCCCTGCTCAGCCAAACCCGCGCCGCGCTGGCCAGCCAGCCCGATGTGCGGGTGTTGCCCGCACCCTGTTTGGGCCGCTGCGAGCAGGCGCCCGCTGCCTGGGTGGGCGATCAGGGCGTGGGTGAGGCCACTGCGCCTGGCTTGGTGCGGGTGGCGGAAGCTTTCAAAGCCAACCGGGCTGGTACGCCCTATTTATGTGCCGAAGTAGCTACAAAAAATATAGCAATAGCCCCTGAAGCTCAACTTGATCTGCCCTCAGCGCCCCGCACCCTTACCGACTACTGCCTGAGCGGCGGCTACCAAATGGCCGCCGCGGTGGTGCAAGGCGAAATGGCCGCTGAGGATGTGCTGGCGGTGCTTGAGCACAGCGGCCTGCGTGGCCTGGGGGGGGCCGGTTTTGCGGCCTTTCGCAAATGGCGCATCGTGGCTGCGCAGCCGGGTCCACGTTGGCTGGCTGTCAATTTAGACGAGGGCGAGCCCGGCACTTTCAAGGACCGCACGCTCTTAGAACGTGACCCCCACCGCCTGCTCGAAGGCATCTTGATCGCCGCCCAAGTGGTGGGTTGCGAACAGGTGGTGATCTACCTGCGCGACGAATACCCCGAGCTGCACGCTTTGTTGCGCCAAGAGATCCACGCCCTCCACGCCCAGCCGCCGTGCCCGCTGCCTGCCATTCAACTGCGGCGCGGCGCGGGTGCCTATATTTGTGGCGAAGAATCGGCCATGCTGCAAAGCATTGAGGGCCTGCGCGGTGAACCACGCTTGCGCCCGCCCTATGTGGCCGAAGTGGGCCTGTTTGGCCAGCCCACGCTGGCCCACAACGGCGAAACCCTGTGGTGGCTGCGTGACTTACTGGAGCGCGGGGCCGATTGGTGGACCGCGCACGGTCGCCATGGCCGCCGGGGCTTGCGCTCTTTTAGCGTCAGCGGCCGGGTGCGCTTGCCCGGCGTGAAAATTGCCCCAGCGGGCATCACCGTGCGCGAACTCATTGACGAATACTGCGGCGGCATGGCTCCCGGCCACACGCTGTATGCCTACCTGCCGGGCGGCGCCAGTGGCGGCATCTTGCCTGCGGCCTTGGCCGACGTGCCGCTGGACTTTGACACCCTGCAGCCGCACGGCTGCTTTATTGGCTCAGCCGCCATCATCGTGCTGGGGCACACCGACAGTGCCCGCCATGCAGCGTCGGAAATGATGCGTTTTTTTGCCGACGAAAGCTGCGGCCAATGCACCCCCTGCCGGGTGGGCACGGCCAAGGCGCATCAGCTGATGGCGGCCCCGGTGTGGGACGCCGCCACCTTGGCCGACTTGTCGGCCGTGATGCGCGATGCATCCATCTGCGGCCTGGGCCAAGCGGCGCCCAACCCGGTGGACTGCGTGCTGCGCTACTTTGCCCATGAGGTCACTGCCGCGTGAACGCCGCCGTCGATCCGCGCCGACTAAGCCCCCCTGAAGCGGATGCCAGCGTGGCCTTCACTTTGGATGGTCAGGCGCTGCAAGCCAAGCCGGGTGAAACCATTTGGGCCGCGGCTGATCGTCACGGCGTGCGCATTCCGCACCTGTGCCACAGCGACGGCTTGCGGCCCGCAGGCAACTGCCGCGCTTGTGTGGTGGAGGTGGCGGGTGAACGCACCCTGGCCGCAAGTTGCTGCCGCGCCGTCACGCCGGGCATGCAGGTGCAGGCCGCCAGTGATCGAGCCCGCGCTAGCCAACGCATGGTGGTTGAAATGCTGCTGGCTGACGTGCCCGAGGGACGCGGCCAAAAGTGGCTGGGCGCCGAGGCCAGCGCGCCGCATGGCGAACTCAGCCATTGGGCGCAACGCTTAAGCGTGCAAGTGCGGCCTGAGCTGCGCGCATTGGAACGCACCCAACCCACGCCCGATGTCAGCCACCCGGCGATGGCGGTCAATCTGGATGCGTGCATTCAGTGCATGCGCTGCGTGCGGGCTTGCCGCGAAGAGCAAATGCAAGGCGTGATTGGCATCCAAGGCCGGGGCGCGCACACGCAGATCGTGTTTGACGAAGGCCGGGCGATGGGTGATAGCTCATGCGTGGCCTGTGGCGAATGCGTACAAGCCTGCCCCACCGGCGCCCTGGCGCCCAAAACGCGGCTGGGCGACCAAACGGTAGACCGTGCGGTGGATTCCGTCTGCCCCTTTTGCGGCGTGGGCTGCCAGATCACCTACCAAGTCAAAGACGAGCGCATTGTGGCCGTCGATGGCCGCGCCGGGCCTGCCAATGAAGGGCGCCTGTGTGTCAAAGGCCGCTTTGGCTTTGATTACGCACACCACCCCGAGCGCCTCACGCAGCCTCTGGTGCGGCGTGCGGACGCGCCCAAGCGGGTGGACGATGTCAACCGCCCCTTTGTCGATTGGGCTGAGGTGTTTCGCCCCGCCACCTGGGACGAGGCTTTGGCGCTAGCGGCCGATGGGTTCAAGCACATCCGCGCCACGCACGGCCCACGCAGCCTGGCGGGTTTTGGCTCGGCCAAAGGCAGCAATGAAGAGGCTTACCTCTTTCAAAAACTGGTGCGCACCGGATTCGGCAGCCACAACGTGGACCACTGCACCCGCTTGTGCCATGCCAGCAGCGTGGCCGCGTTGTTGGAAGGGGTGGGTTCAGGCGCCGTGAGCAACCCGGTGGGCGATGTGGCGCTGGCCGATGTGGTGCTGCTGATTGGCGCCAACCCAGCCGTCAACCACCCGGTGGCCGCCAGTTGGATGAAGAACGCGGCTGCGGCGGGCACCCGCATCATCGTGGCCGACCCACGCGCCACGGCGCTGGCCACGCACGCCTGGCGCACCCTGAGCTTTACGCCCGGGGCCGATGTGGCGCTGCTGTCGGCCATGCTGCACACCATCATTGACGAAGGCTTGGTGGCACAAGACTTTGTGGATGCGCGCACCGAAGGCTTTGAGGCCCTCAAGGCCAGCGTGGCCCACCGCAGCCCCGAAGCCATGGCCCCCATTTGCGGCGTGGATGCAGCAGCGCTGCGCGAAGCCGCTCGCGCCTTTGCCACCGCCAAAGGCGCCATGATTTTGTGGGGCATGGGCATCAGCCAACATGTGCACGGCACCGACAACGCACGCTGTTTGATTGCGCTGTCGGCCATCACCGGGCAGATCGGCAGGCCAGGTACTGGGCTGCATCCGCTGAGGGGCCAAAACAATGTGCAGGGCGCATCGGATGCAGGGCTGATCCCCATGATGCTGCCCAACTACCAGCGTGTGACTGACGCCGCTGCACGCCAGTGGTTTGAGCAGTTCTGGGCCACGCCGCTCGACGCGCAACCGGGCTTGACGGTGGTGGAAATCTTGAACCACGCCCTGCGCCCGGCAAATGACCCACTGCGTATCTGTGGCCTGTATGTGATGGGCGAAAACCCCGCCATGAGTGACCCCGATTTGGGTCACGCCCGCGAGGCGCTGGCAAGTCTTGATCACTTGGTGGTGCAAGACATCTTTCTGACCGAAACCGCCTGGCTGGCCGATGTCATCCTGCCTGCCAGTGCCTGGCCCGAGAAAACCGGCACCGTCACCAACACCGACCGCCTGGTGCAGCTGGGCCAGCGCGCCCTGCAGCTGCCCGGTGACGCGCGGCAAGACCTGTGGATCATTCAAACCTTGGCCCAGCGCCTGGGGCTGAACTGGCACTACGCCGGTGAAGACAGCGGCGTCGCGCAGGTCTACGACGAAATGCGGCAGGCCATGCACGCCGCTATCGGCGGCATCACTTGGGCGCGTCTGCAGCAGCACGGCAGCGTGATGTACCCGTGCGCAGAGGCTGACGCACCGGGCCAGCGCGTGGTGTTCACCCAGCACTTTCCCACCGCCAGCAGGCGCCTCAATCTGGTGCCCGCCCAACTCACCCCCGCTGCGGAGCTGCCCGATGCCGACTGGCCGCTGGTGCTGATCACCGGCCGCCAGCTAGAGCATTGGCACACCGGCAGCATGACGCGGCGCACCCAGGTGCTAGACGCATTGGTGCCTGGGCCCCAAGCCTTTGTGCACCCCGAAACCCTGGCTGCGGCTGGCCTGCAAGACGGCCAAACGGTGCAGGTGCAAAGTCGGCGCGGTCAGGTGCAATTGGTGGCTTGTGCGGACCCGCGCACGCCCACGGGGGCCGTGTTCATCGCCTTTGCTTTCCGAGAGGCGGCGGCCAACTTGCTCACCAACCCAGCGCTCGACCCGGTGGCCAAGATTCCGGAATTCAAGTTCTGTGCGGTGCGGCTCAAGCCTGTGGCGGCGCAAGTTGGGGCACGAGCGCCTTCTGCGTAGAAACCCGCCACGGGGGTGGTGACTGGCCCGTCTCGCCCTACAGTCAGCGCATGTCCCTTGACCCGCACCCTGGCGCTGTCGCGCCCAAGCCCTTGGTCGCGCAGTTGCAGTCATGGCCTGTGGCCGTGCTGATGCAGCGGGTGGCCAACCAAGGCGCTGCGGCCAAGTGGCAGCCCTGGCGCTGGCAGTTGGCCGATGTGGTGTCGCTGGCTGATGCCGCGCATGCCGAACCCTTTGGCGGGGCCCCGCGCTGCCTGCGGCGTGATGAAGACGGTGGCCAGCTCTGGCTGTACCCGGGCTTTCAAGTGGCGCTGCACAAAGACACCGCCGACGGCTACTGGCTCAACGCCACCAGCGGCGCGCCGGGCTGGTTTGTGCTGTGGCGCCTGCAGCTCGGGCCCCATGCGGCTGAGGGCGATGAACCCATTGCGGTACCGATTGAAATCAGCTTGAGCTACGACGACGCAGGCCGTTGGCTCGACGCTCAAGAAACGGTGGAGCAAATGCCCGCCCCGCCCGAAGTGGTGGCTTGGATGTGCGACTTTGCGCAGCCCTTTTGGCAACCCGAGGGCCGCAAGCGTCGGCGGCCCGAGAGCTTTCGGCCTCTGCAAGACCGCTTTGGTCAACCCGCTCGAATCAGCACCGGCGACGAGCGCCCACGCAACCCCGGTGGCACCGCGTGAGTGATAGGGGCGACGACGGTTTTCTGGGCCGCTGGTCGCGCCGCAAACAGGCGCAGCGCCAGGGCCAGCCGCTGGATGAGCCTGCGCGCCCGCTGCCGGTAGCGACCCAGCCAAATCTGCCGCTAGCGCCCTTAAATACTGCACAAGCAGCTACAAAAGATATAGCAACTGATGATTCGGTTGCAGCGCCCGCGTCACCCGCAAGCACCACGCCCTCGCCGGCAACCCCGGCGCCCACGCTGGCCGATGTGGCGCAATTGCCTGCGGGCAGCGACGTCAGCCGCTTTGTGGCCCGCAGCGTGGCGCCAGAGGTGCGCAATGCCGCTTTCAAAAAGCTGTTTGCCGATCCGCACTTCAATGTGATGGATCGGCTGGACACCTACATCGACGACTACCACACGCCCAATCCGCTGCCCGCGTCGGTAGTGAAGCAACTGGCCGCTACCGACTTCATGGGCTGGAATCGGCCGACTGAAGAAGCGGCCAAGCCAGCTGCCGCCACACCGGCCGATCCTGCGCTAACACCTGAGTCAATTGGCCCCGAAGCCTTGGCGTCTGCGCCTGCGGTTGCCACACCTATCTCCACCGAAGCTGATCCGCATGAACCTCCCCCTGCTGTGTAACTGCAACCGAACCACGGAAGTGGACGGTGCCGCCATCGGCCGCGCCTTGGGACTGCCGACGCTTGCGGTGCACCAAACCCTGTGCCGCCGCGACGTGGGCGCGGCGCTGCAGGCCCTCGATGGCCACGGCAAGGCCAGTGCGCCCTTGTTGGTGGGCTGCACTCAAGAGGCCGCCCTGTTTTCTGAATTGGCCGAAGAACGCGCCCGCCATCACGCCGCCAGCGGCAAGCCCGCCGTGGCCGCCGTCCCCCTGCAGTTTGTGAACCTGCGCGAACAAGCGGGTTGGGGCCGCGCTGCACAGGCAGCACCTGCACAGACCACCGCCAAGATGGCCGCGCTGCTGGCCCTGGCGCGCTCAGCTGAGCCCGAGCCCATGACCCAGGTGAGCTACCACAGCCAAGGGCGGCTGGCGGTGATCGGCACCGCGTCGCAAGCCGCGCGGGTCTGGCCGATGTTGGCCACCGCCGAGGTCAGCCCCACCTGGGTGGTGGTGGGTGGCGTGCCAGCGGCGCAATTGGCCGCCGACGGCGCCATTAGCCCAGCCAACGTGCCGCAGATCGCGGGCGAGCAGTTGGCGCTCAGCGGCTGGCTGGGCGCCTTCACCTTGCAGTGGTCGCAATCCAACCCCATTGATCTGGACTTGTGCACCCGCTGCGGCGCCTGTGTGGCCGCATGCCCAGAAGGCGCCATCACCTGGCCGCCGCAAGTCAAGCTCAACGCCTGCCAAAGCCACCGCGCCTGCGTGGCGGTGTGTGAGGCGGCGGGGGCCATTGACTTTCAGCGCCAAGCCGTTGCCCATGACGCCGCGTTTGATTTGGTGATTGACCTGCGCCCCGCACCCGCCTTTGACCAGCACGCGCATCCACAAGGCTATCTGCACCTGCCGCAGTGGGACGACAAGGCGCCCGCCCGCGTGGTGGAACTGGCCGCCTTGGTCGGCACCTTCGACAAACCCAAGTTTTTCAACTACCGCCAAAAGCTGTGCGCCCACAGCCGCAACCAGCAAAGCGGCTGCACCGCGTGCATCGACGTGTGTTCGGCCCAAGCCATTGCCAGCGATTTGAAGCACCAGCAGATCGTGGTGACGCCGCAGTTGTGTGTGGGCTGCGGTGCTTGCACCACCGTGTGCCCGACCGGCGCCATCAGCTATCGGGGTCCGCAGCCCAGTGACCAGATCACGCGCATTCGCACGGTGCTGGACACCTTCATTCGCGCCGGTGGCACGCAGCCTGTGCTGTTGTTGCATGACGGCACCCACGCCGCGCCCCTGTTGGAGCGCTGGGGCCGTGCCGCACAGGGTCAGCCGCGCGGACGTGGCCCAGCATCAGCGTCAGCCCTTGCAGCCCAGGCATTGCTCGGGCCGCCCCCCAACTTGCTGCCCCTGCCGCTTTGGCACATGGCCAGTGTGGGTCTGGATTTGTGGTGGGCGG
>JAAFIY010000054.1 GCA_013297985.1 Comamonadaceae bacterium | reverse complement strand
GTTGAAGTGCGCCCAGTCAATCACGTCGGTCATCGGTTCAGGCCTGTGGGTACGGATGTGTGGCCAGCCAATGGCGGGCGATGTCGATGCGGCGGCACACCCACACATCGTTGTGCGCGGCGATGTGCGCCATAAAGCGCTGCAGCGCGGTGATGCGCCCAGGCCGCCCCAGCAGGCGGCAATGCAGGCCGATGCTGAGCATCTTGGGCCGATCTAAGCCACGCGGGTCGCCTTCGGCGTAAAGGGCATCAAAGCTGTCGCGCAAATAGGCATAAAACGGCTCGGCATGGCTGTAGCCCTGGGGCAGGGCAAAGCGCATGTCGTTGCAGTCCAGGGTGTAGGGCACCACCAGATGCGGCACCACGGTGCCGTCGGTGCGCTGCACTTTCATCCACAAGGGCAGGTCGTCGCCGTAATAGTCGCTGTCGTACACAAAGCCGCCTTGATCCACCACCAGACGGCGGGTGTTGGGGCTGTCGCGACCGGTGTACCAACCTAAGGGCGCTTGGCCGGTGAGGCGCTTTTGGATCTCAATGGCGCGGGCCATGTGCTCGCGCTCCACGTCTGCGGGCAGGTTTTGGTAGTGAATCCAACGCAGACCGTGGTTGGCGATTTCGTGCCCATCGGCCAACCAGGCATCGACCAGCGCGGGGTGGCGCTCCATGGCCATAGCCACGCCAAACACGGTGAGGGGCCAGCCGCGGGCCTTGAACTCACGCAAGATCCGCCAAACCCCGGCGCGCGAGCCGTATTCGTAGATGCCCTCCATCGACAAATGCCGATCGGGGTAGCTGGCGGGGTTGAACATTTCTGACAAGAACTGCTCGGAGCCCGCGTCGCCATGCAGCGTGGCGTTTTCGCCGCCTTCTTCGTAGTTCAAGACGAATTGCACGGCGATGCGCGCGCCGCCCGGCCAGCGGGCATGGGGCACGTCGGGGCCGTAGCCGATCAGGTCGCGCGGGTAGGCGGCGGTGGTGTCGTAGATGGCTTGTGATGTCATGGCTTTAGACCAGCGCGGCCAGTGCTTGGCGCACGTCGTGGGTGGGCACTGGCTGGGTCAGGGTGAGCTGGTTTTGGATGTGCAGCAAATGCGCGTCCATCAACGCCGCGGCACGGTCGGCGTCATGCGCGGCCAGGGCGCGCACGATGGATGCGTGCTCGCCGTGGCTGTCGGCGGCCTGCTGGGCGTTTTGGTACATCAGCGTGATCAGTGCGCTGCGGCTGATCAGCTCTTGCAGCATTTGCGCCAGCACGCTGTTGCCCAGCATTTCGGCCAGGTGCACATGAAAGTCACCCAGCAGTTCAACCCGGGTGCTGTGTGATTCGGTGTCATCGGCGGCCAGCGCGGCTTTTTCGTCAGCCAAGTGCTGGCGCAGGGCTTTGATTTGCGCGGTGGTGACCTTGGCGGCCAAGGCGCGCACCAATTGGCCTTCGAGCATACGGCGCACCGCAAATACCTCGGCCGCCTCAGTCGCCGATGGTGCGGCCACAAAGGCACCCCGGGCGGGCTCTAGCCGCACCAGGCGGCGCTGCTCCAATTGGATGAGGGCCTGGCGCACCAGGGTGCGGCTCACGCCAAAGGTGTCGGCCAACTGCTGCTCAGCCAGCTTGGCCCCGGGCTGCAAGCGGTGCTCGACAATCGCGCGCTGCAAGGCATGCACGATGTGCTGGGTGCTGGTGGCGGCAGGTTGAAGGCTCACGGGCGATTGCGGCAGTAAAAGCGCCAAAACGGGGTGCCAAACTGTATACACTTTTGTGCACGATTTCCAAACGATTTCATCTGTCCGAGGTTGCCATGGGTTTGTCCACACATGTTTTAGACACCATGCACGGCTGCCCCGCTGCCGGCATGGCGGTGCGCCTGCAGCGCTGGGCGGGCGATGCCTGGGTGGACATGCACCACATCACCCTGAACGCCGACGGCCGCAACCCCGGCGGCATGTTGATTGCCACCGCCGACTTGCAGCGCGGGCGTTATCGCTTGAGCTTTGAGGTAGCGACCTATTTTCGGGCCCGTGGTGTGGCCCTGCCCGATCCGCCCTTTTTGGATGTGGTGCCGCTGGAATTTGGCATTGCGCAAACGGAGCAGCATTACCACGTGCCCTTGTTGGTGAGCCCCTGGGCCTACAGCACCTACCGTGGTTCTTAGGTGCAGGCCTTAAGCGCATCTGACCTGGGCGTGCTGCATCAGCGGCTGCATGCGCAGCCCGCGCTGGCGCCCATGCTGGTGCGAGTGGCGCGCACGCAGGGATCGGTGCCGCGTGAGGCAGGTGCGTGGATGGCGGTGTGGCCTGAGTCTGCAGGCTTGAGCACATTGGGCACGGTGGGCGGCGGTCGGCTGGAGCACGATGCGATTGCGGCAGCCCGCGCCGCATGGGGCAAATCCCGTGCGGCGCCCGCCGCTTTTGAGCAGCGTTACCCGCTGGGCCCGAGCTTGGGCCAATGCTGCGGCGGGGTGGTGTGGCTGGCCTTTGAGCCTCTGGCCCCGGCCCTCGATGCATCGCAGTGGGCTGATGTACAACAGCGCCTGTTGGGCACCCGCAGCCCCGTCGCCCTGTTCGGCAGCGGCCATGTGGGCCGCGCCATCGTGCAGGCCCTGGCACCACTGCCCTTTGCGCTGACCTGGATCGACAGCCGCGACGAACCCTTTCCACCCGACCTGCCGCCCCACGTCAAGGCCGAGCACTCTGACCCGGTGGAGCGCGCGGTGCCCACCTTGGCCCCCTGCAGCCAGGTGTTGGTGATGAGCTTCAGCCACGCCGAAGACTTGGCCGTGGTACAGGCCTGCCTGGAGCGGATGCGCACCCACAACGACTTGCCCTTTGTGGGTTTGATCGGCAGCGCCACCAAGTGGGCTACTTTCAGGCACCGGCTGGCTGAGCGTGGGTATGCTGATGCCGAACTGGCCCGCATCACCTGCCCGATTGGGCTGCCCACAATCGGGGGCAAGCATCCCGCCGTGATTGCCGCCAGCGTGGCGGCCCAACTCTTGCAACGCGCCAGTTCACCCGATTGAATGCACCGCCATGGAAAGTTACCTGCTTGAATGGGCCAACCTGCTGCTGCGCTGGCTGCATGTGATCACCGCCATTGCGTGGATTGGCTCGTCGTTCTACTTTGTGTTTTTGGACAGCAGCCTTGAGGTGCCCAAAGACGAAGCCCTGCGCAAAGAGGGCGCCACCGGCGAGCTGTGGGCCGTGCACGGCGGCGGCTTTTATCACCCGGTGAAGTACGCGGTGCGCCCGCCCTTTTTGGCGCCGCGCCTGCACTGGTTTTATTGGGAAAGCTACGCCACATGGCTCAGCGGCTTTGCGCTGCTGTGCGTGAGCTATTTGTACAGCGCGCAGATTTATTTGATTGACGCCAACCGCTTTGCCTGGTGGGGCAAGCCCTGGGCGGCGGTGCTGGGTGCACTGGCGCTGTTCGTGTTTTTTTGGCTGGCCTATGACGCCGTTTGCCGCATCTTTGGCCACGTCAAAGACAGCCAAGGCCGCGTCACAGGCGTGGGCAACGACGGCGTGGTGGCCGCGTGGATCGCAGGTCTGGTGGTGGTGATGGCCTATGTGGCCTGCGCCCTGTTCGCACCCCGCGCCGCGTTCTTGCTGGTGGGCGCGGCGCTGGCCACGTCCATGAGCGCCAACGTGCTGATGTGGATCATTCCTGGCCAGCGCAAAGTGGTGCGCGCCATTCAAACCGGCGCGCCGGTTGAGGCCATCCATGGCCAGCGCGGCAAACAGCGCAGCGTGCACAACACCTATTTCACCCTGCCGGTGGTGTTTGCCATGCTCAGCAACCACTACAGCTTTGTCTACAGCCACGCGCAGGCTTGGGTGGTGCTGGTGGCCATGATGTTTGCGGGCGCCGCCATCCGCCAGTTCTTTGTGTTGCGCCATGGCTATCACTTGGGCCGCAACGCGCATCCATGGCCGTATGCAGCGGTTGGGGTGGCGCTGCTGCTGGTGCTGATCGTGGCCATGCGCCCGGCACCGCCCAGCGCAGTGGTTGCTACAAAAGATGTAGCTGCTTCGGCAGATAAACAGGGCGCCGCAGCCGCAAATGATCAAAAGTTCGACCTGGCTGCGCTACAAGCCGTCTTGCAAAGCCGCTGCATCCAATGCCACAACGCGCAAGTGCAAATGAAGAACGTGCGGCTGGACACCCCCGACGAACTCAAGCGCCATGCGCAGGCGGTGTACAACCAAGTCGTGGTCACCAAGCAAATGCCTATGAACAATTCCACCGGCATTACAGAGGCCGAGCGGGCGCTGGTGGCAGATTGGTTTAAGGCGGGGGCGCCGGTGCGTTAGCCGTCGCGTGGTCTCAGGCTGGCTGCGCCATTGCCCGCGCCAGCGCGTTGTGCCGCTCAATCAGCAAGGGCAAATCAACCCCGACCAGCTCGCCCCCTTGCACCCGCACCTGCCCCCCCACCAGCACCGTGTGCGCACGCGGCGGGGCGCACAGCAGCAGGGCGGCCACCGGGTCATGCACCGCGCCACCAGCCAGGCCTAGGCTGTCGGTGCGGTAGATGGCGATGTCGGCGCAATGGCCCACTTTGAGTTGGCCGATGTCGTGGCTGCGGCCGAACGCGGCGGCGCCGCCCCGGGTGGCGATTGAGAGGGCTTGGCGGGCTGTCATGTTGGAGGGACCCGCATCGCAGCCAAAGGGCTCGGTCACGCTGCGGCGCAGCCGCGCCATCAGCAAGGCCTGGCGGGCTTCGGCCAACAAATCCGCGCCGTCGTTGCTGGCGCTGCCGTCCACACCCAAGCCCACCTTGGCGCCCGCATTGATTAGTGCACGGATGGGCGCCAAGCCGCTGGCAAGGCGGGCATTGCTACACGGGCAGTGGGCTACGCCGGTGCGGGTGCGGCCAAACAGTGCTACGCCTTCGTCGTCCAGCTTCACACAGTGGGCGTGCCACACGTCGGGGCCCACCCAGCCCAGGCTTTCAGCGTATTGGGCGGGCGTCATGCCGAAGTGTTGGCGGCAGTAGGCCACGTCGTGGTCGTTTTCGGCCAAGTGGGTGTGCAAGCGCACGCCAAGTGACCGTGCCAGTGCGGCGCTGTCGCGCATCAACTGCGGGCTGACGGAAAACGGCGAACACGGCGCCAGCGCCACCTGCACCATGGCGCCCGGGGCGGCGTCGTGAAACTGCTGCACCACGCGCTGGCTGTCGGCCAAGATGTGGGCTTCATCTTCCACCAGCGCATCCGGCGGCAGGCCGCCTGCGGATTGGCCCACGCTCATGCTGCCGCGGGTGGCCACAAAACGCAGGCCCATGGCTTGCGCGGCGGCAATCGTGTCGTCCAGCCGCACGCCGTTGGGGTACAGGTAGAGGTGGTCACTGCTGGTGGTGCAGCCCGACAGCAATAGCTCGGCCATGGCCACTTGCGCGGAGATGAATGCACCATCCGGCGTCAGCCGTGCCCACACCGGGTACAGGCCGCGCAGCCAGGCAAACAGCTCGGCGTCTTGCACGGCAGGCAAGGCGCGGGTGAGCGTTTGGTACATGTGATGGTGGGTGTTGACCAAACCCGGTATGGCCACGCAGTGGGATGCGTCAATGGTTTGCGTGGCCTGGTCACGCAGCGGCGCGGGCAGCTCGGTGCGGGGCCCCAGCCAAGCGATGAAGCCGTTGCGCACCAGCAGCGCCGCGTCGGAGATTTCGGTGTGCGCGTCGTCCATCGTGGCCAGGTGGGCGACGCGGTCAATCAACAAGGTAGTCATGGGCCGCAAGTGTGGCCTGAATCAACGCACGCACAATGCAGGCGCCATGTTGGATTTGCACACCCTCACCACGGCCCCCGTGCCGTCGCCCCACGCCGACCCGCGTGGCTTTCTGGCTGCGCTGTATGCCCATGCGGTGAAGCGCGCACTGCCGCTGCACAACACCGCGCCTTACCTGCCCGCGCCACCCCCGGGGCGCACGGTGGTGTTGGGCGCGGGCAAGGCGGCGGGCGCCATGGCGCAAGCGGTTGAAGCCTTGTGGCCGACTGACGCGCCCCTGAGCGGCCTGGTGGTCACCCGCTACCACCACACGCCGCCGCGCCCGCCTGGCGTGGCGCCGCGCATCGAAGTGTTGGAAGCGGCTCATCCGGTGCCCGACGCCGCAGGGCTCAACGCGGCGCAGCGCATGCTGGCGCTGGCGCAATCGCTGACTGCGGATGACTTGGCGCTGTGCCTCGTTTCAGGCGGCGGCTCAGCCTTGCTCACCTTGCCGTGTGAAGGCCTGACGCTGGCCGACAAGCAAGCCATCAACCAAGCGCTGCTGATGAGCGGCGCGCCCATCGCCGACATGAACTGCGTGCGTAAGCACTTAAGCCGCATCAAGGGCGGTCGGCTGGCGGCAGCCTGCGGCGCGGCGCAGGTGCTGACGCTTTTGATCAGCGATGTGCCGGGTGATGACCCCGAGGCAATCGCCAGCGGCCCCACCGTGCCCGACAGCAGCACCTGCGCCGATGCGCTGGCCATCATCCAGCGTCTGAACCTGCCGGTGCCTGATGCAGTGTGCGCGGCCTTGCAGCGCGGCGATTTAGAAAGCCCCAAGCCCGGAGGCGAGATGTGGCAGCGCCACAGCACGCACATCATTGCCACGCCGCAGCAGTCACTGCAAGCGGCCGCCGATGCGGCGCGATCAGTGGGCATCCCAGCGCACATCCTGAGCGACGAAATCGAAGGCGAAAGCCGCGACATCGGCAGCATGCACGCCGCGTTGGCTCGCGCGGTGGCCCACCGGCGTGGCGCCTTCACGGCACCGTGTGTGATCTTGTCCGGCGGTGAAACCACGGTGACGGTGCGGCCCCGCGCCCCCGGCCAGCCCAAGGGGCGTGGCGGGCGGGCCGGTGAGTTTTGTCTAGGCCTGGCGCAGGCGCTGCAAGGCCAGACCGGCGTGTGGGCGCTGGCGGCAGACACCGACGGCATTGACGGGGTGGAGCACAACGCCGGCGCCTTCGTGACGCCCGACACCTTGGCGCGCGCTGATGCGGCAGGCGTGCCGGTGGCGCGGCACTTGCATGGCAACGATGCGTTTACCTGTTTTGAAAAGCTGGGTGATTTGTGTGTGACCGGGCCTACGCACACCAATGTGAATGATTTCAGGGCGCTATTGATTTTGTAGCTGCTTAGGCAGTTTTTTAGGGTGGTAGAGGCTGTTTTCGTGTTGAGGTTTTTGGGGGTGCTTAGTATGGGCGCTCTGCCCAGAAGCGCAACAGCCGAGCGGGCAGCCCGCTGACTGCGTGTCCTCCGGAGAGTCCACTGGACTCTCCTCCCCCTTTACCTTCGTCAGCGGGCCACCCACTCGACTGCTGCGCTTCGTCACTGCCGTCGAACCGGGGGTGCTGCACCGCCTAGCTCGTGGTGTGCGACAGGGCCTTGGGGGCGCATGGATGCCGCCGAGGAACGCAGGGAGCACAGGTTGCGGCGAAGCCGTCCGCCGCAGCTGTTTGAGCCGTCAGGCGAGTTCTGCGGCGGCCTGTGATCGCGAGTACCGCAGGGCAGTTTGGCCGTATGCGGCCAAACCGGCGATCCCTTAAGCCCCCAAGGCCCTGCCGCACACCACGTGCGGAAGTTCGTCGCCCACGCAATTCAAGCCCCAATCAGCGACCAGTTCGCCCACAAGGCCGCTTATGAACTGCAAAGCGCCTGAATATCCCCCGGAATCGCCAAAGCCCGAATCCCACCCTCAGCCTTGCGCGCCGCAAAAATGCGCACCTCATCACAAGTCAAGATCAGCGTGGGACCGCCGTCGGCACCGTTGCCGTCGTCGCGCGTGATGCGGTAACGCTGCACAAAGCTCTTGCCCCGCCACTCAGCCACGCTCACTTCAATGTTCAACACATCGCCATAGCTTGCAGTGGCGATGAACTTGCAATGCGTGTCCACCAAGGGTGTGCCGATGATGCCGTGGGTGGCCTCGGTCTCATGCCAGGGCGGCACGCCGCACTGCACAAAAAAGTGGCGCGACGCGGCATCAATCCAGCGGAAGAAGTTGGGAAACCACACGATGCGGGCTGGGTCGCAATCACCGAACTCCACCCGCTGGGTGTAGACCACTGTTTTGCTCATGCGGGAATACTGGGTGGGGGGTCAATCTGGGGCAATCTTGCGTTCACGAATCAGCTTGCCAAAGCGCTCTGAATCGCCCTTGATGCGGTCATTGAACTCATTGGGCGCCATGGCCACCGGCACCGCGCCAATGCTGGCAATGCGCTCGGCAGCGGGGCCGCGCACGATGCGGCTGATCTCGGTGTTAAAGCGGCTCACCACCGGCGCGGGTGTGCCGCCCGGCAGATAAAAGCCAAACAGCGTGTCGGTGTCAAAACCAGGGGCGACGGATTCGGCCATGGTGGGCACATCAGGAAACTGCGGCGACCGGGTGGGGCTGCCCACCGCCAGCATCTTCAGCCGCCCGGCGCGCACGTGCGGTATGCCCACGCCAGGGTCAAACATGAAGTCAATTTGCCCAGCCAGCAGGTCGGTCATTGCCGGGGCGGCGCCTCGGTACGGGATGTGGGTGGCAAACAGGCTGAGCTGCGACTTCATCAATTCACCGGCCAAATGCGGTGAACTGCCGTTGCCGGGTGAACCAAAGCTTAAGCGGCCGGGATTGGCCCGCAGGTGGGCCACGAACTCTTGCACCGTGTTGGCGGCCACCTTGGGGTTGGTTTCCAAAAACAGCAGCAGCCGCGCGGCAGATGCCACCGCAATCAGATCGCGGTTGGGGTCAAACGGCATGCGGGCATACAGATGCGGGTTGACCGAAATGGTGCTGCCCGCGCCCATCAACAAGGTGTAGCCGTCAGGCGCGGATTTGGCCACCGCATCGCCTGCGATGTTGCCGTTGGCACCGGGGCGGTTCTCCACCACCACCGGCTGGCCTAGCGCGTCTTGCAAGGGCTGCTGCACGGCGCGGGCCACGGTGTCGGCCGCGCCACCGGGCGGAAAGCCCACGATCATGCGCACGGGGCGGCTGGGCCAGGCCTGCGCCCAGGCGTGCGGCAGCGCCAGCGCGGCGGCGCTGCCCACGGCCAGGGCCAGCGCGCGGCGGCGGGGTATGGGGGGTGCGAATGGGTGGGGCGTCATGGCGATGTCTCCGTTCTTTTTGGGGGGTGTCCATGCGGTGCACCGGCCGCGCGGCGCACCAGCCGAATGGGCTGGGCGCGCAGCGGTCGCGGCGGGGCTCCATGCTGCACCAATGCGGCATCAAATGCGCGCCCGGCTTCGTCTTTCAGGGCGGCGATGCGGGCAGCCTGCACTGCGGTGGTGACGTCGGCCAGCGTGCGGCGGGTGTCCAGCGCCAGATGGTCGATGAGGTGCAGCAGGGTTTCTTTGCCGCGTTCATTGGTGCTGCCGTAGCCTTTGATGAGGCGGCCACACAAGGCCAGTTCATGGCCCAGGCCCCAGCCGCGCTGGGTGCCTTGCACCACGGCGGCCAGCCAGCGATCGATAAGGGCTTGTTCAGCGGCAAAGCGCTGGCCTTGCGGGCGCAGCCATTTCAGGGCGGCCATGCCGCGCAGCGCCAGCAGGCCCCAGGTGCTGTGGCTGGCCACCTTCAGAGGCATGCCCCAAGGGGCTTGGCCGCGGCCGGCGCGAGCACGGTCCCAGCGCAGCAGCGGTTGCGCCAGCGCTTGCGGCAGCAGCCCGGCCAACTCGGGCACGCCGGGCTTGAAGTGGTCATACAGCTTGACTACATCGCCCGCCTTGGCTTTGACTTCAGCGCGAACCCGCTCAGCTCGGCTGGCGCGGCTTTTGAGGTCAGCCACGCGCACCACGTCGTCAAAGGCCATCCACAGCGCCAGCCAGCGAGCCATTTCGCGGGTGATGCTGTGGCGGTGTTGGGCGCCGGGGTCGGCGGCCTGCTCGGCCTGCGCCACGGTATGCAGCCGGTCCAGATACCGACCCGCGTAGGCGGCGTTTTGCCATTCAATGAGCCTAGGCAGCGCCAGCGACAGGGTGTCGTGCACATCGGGCGCAAACTGACTGTGGGCGCGTTGCCACAGCGCGCTAGCGGCAGCGTTTTGCTGATGCCACGGCGCGGCTGGCGTAGCTGTGGATGGCGTGGGGCCGGTGAGCACCGCCTGCACAAACTGCGCCTGGTGGCGCTGTTGGGTGATGGCGTCCCAGGCGGCCACAAAACCGCGGCGGCTGGCGGCGGCGCTGGCGCCTTCGCTGCCAATGGCGGCTTCAAAGTGCTCGCGGGCGATGGGCAGCACACCGCTGGCGGCCAAGGCCCCCAGCAACACCGCGCTGACCACCGTGCCGCTTTGCTGCGCCAGCGCGCCCATGTCCAGCACATGGTGGGCGCGGCTGTGCTCGCGCACCAGCCGCACCAGCGCGGCGCTGTCCACGCGGCCGTCGCCCAGCGCCATGCGCTCGCTGGTGGTGTAGGTGCGCGCGGCGCTGGTCAAAACCAGGGTGCGCTGGGCGCTGGGCAGGCCGTTGGCAATCTGGCGCGCGGTTTCCAGCAGTTCAGACGACAGCAGCACGTCGAGCCGGCCAGCCAGCGGGTTCAGGCTTAACACCGGCTGCGGTGCACCGGCGGGCAACACCTGCGGAAACACCTCAAGGTAATAGGTGGTGGCCCCAGTGCGCTGCGCCACGCCAGGAATGCTGGTGGCCTGCACAGGCAGCCCAGCCCGTTGCGCGGCGCGCACCACCCAATCGGTGAGCACGCCGCCACCTTCGCCGCCCAGGGCGCAGACCAGCAGGGTGATGGGTTGGGTTTGGTTCAACGAAGTCATGGTGCGCGGCATCAAGCGGGTTGCAGCCAGCGGCGCAGCGGCGCGCCCAGGGCGGCGCGCAGGCGTTCATGCCAGCGCGGGTGCTGCACCACTTCGGCCCGATAAAAGCTGGGGCACAAGGTGGCGGCGTGGGCGTTTTCACCGCACAGGCCGCAGCCCACGCAGCCGTCAATGACGGTGGCCACTGGGTCTACCTTCAGCGGGTCGGGGTTGTCTTTAAGGGTGAGGGTGGGGCAGCCGCTTAGACGAATGCAGGCGTGGTCGCCGTTGCAGACGTCTTCATCGACGCCGTACTTCACCCGCACCACCCGCTGGCCGGTTTTGAGCAGGCTGGCTATCCAGGGCTTGATGCGCCGCTGGCGCTCAAGCTGGCATTCGCCTTCGGCCACGATGACTTTCAGGCCTGCAAACTCGGTGCTGAAGGCTTCTACCAGCACCTCGCGCATGTGGGCCACTTCATAGGTGTGCACCGTGCGCATCCACTGCACGCCCAGGCCTTGCAGGGTGCGCTCAATGGTTTGGTTGGTGTGCACCACGCTGGCTTGTTTGTCAGCTGCCAGCGCCTTGGCCGCGTCGGCAGGCGTGCTGATGATGTCTTGGGTGCCGGTGGCTGATGTGTAGCCGTTCTTGAAGATCAACAGCACCGCGTCGTCGCCATTGAACAGCGCGCTTTGCACACCCGTCAGCAGCCCGTTGTGCCAAAAACCCCCGTCGCCCATGATGGCCAAGGGCCGCCGCGCCATCAGCGGCGACAAGCCCGCGCGGCTGGCCAGGCTCATGCCGTAGCCCAAGATGCTGTGGCCCATGGAGAAGGGCTCAAAGGTGGCAAAGGCGTGGCAGCCAATGTCAGCCGACACATGCAAATCACCCACTTGCGCCTGCGCCAGTTTGAGGGCGCTGAACACCGGGCGCTCGGGGCAGCCGATGCAAAAACCAGGGGGCCGGGCGGGCAGCGCGGCGCTGCCCAATGCGTCGCCCACCGTGGCTGCCACAGCTTGGCGGCGCTGCGTGTTGGTTTGCAGCCAATCGGCCTCTTGGGCAGATAAATCGGGCGCGTATCGCTTCAAAAAAGATAGCAAACCCTGCGCCATTACCTCGGCGGTGTATTCGCCGCCCATGGGCAGCATGTCTTTGCCATGCAGCGGGGTTTGGATGTCGGCGCGGCGCAGCAGGGTGGCAATTTCTTGCTCGATGTAGTCGGGCTGGCCTTCTTCCAACAGCAGCACCGCGTCTTTGCCTTGGCAGAAATTTTTGATCTGCTCAGGCACCAGCGGGCTCACCACGTTGAGCACCAACATCGGCAGCCGCGTGGCCCCAAACGCATCGGCCAAACCGAACTGCTGCAGGGTGCGAATGAGCGTGTTGTAGAGCCCGCCTTGCAAGATCAGGCCAATGCGCTCGGTGGCATCTGCGCCGCTGGCGGGCATCAGCTCGTTCAGGCTGTGCTCGACGATGTAGCGCCGCGCGGCGGGAATGCGCTGCTCATGCTTGAGCTTTTCATGCCGGAAGGTGACGGGTGGATGCGACAGCTTCATGTAGTCAAACACCGCCGGCTCGTTGAGCAGCGCCTGGTTGCTGATGGCGGGCTTGCGGTTGTCACGCGCCACAAAGCTCCCGCGCACGTGGCAGGCGCGAATGCGCAAGTCCAGCAGCACCGGCATGTTGGACGCTTCTGACAAAGCAAACCCATGCTCCACCATGTCCACCATGCGCTGCAAGTTGGGGCGGGGGTCTAACAGGCACATACCGCTTTTGAGGGCATAGGCGTGGGTGCGCTCTTGGATGACGCTGGCGCCCTCGCCATAGTCTTCGCCCACCACCACCAGGGTGCCGCCTACCACCCCGGGCGACGCCAGATTGCTTAAGGCATCGGCCGCCACATTGGTGCCGACAATGCTCTTCCAGGTCACCGCGCCGCGCAGCGGGTAGTGGATGCTGGCACCCAGCATGGCCGCAGCAGATGCCTCATTGGCGCAGGCTTCGACATGCACACCCAGCGTGTCGAGATAAGGCTTGGCTTGCACCATCACATCCAGCAGGTGCGATACCGGCGCGCCCTGGTAGCCGCCCACGTAGCTCACACCCGACTGCAGCAGCGCCTTAGTAATGGCCAAGATGCCTTCGCCATGAAAGGTGTCGCCTTGGCCCAGGCGCAGGGATTCGATCTCGGTCGCAAATGAAACTTCCATGCGCCCATTCTTGGGGCGGGCCAGCGCCTCGTCTAGGGCCTAGCGGTGCTAGTTGTCATAAGCTGTATGCATGACCGCAAACCCTTCATCTGGTTTGGCCTTGGACGGGCCCGACGATTGGCTGCGCCTCGACTTAAATCTGCTGCGCTTGTTTGATGCGGTGCACCGGCTCGGCAGCGTCAGCCGCGCAGCCGATGAACTGGGCTTGAGCCAACCTGCTGCCAGCCAAGGCCTTGCACGCTTGCGCTTGCATTGGCGCGATGCGCTGTTTGAACGCGCAGGCAACGGCGTGCGCCCCACCCCACGGGCGCAGGTGCTGGCGGTGGGCGTGGGTGCAGCGCTGGCGCTGCTGCGCCACACTTTGGCTGACCCGGCGGGCTTTGACCCGCGCAGCTCGCAGCGGCGCTTTCAGGTGCACTTGAGCGATCTGGGCGAGGTGCGCTTTTTGCCGCGCTTGATGGCGCTGCTGCAGGCCCATGCCCCTGGCGTGCAGCTACAGGTGCAGTCGCTGCCGGTGGCGCAGATTGCCCAGGCGCTGCACAGCGGGCGGTTGGATCTGGCGGTGGGCTACTTCCCGGAGCTGCAAGACACCCACCAACAGGTGCTTTTACGCGACCAGTATGGGGTGGCGGTGAGCGCCACGCACCCGGTGGTGCGCCCCTACCGCGCGGCATGGCGCCGGAGCGATGACGCAGCTTGCGAGTCCCTGTTAGGCGGCTTGCACTATGCGGCTGTGCGTTCGCACCGCCATGCCATGGAACTGATGCGCGTGGCCCGGCTCGAGGGCCAAGTGCGCTTGAACACCGAACACTTCATGGTGCTGCCGGCCTTGGTGCGGCAAAGCGAATTGGCGGTGGTGGTGCCCCAACAGGTGGTGGCTTTGTGGGCCGACGGCGAGGCGCCCCAGCTCGCATCAGCCACCGTGCGCCGCCTGCGCCGTGCAGCGCGTGGCCGCAAAGGCGCGGGCACTGCGGGGCCAACTGATTCTGCGGCCGCTTATGCCGTCTTGCCCTGGCCACGCGGCAGCGCGGCGCTGGCGCTGGCCGGGCTGACGGTGGCTGCGCATTGGAGCCCCCGGGCCGAGCGCGATCCGGGCCACCTGTGGCTGCGCACCCATATGGTGCCGCTGGCCGATGAATATCCGACTTGAATGCAAAGCAGCCCCGCGTGACAATACGAAGTTATGTCCACCCACACGTCCCCGACATCGGGCGCCAGCGCGCGCCCCGGGTGGTGGCGCCAGGTGCTAGGCACGCTCAAGCTGCGTGTGGTGTTGGTAGCGATGGCCGCCGCGCTGGTCAGCGGTGGTGTAGCCACGGTCTATCTGACCCACGAAAACATTGCAGTCACCGGGCGGCTGTTTGCTCAAAAGCAGGCCGATGAAGTCGAGCTGGTGGCTGACATGCTCAATGGCAGGGTGGAGCATCTGCGCGGCCAGCTCCGTGTGCTGGGCGACGATTTCAATGTGGGCATGATGAGCAACGCCCCGGCGGTTGAAGCAGTGTTGATGTCACGCCCCGCGACGCGACAGGTGTTTGACTCGGTTTGGGTGGCCTCGCTGGACGGCACCCCGCTGGCATCGCTTAGCCGCAGTGGGCCCGTTGATTTACCCAAGGACTTGGCTCAGCAGCCCTACTTCAGGTCGGCTGCTGAGAAGCTGATCCCCACGGTATCGCCCGGGCGTTGGTCGGGCGAACCCATGCTGAGCCCGGTGGTGTTGACGTTTACTCAACCCCTGGTGGACACCCATGGTCCCTATGGCGTGATTGGCGGCACGGTGGCGCTGCATTCCCCGCACCTGCTGTCCAGCGCATTCACCGCCTTGGGGCAGTTTTCCACCGGTGTCGTCGTGGTGGACTCAAACGGCAATCTCCTGACTTCGTCGGATGTCACGCGCGTGCTCAAGCCCGCCTTGGCCGAGCCCGGTTTGGGACCGGTGTACGCCGAGTGGCAGCTCAATGGCAGCACCACGGCCATTGAAGGACTTGGGCGCGCCACTGATGATTTCATTGTGGCCATGGCGGGAGTGCCTTCGGCGCAGTGGATGGTGGGCCGCATCACCTCGACCGACTACGCTTTCGGCCTGCTCGGCAAGGTGCAGCGCCGGGCCTGGTTGATCGTCGGGCTGATCGTGGGCTTGGCGGCTTTGCTGGCGGCGCTGTTGGTGATCTGGACTCTGCGGCCTCTGACTCTGTTGCGCAATCGGGCCGAGGTGCTGCTGTCGGGCGAAGGTGAACAGCAAGCCAATTGGCCCAAAGCGGCAGGTGAGATTGGGGATTTGGTACGGGTGTTTCAGCGTGTCACGCGCGACCGGGCCGCGCACCGGCAGTCTGAGCGGCGTTTGCTGGGCGAGATGCAGGCCATCCTGGACCACGCCTCGGTAGGTATCGTCGTCTTGCGCCATGGCCGGTTTGAACTGGTCAGCGCCCACATGACCAAGTTGCTGGGCTACCCACAGGCGGCGCTGGTGGGGCGGCGCTTGGCGCGCTTTGCGGCCAGCGCCAACCGGGCGGGAGAAGGTGATTTGCCTTTGGCGGAAATCGGCCGTGCACTGAGAGAAACCGGCCAGTTTGAAGGGGAAGCCAGCTTGCGCCGGGCCGATGGCAGCGTGTTTTGGGCGCAGTTGGTCGGCCGCTCGCTTGACCCGGCTGACGCAGCGCAGGGCCAGATCTGGATCGTGAGCGACGTCACCGCGGACCGCGAGGCGCGCACTCAACTGTCATGGAGCGCCACCCACGATTCGCTGACTGAGTTGGTCAACCGGCGCGAGTTTGAAGCGCGCCTGACCGACGCCCTGGCCAAGCGCACGGGTGCTGAGGTGGCCTTGATGTTTGTCGATCTGGACCACTTCAAACCCATCAACGACACCGCTGGCCATGCGGCGGGCGATGAAGCCCTGAAGCAAATCGCGCGGGCTTTGGCGTCGCAGGTGCGCTCTGCCGACACGGTGGCGCGGCTAGGTGGGGATGAGTTCGCGGTGCTGCTGCCGGGCTGTTCCCTCGAACGTGCGCAGTCTTTGGCTGAACGCATTTGTGGCGCGGTGCGCGGGCTGCAACTGAGCTTTGGCGGGCGACAGTTTCAGGTATCGGCGAGCGTGGGCGTGGTCGTAGGTGACGACGGCTTTGCCACTGCATCGGCCATGCTGCATGCGGCCGATATGGCCTGCTACAAAGCCAAGGCGGGCGGCCGGGATCGGGTGGAGGTGGCAGGCCGCATTGCCCTTGCGGCAGACAACGTAGTGCCGTTGCACCGAGCGAACGCTGCGCGCCACTAACACCCCCGGTGTGACACGCGGCGGACACACCCAGCTGACACAAGCGGCTGATACACCCGGCCGATCGCCGCAGTGCCCAAAGCGCCGGGCCCTAGCTGCGTTGCAGGGCCTGCACCACCCGCTCGGGCGTGGCGGGCGCATCCAGATGCACAGAGGTGCTCGCATGCCCTGCGTGGCGCCTTGCCCGCGCCACCGCGTCGCGCAAGGCCTCTAACACGCTGATGGCCAGCATAAAGGGCGGCTCGCCCACGGCTTTGGACCGAAACACCGTTTCTTCGCGATTGGCTTCAGGCCAAAGCTTCACCACCAAGTGTTCAGGCACATCCGCAGCGGTGGGGATTTTGTAGGTGCTGGGCCCAAAGCTGGCCAAGCGGCCGTCGGCGGACCACACCAGTTCTTCGGTGGTGAGCCAGCCCATGCCTTGCACAAAGCCGCCTTCAATCTGCCCCACGTCTAGCGCTGGGTTGATGCTGCGGCCCACGTCATGCAGGATGTCGACCGCCAACACGCGCGCTTCACCGGTGAGGGTGTCAATGGCCACTTCGGTGCACGCCGCGCCATAGGCAAAGTAGAAAAACGGCCGCCCGGTGAGCGTGGTTTTGTCGTAGTGGATTTTGGGCGTGCGATAAAAGCCGTCGCTCCACAACTGAATGCGGTTGGCATACGCATCACGCACCACCTCAGCAAACGCACGGCTGCGGCTGGGCGAGATGATTTGCCCGCCTTCAAAGCGCACCGCGCCCGCGCCGCAGGCGTCTTGGCCCGACACGAACGCCGCCAGGTTGTCGCGCACATTGCGGGCTGCAAATTGGGCGGCGCGGCCGTTTAAATCTGTGCCTGCCGATGCGGCGGTGGCGCTGGCGTTGGGCACTTTGCTGGTGTCGGCTGCGGTGACCTTGACTTGCCCCAAGCCCACGCCGAGTTCATCGGCCACGATCTGCGCCACTTTGGTGTTGAGCCCCTGGCCCATTTCGGTGCCGCCGTGGTTTACCTGCACGCTGCCGTCGGTGTACACATGTACCAGCGCACCGGCTTGGTTGAACAGCGTGGCAGTAAAGCTGATGCCGAACTTCACCGGCGTGATGGCCAGGCCGCGCTTTAAGGTGGGGTGTGCAGCGTTCCAGACATCGATCTGCTGCCTGCGGCTTTGATACGCGCTAGAGTGCTCTAATTCTGATAGCAAAGGGTGGAGAATGTTGTCTTCTACCTCCATCTGATAGTGGGTGACGTTGCGCGGCGCGGGGCCATACAAATTGGCGCGGCGCACGGCCAGCGCATCAAGCCCCAGGTGCCGGGCGATTTCGCCCATGATTGTTTCGATCACCACCATGCCCTGCGGCCCGCCAAAGCCGCGAAAAGCCGTGTGGCTTTGCATGTGGGTTTTGCAGCGATACGACTCAATGCGCACGTCGGCCAAGTGATAGGCGTTATCGCAATGGAACACCGCGCGGTCGGCCACCGGGCCCGACAAATCAGCGCTAAAACCGCAGTTCACCAGCATCACCACCTGTAAACCGCACAGGCGGCCCGCAGCATCAAAGCCCGCTTCGTAGTCCACCACAAAGGGGTGGCGTTTGCCGGTGATGCGAAAGTCGTCCTCGCGCTCTAGCCGCAGCTTGACAGGCGCCCCCACCACATGGGCCGCCAGCGCCGCCCACACCGCGACATGCCCAGCCTGGGTTTCTTTGCCGCCAAAGCCGCCACCCATGCGGCGGCATTCCACTCGCACCGCGGCGCTGGGAATAGCCAAGGCATGCGCCACCCAGTGCTGCACTTCGCCGGGGTGCTGGGTGCTGCTGTGCACCACCCACTGGTCTTGCTCTTGCGGCAGGGCCAGAGCCACTTGGCCTTCCAAGTAAAAGTGCTCTTGGCCACCCATTTCCACACTGCCGCTGACGCGCTGCGGCGCCCGCGCCAGCGCGCCAGCCGCATCGCCGCGCGCCACGGTAACGGGCGGCAGCACATAGCTGGCCTGGGCGTGGGCGGTGCGCACGTCCAGCACCGGGGGCAGCGCCTGCACCAGCACCTTTACCGCTCGGGCAGCGCGACGGGCTTGCTGGGCGCTGCGGGCCACCACCAAGCCCACCACCTGGCCCAGGTGCTGCACCGTGTCACGGGCCAAGATGGGTTCGTCGTGCGCAAAGGCGGCCAGGATGGGGTCACCCGGAATGTCAGCGGCCAGCACCACGCGAACCACGCCGGGCGTGGCCAGCGCGGCGCTGGCATCGATGCCTTGCAAGCGGCCGTGTGCCACCGGGCTGGTAATGGGGGCGGCGTGCAGCAGGCCTTGGGGCTCTAGCAAGTCGTCGATATAGCGGGCTGCGCCTGCCACTTGGGCGGCGGCGCTTTCATGCGGCACGCTCTGACCAGCGGCGGGTGACGCGGCCCATAGGGGTTTGTCGGGCGCGTTCATGCGGCGTCTCCCCAGGCGGGCAGCGCGGCGCCCAGGGTGCGGGCGTCGGCTGCTTCTAAGGCCAGCGGCGTGGGCCGCCCCTGTTGCTGGGCTTGCCATTCATGCCAAAGCCTTTCAGGCAAGGTGCGCAGCAGGTGGCGCCGGTAGTCGGCACTGGCCCGCAGGTCGGACAGGGGCGAAAACTCAGCGGCCAGAGCTTCGCCCAGCGCGCGCGCCGTGGCCAATGACCAAGACTTGCCAATGAGCGCGCTTTCGCTGGCGCTGGCGCGGGCAGGCGTGGCAGCCACACCGCCTGCGCCGATGCGGGCCGCGCACACGGTGCCCAGAGCGTCAAGCTCGAGGCACAGCGCCAACGCCACCGCGCTGATGTCATCTTCAAACCGTTTGCTGACCTTGTAGGCCCGGCTGAACTCTGCGGGCGCAGGAGCGGGGATGTCGATGTGGGTGAGCAATTCGTCGGGCGCCAGTACGGTTTTTCGGTAGCCCAGGTACATCGACTCCAGCGCCATCGTGCGCGCCACCGCTTGCCCGTCGCGCCACGCCATCAGAGTGACGGTGGCGTTCAGCGCAATCAGCAGCGGCATAGAGTCGCCAATAGGAGAGCCATTGGCCACATTGCCCCCCAGCGTGCCCGATTGGCGCACCGGTAGGCCCGCAAACCGATCGGCATAGGCCGCCAGCTGGGGGCGCTGCGCCACCAGCGCGGCATAGGCTTCTTGCAGCGGCACAGCGGCCCCGATGCGCAGGCCGCCGGAAGAGGATTGAATTTGCTGTAACGGCTGGCAGCGTGTGATGTCAAGCACCGCCTGATACGTCTTGAGCTGCTTGCTGATCCACAAGCCCACATCGGTGGTGCCTGCCACCACGAGGGCCTGCGGCGCCGCAGCGCGGGCGGCTAACAGCGCGGGCAGATCGGTGGGCGCCTGATAGGCAGAACCATGAGCCGAATCGGCCTGATCCGCCCTATTTAAATGCCGAAGCTGCTCTAAAAGTTGTAGCAGTCGCGTACTGTCCATCGACACCTTGGGTTGCTGGTGCATGGCGCAAGCGGCCTGCACGATGGGCCGGTACCCCGTGCAGCGGCACAGGTTGCCCGACAGCGCCTGTTGCGCCTGGTGCCGGGTGGGTTGCGCGGGGCCTTGGTGATACAGGGCAAACAGGCTCATGACAAAGCCGGGGGTGCAAAAGCCGCACTGGCTGCCATGGGCGTCCACCATGGCTTGTTGGGCGGGATGGGCCAGCTGGGCCGCCGGGCTCGTGCGCGGCTGGCTGCCTTGCAAGAGCGGATCAAGCCCGAGGTCTTCGACCGTCCACAGCGCGAGACCGTTAACCGAGTGCGCCAGCCGGATACAGCTGTTCACCGCCCGCAGCTTGACGCCGCCCGGCGCGTGGGCGTCTGCCTCACCCGTGACCACCACGCATGCACCACAGTCGCCCGAGCCGCAGCCTTCTTTGGTGCCGCATTGGTGCAAGTCTTCGCGCAGCAGATCCAGCAAGGTGCGATCCGCGGGCACGTGGTCGACCTGAACCACTTTCGCGCGGCGCACAAAGCGCAGGGGTTGGGTAGGGTTAGGCGCAGTCATGAAGGCAAATGAAGGGCAAGCCAGTTGGGGGGCGTGGGCAGGTTTTGCACGGGTCGGGCGATCAACTGTCAGCGAAGGGTAGGACTCGTTCAAGCTCAAAAACCGACTGGACCGCGCAGCCACACAGGCACTGAGGCTGCTATTGTTGCGGACATGCAAGTCACGCGCCCGGTGGCTCACGCGGGCTGATTCGCGGCCCGCGGCGGCCTTGGGCGATTTACTCTTTTCATGGCGTCATCTTCTTCTGTACCCCGGCTAGAGCTGTCGGGCATCACCAAGCGCTATCCGGCGGTGCTGGCCAACGACGCCATTTCGTTGGCAGTGCAGCCCGGCGAAGTCCACGCGGTCTTGGGTGAAAACGGCGCGGGCAAATCCACGCTGATGAAGATCATCTACGGCGCGGTCAAGCCTGATGCGGGCGAGGTGCGGGTAGACGGCCAACAGGTGGCGATTCGCAACCCGCAGCAGGCGCGTGCCTTGGGCATTGCGATGGTGTTTCAGCACTTCAGCCTGTTTGACACCCTGAGCGTGGCCGAAAACGTGTGGCTGGGCCTGGACCGCAGCGAGTCGCTGGCCCAAGTGGCGCAGCGCTTGCAAGACACCGCCCAGCAATATGGGCTGGACGTCGACCCCCAGCGCCCGGTGCACACCCTGAGCGTGGGGGAGATGCAGCGGGTGGAAATCCTGCGCGCCCTGTTGGGCAAACCCCGCGTGCTCATCCTGGACGAACCGACCAGCGTGCTCACCCCGCAAGCGGTGCAGCGTTTGTTTGAGGTGCTGCGCAAACTAGCTGCGCAGGGTTGCAGCCTGCTGTACATCAGCCACAAGCTGCATGAAATTCGTGAACTCTGCACGGCCTGCACGGTGCTGCGCGGTGGCCGTGTTACCGGGGTGTGTGACCCGCGCCAAGAAACCAATGCCACGCTCAGCCGCTTGATGATTGGCGCTGAGCCCCCAGCGCTTGAGCACCGCGCCCAAACCGCAGGCCAGCCCGCGCTGGTGGTGCGTGATCTGACCCTGCCGCGCGATGAGCCTTTTGGCGTGGATCTGGCAGGTGTCGATTTAACGCTGCATGCGGGCGAAGTGCTGGGGCTGGCGGGCGTCTCAGGCAACGGGCAGGCGCAATTGCTGCGCGCTTTGTCGGGCGAAGACACCCGTGCCGCGCCAGGCGCGGTCACGCTGCTGGGCCAGCCCGTAGGCCGTGCGGGGCCCGCTCAGCGCCGCGCTTTGGGCCTTCACTTTGTGCCCGAAGAACGCTTGGGCCGCGGTGCTGTGCCCGGCCTGCCGCTGTCGCATAACTTGCTGCTCACCCGCAGCGAAGGCGTGGGCCGACTGGGCTGGCTGCGCTTGGGCGTTTTGCGCCAACAGGCGGCAGCGCTCATTGCGCGCTATGGCGTGAAGGCCGGTGGGCCGCAGGCGCTGGCGCAGTCGCTGTCGGGGGGCAATTTGCAGAAGTTCATCGTGGGGCGCGAAGTGGACGCAGCGCCGAAAGTGTTCATCGTCGCGCAACCCACTTGGGGCGTGGATGTGGGTGCCGCGGCGCAAATTCGCGCGGCCATCTTGGCGCTGCGCGATGCGGGCTGCGCCGTTTTGTTGGTGAGCGAAGAACTGGACGAGTTGTTTGAGATGAGCGACCGCATGGTGGTCATGGCCCGTGGCCGCGTATCGCCGCCACTGGCGCGGGCCGACGCCACGGTGGAGCGCATTGGCGAATGGATGAGCGGGCTGTGGCCCGATGCCGAGCAATCCCAAGCTGCGGAGGCCGCGCATGCTGCGGCTTGAGGCACGCGCCCAGCCTTCGGCGCTGTGGACCTATGCCTCGCCGCTGCTGGCTTTGCTGGTGACGGTGTTGGTGGGCGTGGCCCTGTTCATGGCGCTGGGCAAAGACCCGGTGCGCGGCTTGATGGTGTTTTTTTGGGAGCCCATCAAAAGCAGCTACGCCCTGGGTGAACTCACCATCAAGGCCGTGCCGCTGCTGGTGATTGCGCTTGGCTTGGCACTGTGCTTTCGGTCAAACGTCTGGAACATCGGCGCCGAAGGCCAATTTGTTATGGGCGCCATCTTTGCTGGGGGCGTGGCCCTGCTGGCTGACAAAAGCTCGCCCGCTGGCTATGTGGTGTTGGTGCTGACGGCGGGCATTGTGGGCGGTATGTTTTGGGGTGGCGTCACCGCGCTGCTGCGCGACAAGTTCAATGCCAACGAAATCTTGGTGAGCCTGATGCTGGTGTACGTGGCCATCATGATCTTGAACTACCTGGTCTACGGCCCCTGGAAGAACCCGCAAGGCTTTAACTTTCCCCAAACCAAGCCGTTTGAGCAGGTGGCGCTGGTGCCGCGCTTCATGAAGGGCTCGCGCATGAACTGGGGGCTGGTGGTGTCGCTCTTAGGAGTGGTGGCCCTGTGGGTGCTGCTGTTCAGGCTCAAGGTGGGCCATGCACTGCAAGTAGGCGGGCAGGCACCGATGGCGGCTTTGTACGCGGGCTACAGCTCACGCAAGGCCTTGTGGACGGCGCTGCTGGTATCGGGTGGCGCCGCTGGTTTAGCGGGCGCTTTGGAGGTGGCAGGGCCCATTGGGCAGCTGACACCTGCGGTGCCTGCAGGCTATGGATTTGCCGCCATCATCGTGGCCTTTGTGGGGCGCTTGCACCCAGTGGGCATGGCTTTTGCGGCGGTGCTGATGAGCATGTTCTACATCGGCGGTGAATTGGCGCAAAGCCGCATGGGGCTGCCCAAATCCATCACCGGGGTGTTCCAGGGCTTGCTGTTGTTTGCGCTCTTGGCCTGCGACACGCTGATGCACTACCGCTTGCGCTGGGTGCGCGCGGTCAAAACCTAACCCCAGGCACCGCCCACCATGGAACCCTATGCTTTGTTGCTGGCGGCCACGCTGAACGCGGGCACAGTGCTGGCGCTGGCCGCGCTGGGCCTGCTGATCAATGAAAAAGCGGGCATCGTTAACCTGGGCGCCGAAGGCATGATGCTGTGCGCCGCCCTGGCGGGCTTTGCCACCGTGGTGCACACCGGCAATGACTGGATTGGCTTTGCCGCAGGCATGGCCGCTGGGGCATTGCTTGCCACGCTGTTTGGCTTGTTGGTGATTTGGCTGGGCACCAACCCCTATGCCACCGGCTTGGCGCTCAGCTTGTTTGGCGTGGGTTTCTCAGCCTTTGCGGGCACCGGCTATGTGCAAGAAACGCTGGGCTCGCGGCCTGAATTTGCCGTTCCGCTGTTGGCGGACATTCCCCTGCTGGGCTCGGCCTTATTCAAGCAACACCCGCTGGTGTACTTTGCCATTGGCCTGACGATTTGGCTGGTGTGGTTCTTTGACCGCACCCGCGCGGGGTTGGTGGTACGCAGCATCGGCGAATCGCCCCAGGCCGCGCACGCGCTGGGCTACCCCGTGCGCTTGATTCGGCTGGCCTGTGTGGCCGTGGGCGGCGCGCTGGTGGGGCTGGCGGGGGCGTACTTGTCAGTCATCTACACCCCACTGTGGATTGAAGGCATGACGGCCGGTAACGGCTGGATTGCCCTGGCGCTGACCACCTTTGCCACCTGGCGCGCGCCGCGTGTGTTGGCGGGTGCCTATTTGTTTGGTGGGGTGACGATGCTGCAGTTTCATTTGCAAAGCATCGGGGTGCAGATTCCCAGCCAGTTTTTGACCATGGCGCCGTATGTGGCCACCGTGGTGGTGCTGGCGCTCATTAGCCGCAACCCGCAGTGGATTCGGCTGAACATGCCCGCCTCATTGGGCAAGCCCTTTCAGCCGGGGTGACTTGCGGCTTGGGGTACGCCCGTTCTTCATAATTGCTTTGTTCGTGCGGGGTGCTAGTTGCGGGCCCCGGGTTTTTTTTGGTGTTTCTATCCACAGGAGTGTCCATCCATGACCGACCAGCGCAAACGTCAGTTAATAAAGCTCGCGGCCTTGTCCGCCATTACCGCCAGCACCGCGTTGGTGGTGGGCTGCGGCAAGAAAGAAGAGCCCGCGCCTGCGCCCGCCCCAGTGGCCGCGCCCGCGCCCCCGCCCAAGCCCGATCCCCTGAAGATTGCATTTGCCTACGTGGGCCCGGTGGGCGACGGTGGCTGGACCTTTGCGCACGACACCGGCCGCAAAGCGATTGAGAAAGAATTTGGCGACCGCGTGGTGACCAGCTTTGTAGAAAACGTGCCCGAAGCCGCTGACGCTGAGCGCGTGTTCCGCGACATGGTGGGCCAGGGCAACAAGCTGATTTTTGGCACCACCTTTGGCTACATGGACCCAATGTTGAAGGTGGCCGCTGACCACAAAGACGTGAAGTTCGAGCAGGCCACCGGCTACAAGCAAGCCGAGAACATGCGTACCTATGACAGCCGCACCTATGAAGGCGCGTACATGGCGGGCGTGATTGCAGGCACCATGACCAAGACCAATACCTTGGGCATCGTGGCGTCGATTCCAATTCCTGAAGTCATCCGCAACATCAACACCTTTACCCTGGGTGCGCAGTCGGTCAACCCCAAGATCAAGACCCGCGTGGTGTGGGTCAACAAGTGGTTTGATCCGCCCAAAGAGACTGAAGCTGCCACCGCGCTGCTTAACGGCGGCGCTGACATCTTGTTCCAGAACACCGATTCATCGGCCGCGCTGCAAACCGCTGAAAAAATGGGCAAGCGTGCCTTTGGCTGGGACAGCGACATGACTGCCTATGGCCCCAAGGCCCACCTGGGCTCGGCCATCATCAACTGGGCGCCGTACTACATCAAGGCCACCAAAGAAGCGCTGGACGGCACCTGGAAAGGCGGCGGCGGCGTGTGGTGGGGCGTGAAAGAAGGCGCCATTGACATGGTGTCCATGGCCGAAGACATCCCCGCCGACACCAAAGCCAAAGTGGCTGAAATCAAAAAAGGCCTGGCCGACGGCACCTTCCACCCCTGGAAGGGCCCGATCACCGGCCAAGATGGCAAGCCCTTTATGGTGGAAGTGACCGACCCCGCCGACGCCACCAAGAAAATCAAGCGCAGCCTGGCCAAAGACGAAGTGGCCGACGACGGCTTCTTGCACGGCATCACCAGCTATGTGCGTGGTGTAGAAGGCAAGGTGCCGGGCGGCAAGTAAGCACGGCACAGTTGTGGCGCGCTGCGTGATTCGCAGCGCCACGCAAAAGGCCACCTTCGGGTGGCCTTTTTCATTTCTGCCCACCCCACAATGGCGGTATGACTACCGCTGCCGCCCCTTTCGAAACCGCCCGCCTGTCGCCCATTGCCATCCCGCCCCGCGTGGCCGCGCTGGCTGGTGATGACCTGGCCACCTTCACCCGCCAACTACCGCGCGCTGAGCTGCATATCCACATCGAAGGCAGCCTGGAGCCCGAGTTGGCCTTCCAACTCGCGGCACGCAACGGCATCACCTTGCCCTGGCCCGATGTGGGCACGCTCAAAGCGGCGTACAACTTCAAAGACCTGCAAAGCTTTTTGGATCTGTACTACGCCGGTGCGGCGGTACTGCAGACTGAAGACGACTTTTTTGACCTGGCCTGGGCCTATTTGCAGCGCGCCAGTGCCGACCATGTGCTGCGGGCCGAGATCTTTTTTGACCCCCAAACCCACACCGAACGCGGCATTGACATGGGCACCGTCATCCGTGGCCTGCGCCGTGCCTGCGACCGCGCCGCTGAACAGCTCAACTTAAGCGCCGACCTCATCTTGTGCTTCTTGCGCCACTTAAGCGAAGAGGCCGCGTTTGAGACGCTAGAAGCCGCCATGCCCTACCGCCAGCACTTCATCGGTGTGGGCTTGGACAGTTCCGAGATGGGCCACCCGCCCGAAAAATTTGCCCGCGTGTTTGCCCGCTGCCGCCAACTGGGCCTGCACCTGGTGGCCCACGCCGGTGAAGAAGGCCCGCCCGCCTACATCTGGGCCGCGCTAGATGTGCTGCAAGTGCAGCGCGTTGACCACGGCGTGCGCGCCCTG
>JAAFIY010000053.1 GCA_013297985.1 Comamonadaceae bacterium | reverse complement strand
CTGGGTTGGCCGCAGCCAACCGCATTCATGATGGGCTGACTCACGTCACGGATATCGTGCCCACCTTGCTAGAGCTGGCGCAGGTGGCGCCGCCGGGCGGCAGCTATCAGGGGCGTCCGGTGGAGGCACTCACCGGGCGCAGCTTGGTCCCGGTGCTTAGCGACCCGGCGGCGCGGGTGCGCGCTGCGGATGAAGTGGTGGGCTATGAGCTCTCGGGCAGTAAAGCCTTGTTCAAGGGACACCTGAAGCTAGTGCTGAACATCCCGCCGGTGGGCGACGGGAAGTGGCGGCTGTACGACCTGTCTGTTGACCCCGGCGAGACCCGAGATTTGCAGGCCGAACACCCGCAGGCCTATGCCGCCATGCAAGCCGAGTACGCGACTTGGGCCAAGGCGCAAGGCGTACTGCCCATGCCCGATGGCTACAACCCTGTCAGGCAGGTGCTGATCAACACCTTCATGAACTACTGGATTCCCACCTACTGGCCACAGGGCGTTCTAGCTGGCGTACTTCTGTTGGCGCTGCCCATGGTGTGGGTGCGCCGCTCGCTGCAGCGCCGCAAACCGGCGTAGCGCCAAGCCCTTGGTCAGCCAGATTCGCCCATCTGTGGGCGTTGGGGGGTGCCATCAGCGCGCTTGTCCTGCCATGGCAAGCAAGGCCTGGACACCCAGACGCATCACCTCGCGGGCCTGAGCTGAGTTCAAGGATTGCTCGCGTCGCAGTCGAATCCAGGCCTCAAAGCTCAGCACCAGATCCAGCGCGTCGAGCAGGGTTGGGTTGTCCAAGACTTGTTGGGGGAGCAGGCGCTTGAGCAACTCGCGTTGCAGGCGCGCGGTGTCCATCACGTTGTCCGCGAGGTAGGCCGATTCGTGTCGGTGCACTTGCGCCGCCAAATGCATCGCTGCCGTGCGGTCAAACAGTTCTGCGCGGTGCTCAATGCTCTGCAGTAGGCGCTCTTGCCAAGTCGGGGCGCTCAATCGCACTTGCAGCACGGGCTGCACCAAGGCATCAAGGTCCATGCTGATTTCGCGGTACAGCGAATCCATGTCCTCAAAGTGCCTGAACACCGTTCGCAGGCCGATATCTGCGCGCGCAGCCACCTGCTGCGCGGTGGGTGCCAGCTGGCCTTCGTAGACCAGTGCGGTGAGCGCATCGACGATCTTCTTACGCGTCACCACACTGCGGTGAACGCGGCCGTCAGTAGTGGGTGCGGGCGTGACATCTGCCGCTTGCATCTGAGGGCTGGCCGCAGCGGGTGTTCTTGCGGGCCGCATCGTGGGGCTCTTTTTCATGGCTCGCATTTTGACCTGCCTGGATCTTGGCAGTGGCTTGGCCAAAGCACGGGATGGAGGTGGTGGCAGGTCAGGCGTAAACCCCGATTCCGCCTTGTGTCGCATGATATGACACTCATAGTGTCAAAATAAATTGAAGCATCAGGAGACCGTCCATGCGCCTAGCTCATCTTCGCCAATTCCTGCTGACGGCTTGTGCGCTGGGCGCCGTTCCGACGAGTTGGGCGGCAGAGGGTTTTAAGCTGCGATTCCCGCTATCCGGCACCCTGGGCGGTGAGATCGTGGCCAGCGCAGACAAGCCGGGTTTGTTTGGCAGCCTGGCTATCACGCAAATTTCGCTGGACAAGGTCACTGACGGCAGCGGGCAAGCGCGCCAGCAGGGCGCCAGCGGCAATTTCGCCACCCCGGCGCCAGTGGCGGGTACCGTTCGCACAGCCAGCTACAGCGGCACGGTCAACTTCGATCTGAGGCAGACCCAGACCAATGCGAACCTTATCTTGGGCTACCTCACCGAAGACATGTATGGCGGCGGTCGCCTGTCGGTGGTGTTCAACCTGCCCTATGTGGCGCGGATGGATCGGCGGCTCAATCTGGGCGGGCCGACGCCGACGCTGTCGCCCTTGTCGCCGGCGCTGACCACGCCACCTTTGCCAGCGGGTACCGCCGCGGCTGCGCAGGCCAGTGCGCAACGAGGATTTGACACGGCCTATCAGGCGGGGCTTGCGTCGCAGTCGGCGGGTGCCAGTGGGGTCACTGACGGCTTGGGTGACGCTGAGCTCACCGCAGCGTGGGTTTACCGGCAAGACCGCTTGAGGCTGGTAACGGGGCTGACCCTGGCGGTGCCCACTGGCAAGTATTCCGCGGCGTCTGGCGCGCTCAACCCCGGGTTCGGCAACTTCTACACGCTGCGTCCCGGCGTCGCGCTGGCCTACAGCCCTGCGACGAACTGGACCTTGGGCGCACGGGGTAGCCTGGGCTTCAACACCCGCAACAAAGACAACCAGATCAAAAGCGGTAATTTCGCCGCGCTGGATTTGGCCGCGGCCTATCGATCTCCGATTGGCGTCATTGGCCCCCACGTGTTGATGGTGCGTCAGACCACTGACGATTCCGGCGGCACTTTGGGTGCCAATCGCTTCAGTTCCACCGGTGTGGGGCTGTTCTTCACCACGCTCATTCCGGGTTTGGACGCTGCCGTCAACCTGTCTTACATGAACACCCTGAGGTCAAAGAACGCGCTGAGCGGCTCGTTCTTTCAGATTCGTGTCAGCAAGGCCTTTTAGCTCGCGTGCTGTGGCTTTCGCCCAGTCGTTCGCAAAACATTTCGTGGGTGGCGTGAGGCCTGCCGGGCCAGACTTGGCCCCTCCAGGCGCGCTGTGGCTGGTCTCTGAGCCTGTGCGGGCGCTGGCGGAGGTCAGCGCAGGGCTGGTGACGCACGGTCTGGTGCAACGTCTGGCCCCTCGGGGTGACGGGCACACGGTGCTGGTGCTGCCTGGCCTAGGCGCCTCTGATCTCTCCACAGGATTGCTGCGCCGGTTTCTAGGTCATGTGGGCTACGACGCTGTGGGATGGGATCAGGGTCGCAACACCGGTGCGCCTGCGGGTCTGCAAGCCACAATGCGCGATCGGCTGCGCGAGCTGCACCGGCGCAGCGGTCGCACAGTCTCGCTCGTAGGACACAGCTTAGGCGGTGTGTATGCGCGCGAGCTTGCCAAACTAGAACCTGAATGCGTGCGACAAGTGATCTCCCTGGGCTCCCCATTCGCTGGCCATTTGCGCGCGACGCATGCCACGCGGCTATATGAATGGCTTTCAGGTGAGCGGGTGGACGACATAGAGCCTGAGCAAAGGGCCCGCATGCGGATCAAGCCGCCTGTGCCAACCACATCGGTGTTCAGCAAAGCAGACGGGGTGGTGTCATGGCGCTGCTCTGTCGAAACGGCTCGCCCCGAGGGCGAAAGCATCCAACTGCGCGGCGCGAGCCACCTGGGCATGGCGGCGTGTCCACTTGCGCTGTGGGTGGTGGCCGACCGTTTAGCCCAGCCCCAAGGGCAGTGGCGCCCCTTTGTGCCGACGGGTTGGCAGCGCGCTGCTTACGTTTCGTACCCCCCGCGGTGCAGCGCAGCGGCCTCTGGGGGCAGTCAACCGCCTGCGGCGTGAAACCTCAGTGTTGACGATCTGAATGCCGTGCAAAAGATGTGGCTCCGAAGCTATCCGCGTCCAGGCAGCGTGCGCTTGCGCCAAATGCTGGTGGCCAGGGGCGACCTTGTGTTCAAGCCACCGAAGTTCAAGCCTGAGGATATTGCTATCTCGCAATACACCGGCGGCCTCACGGGGGTGTCCAAAGGGGCCATGCTCACCCACCGCAATGTGCTTGCCAATGTGGAGCCAAGTTGCCTCTGGCTAGACCCCATCGTCAACGTTTGGGTGGCCGACCCTCGCAACAACCTCGCTTTGGTGAAGGTACTCGCTCGGTACAAGTTTGCCAGTCTGCCAGCGGTAAGCACGCTGTTTAGCGGCCTTTTGAACGACCCGCAGTGTGCAAACCTGGCAGAGACAGCGGCGCTGATGGCGAGCGACGGCTTCCTGCGCACCAGGGATATGGCCGTTATGGAGGCGGGTGGCTACCTAAAAATCGTCGATCGTTTTAAGTACATGATCTTGGTTTCGGGTTTCAATCTCTACCCGAACGAAGTCGAGGATGTGGTCATGATGCACCCGGGCCTGTTGGAGGTGGCCACAGTGGGCGAGCCCAGCGCCAATTCAGGCGAAATGGTGAAGCTGTTTGTGCTGCGCAGGGCGCCCGACCTGACGGAAGTCATATTGCTGGCCCACTGTCGCGAACAACTCACGGCCTCCAAGTTGCCGCGTGAGGTGGAATTTCTAGCAGAGCTGCCCAAGAGCAAGGTCGGCAGGTTGTCGCGCCGCGAGCTGCGCGAGCGCGGCTGACCGCTACCGCTGAGCACTTGAATTGGGCGGGCCCTCAGGCATGAATCAACGCGCTGGGTGGATGATCTTTGCTGCCAGTGTGCTGGCCATGACCGCACTGGTTGGGTGGTTGGCGGCGGAGCGCATGGCGCAGCGCGCAGGCGCAGAAAGCCCGACTTGCGTGCTGCCGTCGCTGCCGGCGCAACACCCCTATCAGGGCATGGTGTGGGTGCCAGCAGGGCTGGCTGAGATCGGCGACAGGGTCTATGCCGAAGAGATGCCGCTGCGGCGCGTTCAAGTCGAGGGCTTTTGGATGGACCGGACGGAAGTCACCAACACGGAATTCGCCGTTTTTGTCGCCGCTACTGGTTACATCACCGTCGCGGAGCGCCAGCTGGACGCCACCCGGCAGGCAAGCCCATCGCCTGAAATGCTGCAAGCCGGCGTGGCCGTCTTTAAGGCGCCTGCTGAGCTTCAGGGCGGCGCTGACCTGACCCAATGGTGGAAATTTGTGCCCGGTGCCAACTGGCGTCACCCGGGGGGATCAGGCACCAGTATTGACGGTCGGGGGAGCCATCCGGTGGTGGGCGTCACCATTGAAGACGCATGGGCCTACGCCCGCTGGAAGGGCCGCGTCTTGCCCACTGAGGCGCAATGGGAGTGGGCGGCCCGCGGCGCTCGGCCAGAGCCTGTGCAATCGCGCGATCAACCCAAGCAGGCCAATACTTGGCAGGGTTTTTTTCCGGTGGTCAACACAGCCAGTGATGGCTTTGTGGGCGTAGCCCCTGTGGGGTGCTACGAACCCAATGCACTGGGTTTGTATGACATGGTGGGCAACGTTTGGGAGTTAACGGCTGACCCGTGGTCAGATCACCCTGGCGGGCTGTCGGCTTCATCGGTTCAGACAGCGCGGGGCGCCAGCGCGACACACGCGGCCCAGCACGTGATCAAAGGCGGCTCATTCCTGTGCGCACCCACCTACTGCATGCGCTACCGACCCGGAGCCCGGCAACCCCAAGAAACTGACCTGGCGACCACCCATGTCGGCTTTCGAACCATCCTCAATGCACCCAAGCCATGACTGAATCACGCCCAGCTTCGTCGCACCGCCGTGTCAAACCTTGGGGCTATGCCCTGCTTGCCTTGGGGGCACTGATTACCGCCGCAGGTGCGGTGTTGTTTGCCAAGTCTGAGCACATTGTGTTGGGTGCTGAGGCCTACGTGTTTAGCTACCCCTTGGTGGTGATGGAGGTCACGCGCGCGCACGCCGCCGTCACCGTGGGCCCTGAAAATCAGCTTCGGCGGGTGCGTGTGTTTCCCGATGCCAATTTCAAAGGGGTGGTGCGGCCTAATGTGGACACGCTGTACACATCGGGTTTCATTGACATGTCCAAGGGGCCTTGGGTGTTTGAAATGGCGCCCAACGATCAGCGCTACCAAGTCATGCCGTTCATGGATGCATGGACCAACGTGTTTGCCGCGCCCGGCACCCGGCTTACCGGTGCTGCGGGCGGCAAATTTTTGTTGGTGGGACCCGGTTGGCAGGGCTCGGTGCCCGATGGATTCAGCCTGCTGCGTTCCCCCACGCGCTTGGTTTGGTTGATTGGGCGCACGCAAACCAATGGCGTTTCTGACTATCCGGTGGTGCACCGGCTGCAAGACGGTTTAGTGTTGCGGCCGCTCGACGAGAGTCCCACAGGCGCGCCGAACCCAGCATCTGCGGCGCGGCCCGGCCCACTCAACGCTGCACCCTTGCCGCCTGCGCAGCAGATGCAGGCCATGAGCACCGAGGTCTTTTTTACCCAGCTCGCTCAACTCATGGTGGACAACCCACCGTTTGAGGCGGATGGCCCCATGCTGCTGAAGCTCGCGCGAATCGGTGTCGCCCCTGGCCAGCCGCCGCAGTGGGGTGTGCTGGACCGTTTAAGCGTTGGGCTCGGCCGATGGTTGGCCGACCGGAAGGTGGCTCAAGAGCTCAAGAAGCCCCGCGAACTGGTACGGGGTTGGTCGACACCGCCCATGATCTTGGGCCAGTACGGCACCAGCTACAACATCCGCGCGGTGGTGGCCATGGTTGGGTTGGGCGCGAACTTGCCCGCCGACGCCATCTACCCGCAAACCCAGGTGGATTCCAATGGCGATCCGTTGAACGGGAGCCAGCGCTACCGCTTGCGTTTCAACGCGGGCGAGTTGCCTCCTGTGAATGCGTTTTGGTCAGTCACCGCCTATGGAACCGATGACTTTCTCATTGACAACCCGCTGCAGCGCTATGCGCTGGGCGACCGAGACCCCTTGGTGCGCAATGCGGACGGTTCCATCGACCTGTGGATTCAGGCAGATGCGCCATCCCCCGACAAAAGGAGCAATTGGCTGCCGGTGAAGGCGGGCGAGCGATTTGTGCTCAATGCCCGCTTGTATTGGCCGCAAGAGACGGCGCTTAATGGGCGCTGGGGCATGCCTGCTGTTGAACGCATCGACTGAGAGGCCAGCTCTTTAGATGGAGCCCGCGCATGAAACCACTCAGCCCTACCGACTCTGTGTTTTTGTTGATGGAGACCCGCAGCCAGCCCATGCACGTCGCTGGGCTGAACCTGTACACCCCTCCCAAAGGTGCAGGGGCCGATTTCATCCAGCGCTTGGTTCAGGCGTGGCGCCAACACTTGAGCGCGCGGTCGCCGTTCAACTTGCGTCCAGTGCTTAAGCTGGGCCGCTGGCACTGGGAAGAAGACGCCGACTTTGAGCTCGATTACCACCTGCGCCACGTGGCGCTGCCCCGGCCTGGCCGGATTCGAGAGTTGTTGGCGATGGTGTCGCGCGTGCACGGCAATTTGCTCGACCGAAACCGTCCGCTTTGGGAGGCCTATGTCATTGAGGGCCTGCCAGGTGGGCGCTTTGCTACTTACACCAAAATTCATCATGCGCTGGTGGATGGTGTCAGTGGGGCCAAGATGATGGCTGAGGGCCTGTCTGGCAGCCCCACTGAGGTGAAGCCTCCGCTTTGGGCACAAACCTTTGGCACGCGCGCACCAGTCGCTTCTGCGGCACTGTGGGATCGCCTAACAGCTTCAGCCACTGATGCCGTGCGCGCCGGCCGTGAAATCGTGCCAGGCATGAGCAGCGGCTTGTGGGAGTTGGTACGCGGCAGGCGCGCCGATACGGGTTCTACAACGCCTTATGAAGCACCGCCCACGCCGTTTAACACCGAGATCACCGGTTCGCGTCGATTTGCAGCGCAGTCGTACTCCTTAAACCGCTTGAAAAGTATCGGTAGGGCCACGGGGGCTACGGTCAATGACGTGACTCTGGCCATCTGTGCGGGCGCACTGCGCCGTTATCTGATGTCGCATGCCAAGCTGCCCCGCAAGCCCTTGACAGCGATGGTGCCTGTGTCGCTGCATGGCGAGACCGATCAGGGTGGCAATCAGGTGGCGCTGCTCTTGGCCAACTTGGCCACGCACATCGCCGACCCTATGAAGCGCCTACAACGCATCGTGGCGTCGACCGCAGCGGCCAAGGAGCAGCTATCGACGATGGGGCGCTTGCAGAAAGTGGCCCATGGCGCCACGATGCTGGCCCCCATGGGAGCCAGCCTCGTTACTGGACACGCCAAGCAGCGGCCGGCCTTCAATTTGGTGATTTCGAACGTACCCGGTCCGCGAGAAACGCTCTACTTGGACGGTGCTCGCCTAGACGAGGTGTACCCGGTGTCAATACCCACTCATTACCTCGCGCTCAACATCACCATCAGCGGCTACGGCGACCACCTGGGGTTTGGCTACATCGCCTGTCGGCGCTCCGTCCCAATGTTGCAGCGCATGCTTGACTACACCCAGCATGCGATCGAGGAGCTTGAGGCGGCCATGCCCACGCGGCCTCAGCGACGCGCCACACCCACATCAGCCATTGCTGCGGGTGTGCCTTCCTCGCCTGCGATGAAGGCGACCAAGCGCAAGCCGATCAGGGCAAGGTAGACCATCTGGTTTGGGACCACAAGGGCCGGGGCTGCGCGCCATCGGCGCTCTCAGCCACACCACTGTGCTCCGAAGATGCTATTTTATTTATAGCAATTTAGGCACATGAATAGGGCCTAAGCCGCCTATTTCGCTCGCAGACACAAAACCGACACTGTTCGGTCACCGCGCTGTTGTCTGCGCTTGGAACCATCCGGTGTGTGGCGCTTAGGCCATGCTGCTGGGAGTCCAACATGAAAGTAAGCGTCGTCGGTGCGGGCTACGTGGGCTTGGTGACGGCTGCGTGCCTGGCCGAAATGGGCAACAGCGTGTCGTGTGTGGATGTGGACGCACAGCGCGTGGCGCTTTTAAACCAGGGCCAAGTGCCGATTCATGAGCCCGGCCTAGACGCGCTGATTGCGCGCAACCGAGCAGTGGGCCGCCTGAGCTTTGTCACCGACGCCCAGGCCGCTTTTGAGCAAGCCACGGTGATCTTCATCGCCGTGGGCACGCCCACTGCAGAAGACGGCTCCGCCGATGTGGCGCGGGTGCTGCAGGCCGCTGAAACTATTGGCCAGCACTTGCATGACTACAAGGTCATTGTGGACAAAAGCACCGTGCCGGTGGGCACTGCCGACCGTGTGCGCGAGGTGCTCGCGCGCGCCCTGCGCAAGCGGGGGGCCATCGTGCCGTTCTCGGTGGTGTCCAACCCCGAGTTTTTGAAAGAAGGCGCCGCAGTGGATGACTTCATGCGGCCTGATCGGGTGGTGATTGGCGCCGAAGACGATCGCGCCATCTGGCTGCTGCGCGCGCTGTATGCGCCCTTTTTGCGCAACCGTGATCGCATGTTGGTGATGGACGTCAAAAGCGCTGAACTCACCAAGTACGCCGCCAACGCCATGCTGGCGGTGCGCATCAGCTTCATGAATGAACTGGCGGCATTTGCTGAACGGGTGGGCGCGGACATTGAGCAGGTGCGCCTGGGCATTGGCAGTGACCCCCGCATCGGAAGCCACTTTTTGTATGCTGGCTGTGGCTGGGGCGGCTCGTGCTTTCCCAAAGATACCCGCGCCTTGATGCGCAGCGCCGCTGAAGCAGGCACCCCGCTGCCGCTGGTGACGGCTGCCGTCCAAGTCAACGAGCAACAACGCCACTTGCTGGTGCGCCGCGTGACCGAACGCTTTGGCGACAACCTCAGTGGGCGGCGCATTGGCATCTGGGGTTTGGCTTTCAAGGCGGGCACTGACGACCTGCGCGAAGCCACCAGCGCCGTGGTGGTGCAAGAACTGCTCAAGCGCGGTGCCACGGTGCAGGCCTTTGACCCGGTGGCCATGCCCAACGCACGCCGCCAGTGGCCTGCGCATGCGCAACTGCAGATGTGCGAAGACCCCTACAGCGCAGCCGACGACGCCGACGCGGTGGTGGTGATTACCGAGTGGCGCGAGTTCCGTAGCCCCGACTTTGAGCGCTTGCGCGATGGCATGCGAACGCCGCTGATCTTCGACGGGCGTAATCTGTATGACCGCGACTTGATGGCTTCACTGGGCTTTGAATATGTGAGCATCGGTCGGCCTGCAGTGCTGCAGTCCATGCCCGCACAACCGGTGGTGGCCGATCTTGCGGCCTGAAGTCTCGGGCCCGTGGCCCAACCCAGCAGCGGCCTTTGTCGCGGGGCAAGCTGGGGCGATGGGCGACGCTGAGTTGCCAAACGCGCTAGACGCGGCCGACGCGGCCGACGAGCCCGATTTGCATGTGCGCACCATCTGGATTTCGGATTTGCACCTGGGCACCCCGGGCTGCCAGGCCCATGCGCTGCTGCAGTTTCTGCGCGATACGCAGTGCGACACCCTCTATTTGGTAGGCGACATCATTGATGGCTGGCAGCTGCGCCGCAGCTGGTACTGGCCGCAGGCGCACAACGATGTGCTGCAAAAGCTGCTGCGCAAGGTGCGAAAGGGCACCCGGGTGGTGTTTGTGCCGGGTAACCACGACGAGTTCGCGCGCCACTTTATCGGCCACAGTTTTGGCGGCATTGAGGTGGTGGACAGTTGCATGCACGTCACCGCCGACGGCAAGCGCCTGTGGATCACCCACGGCGACTTGTTTGATGGTGTCATCCAGTGCGCGCGCTGGTTGGCGGTACTGGGCGATTCGGCCTATGAATTCACGCTCAAGATCAACCGCTGGATGAACCGGGCGCGGGCTCGCATGGGGCTGCCTTACTGGAGCTTGTCCAAATACCTCAAATACAAGGTCAAGCGGGCGGCCAGCTACGTCAACGATTTTGAGGTGGCCGTGGCCCGCGAAGCCGCTCGGCGTGGCGCCCATGGCGTGGTGTGTGGCCACATCCACCACGCGGAGATTCGGCAAGTAGAAGGGGTGCTGTACTGCAATGACGGTGACTGGGTGGAAAGCCTCACGGCTTTGGTTGAGCACCGCGACGGTCGGCTGGAGTTGATTGACCGCAGCCACACGGCCCAGTTGGCGCACAGGGACTTTGCCCCAGCGTCGCGCACACCGGCCGCTGTGGGGCGAGCGGTGCTTACCCAGCGTTCGGGCAGCGCATGAGCCCTTGCCCCATTCGGATGTGATCGCCCTCTTGCACCCCATCGGCCAGCGCAAAACCCGCGGGCGCCAGCACGACGATGGTGGAGCCGTGCTCAAACCAGCCGAGCTCGTCGCCTTTGCGGGCTTGATGCGCGCAGTCAAAGTGCTGCTGGGGCAGGTCACGCAGGTTGGTGTGCAAATCCAGAAAGCGCAGCCTCAGACCTGCCACCAAGATAGCCGCCACGGGCACCAGTGCGATGGGCCAGCCGCCCTGGGCGGTGCGCAAGCGCAGCACCGCGCGCTCATTGCGACAAAACAGCCGGGCGATGCGCTTGACCGCAATCGGGTTGACATTGAAGGTATCGCCGGGGATGTGCGTGACCGATTCCACCTGGGCGTCGTGCGGCGCATGAAAGCGGTGGTACATGGCCGAGGTCAGCCGCAAGGTGACATAAGAGCCGCCATCAAACGTGACCACGTCCGCCGCTTTGCCGGTGAGCTCGGCCAAGCGGTAGGCCATGCCCTTGGCTTGCAACACCGTACCCGCATGCACCGTACCGCTGGCGCCCACGATGGCGTCGCATGGGCTGGCCAGCACATCGGGTCGCGCATCGATCGGCCTGGCGTCCGCTTTGAGCTCGCGGGTAAAGCAGGCCTGGATCGATTCGAAATGCGTCTGGCGCGCCTCGCTCAGATCCAGATCAGTGAATTGCCGCCACAAGCTGATGGCCAAGCGCGTGAAAACAGGGTTTTTGATGCGGCTGATGGCCCCCATCAAGCGAGTGAGCGCAATACGCGGCACCCGGTTGGTAAGCACAAAGTTGATGTTCTCCTGAGTGCCCAGTCGTTGCAGCCAGCTTGGCTTGTTTTTTTTGTCTACCCACTCTGTCATTGCGTTCTTCCATGCAGTTCAAATTGACTTCTCTGGCTGCCCAATTGGCAGCGCTCACGGGCGTGCCGGTCCTACAGCAGCGCTTGCAGTTGTCGCGTGCCAAGCACCGGTCGCTGGCCGGTCATTCGCTGTGGGCCAAACGACTGGCCCGCGTCGTGCCTGGCTATGCCTATGACGAGGCACAGTTCTGCGGCGTGGACGGGGCCCCCGCCGAGGTGGTGCAGCAACGCCAGCAGGCCTTTGATCGGCTGTCGGCTGAATTCCACCAACGCTTTGCGCGGGGCGCCCAAATGGGGCAAGACGCGGCGCGGGTGATATCCGATGTGGCCTTTACCAGCCGCTACCGGGTGCCCTTTCAGTTCTCCGGCGTAGTGCGCCGACGCATGCCCAGCAGCGGCTTTGCCACCGCCAGTGACGGCGTGAGCCTGACCGACCTGGACGGCAACCGCATGCTGGACCTGACCGGCTCTTACGGCGTGAACGTCTTCGGCGTGGACTTTTATCGGCAGTGCGTGGACGAGGGTATTGAACGCACCCGCGCCCTGGGCCCAGTGCTGGGCACCTTGCACCCGCTCACGGTACGCAACGCCCAGCGTTTGGCGGCCATCAGCGGCATGGATGAGGTGTCGTTTCACATGTCGGGCACCGAGGCCGTCATGCAGGCCGTGCGACTGGCGCGCTACCACACGCGCCGCAAGTACGTCGTGCGCTTTTGCGGCGCTTACCACGGGTGGTGGGAGGACGTTCAACCCGGGCCGGGCAACCCCATGCCTCCACGCGAGACCTACACGCTGCGCGACATGGACCCCCGCACCCTGCGGGTGCTGGCCACCCGCAATGACATTGCCTGCGTGTTGGTCAACCCGCTGCAGGCCCTGCATCCCAACCGCAATGCGCCGTCTGACGCGGGGCTGATTGACGGCACCCGCCATGCGCACTTTGACCGCGAGGCCTATCGCCAGTGGCTGCAGCAGTTGCGCGAGGTGTGCACTGAGCGCGGCATCGTGTTGATCTTTGACGAAGTGTTCTTGGGATTTCGACTGGCCGTCGGCGGCGCACAGGAGTACTTTGGTATGCGCGCTGACATGGTCACCTATGGCAAAACGCTCGGGGGTGGTTTGCCGGTGGGCGTGGTGTGTGGTCGGGCCGAGTGGATGCAGCGCTACCGCGAAGACCGGCCAGCTGACGTGTGCCTGGCGCGCGGCACCTTTAACTCGCACCCCTACGTGATGGGCGCGATGGCGGCATTTTTGGACCGCTTGCACACGCCCGAGATCATCGACATCTACCGGACTCTGGACGAGCGCTGGAGCGCGCGGGTTGAATTTTTCAACGGACAACTGGCGGCGGCAGGTGTGCCAGCGCGGGTGCAGGCCCTGTCCACCGTCTGGACGGTCACCTTCACCCAGCCCGGGCGCTACCACTGGCTGCTGCAGTTTTATCTGCGCTTGCAGGGCTTGGCCCTGTCTTGGGTGGGCAGCGGCCGCATGATCTTTACGCTGAACTACCCCGAAACGGAGTTCAACGAAGTCGCGCGGCGCTTTGTCCAAGCCTGCTTGGCCATGCAAAGCGATGGCTGGTGGTGGAGCCCGCCGGGGTTGGAGCCGCAGGCAGCCGCCAAAGCCATGCGCCGTACCGTGCTGCGCGAGACCCTGCAATCGCTCTGGCGTTAGGTCGCCACGGGCCTCGCGCATGGGCGCGCTTCAGGCGCCGTGCACGTGCGACATCGGGTCGATGCGCTCGCCGCGCATCAAGGCCAGCGGGGCCTTGTGGTAGAGCCAAATGTCATGAAAGGGGTCGGTGAGGATCTTGGTGAGCCATGCCACGGCTTGGTACAGGTCCTGTTGCACCGCCAACTGCACTACCCGAAACAGCAGCCCGGCTACGCCCAGGAACAACCAGCCCATGCCGACGTCGCGTACGTATTCGGTGCCGGTCTGGGCGGCTTCAATCAGGCCCAGCAGCGAAGGGCTCAGCCACAGCGCCACCGGTATGGCCAGCCACACCGACATCAACACCACCTTGCGCCGAATGTTGTAGCCCACTTTGATGGCTTCTTTGTAGTCGTCGCTGACATCATTGACGTGGTCATAGCCGCGCGGCTCAAAAAAGAAATGACCCGCCTGGCGCGATGTCATCGACACACACCAGGCCAGCAGTGACGCCACGGCCGGGTCCACGAACAAGAGCCCATAGGCCACCACAAAGCACACCGCGCTGAGCAAGTGCAGGCTCTGGTTGATACGGCAGTGGTGATAGAAGCGGTGATCGTCCCAGCGCTGTTGGCGAAGCGTTGCAAGAAAGCGGTCCATGGGCAGTCCTGAGGGTTGTAGAGGCAGCGGGATGCTCCACTGCTTGCATGAAAACTGCGTGACGAAGCACGCCGTCATGAAACTGTTTTGCGCGAGCCCCAGCATCGCGCCATGGTGGAATGGACTGAAGACTCATTGCTTTTTGAAGACCTGCGCGCACCCCTGCGTAGCTTGCGCATGGCGGTGGTCACCGAGACCTACCCGCCCGAAGTCAACGGGGTAGCCATGTCGATCTCGCGGGTGGTAGATGGCCTGCATGCTCGGGGTCACGACATTCAGTTGGTGCGCCCGCGACGTCCGGGTGGCGAAGGCGCCACCCAGGCCCCGTTTGCTGAGGTGCTGACCGGCTCATGGCCCGTGCCGCGCTACCCTAACTTGCGCATGGGCGTGCCGTCCAAGCGTGCCTTGGTCAAGCGATGGGCGCACCAGCGGCCAGACGTCGTGCATGTGGCCACCGAAGGGCCTCTGGGCTGGTCGGCCCTGCAAGCGGCGCTGCATTTGCAGATCTGCGTGAGCACCGACTTCCGCACTAACTTTCATGCATATGGGCAGCACTACGGCGCGGGCTGGCTGGCGCGGCCCATCTGGGCCTATCTGCGCAAGTTTCACAACCGGGCCGACTGCACCATGGTGCCCACCGATGCGCTGCGCCTGCAACTGACCGAGGGCGGTTTTGAGCGCGTGCACGTGGTGGGCCGAGGGGTAGATACCGCGCTGTACGACCCTGTGCGCCGCAGCGCGGCGCTGCGGGCGACCTGGGGCGTGGACGACGACGCGGTGGCTGTGCTGTATGTCGGCCGGCTCGCCGCAGAAAAAAACCTAGAGGTCTTGCAGCTCTGGCAGCACACCGCCAAGACATCGGCTGTGCGCACCAAGCTGGTGTTTGTGGGCGATGGGCCACTTCGCGCCGCACTTCAGCAGGCCTGCCCCGACGCCGTGTTTGCGGGCTACCGCAGTGGTGAGGACTTGGCGGCGCACTATGCGTCAGCCGATGTGTTTGCGTTTCCTAGCCTGACCGAGACCTACGGCAACGTCACTGCCGAGGCCATGGCCAGCGGCCTGCCGGTGGTGGCCTTTGACTGCGCCGCTGCCCAGCAACTCTTCACCGACGGCGACAACGGACTTTTGGCGCGCAGCCTTGAAGCCGATGACTTTTTGCGCACGCTGCAACAAGCTGTGGAGCAAGCTGACCTGCGCCGTCAGTGCGGGGCGCGGGCCCGCGTCACGGCCCTGGCGCTGGGCTGGGACCAGGTGGTGGCGCGATTCGAATGGGTTTTGAAAACGCTGGTCAGCCGCGAATCCCCTGGCGGGTCACCACCCAATCGCTAAGCGCTGGCGATTTGGCCGGCGAAAAGTGCGAGTGCGGCGTCTAGATGTGAGCGCGCTTGGGCATTGACGCCCACAAAGCGCGCAAAGCCATGTGGCATGTCGGCGGCGGCGTAGCGGCTCACCGTACCGCCACGCTCGGCGAGGGCGTCGCTTAGGTATGTGGCGTCGTCGCACAGCGGGTCATGCCACGCCGCCACCACGGTACTGGGCGGTGGCGCGCGATCGCGCCATAGCAGGGCCAGGTCTTGCATGGCGTCTTGCTGCGCGGGCGCTGCATGGGGGCCCAAAAACTGCTGCCAGTACCAGCGCATGGCGTCGGTGGTAAGGCCGGGGCCCGCGCCGCGGTGCAGGTAGCTGGGCGTATCCAAGCGGTGTCGAGCCACGGGGTAGAGCATCAGCATGGCGCAGACCGCACGGGCGGCTTGGCGCTGCGCATGGGCGCCCCACGCGGCCAAGTGGGCGCCTGCGCTGTCACCCCCCACGGCGAGCTTTTGGCAGCCAAAGTCAGCCAGGTGCTGGTGCAGCCAAGTGGTGGCGTCGGCCGCATCGGCGCACACCGCTGCGCCGCGGTGCTCAGGCGAGCGGCGGTAGTCCACGCTCACCACGGTGCAGCCCAATTGCAGCGCGATGTGGCGGCACAGCAAGTCATGGGTGTCCAGATCACCCAGCACCCAGCCACCGCCGTGAAAGTACGCCAGCAGCACACTGGCACGCGCCGCCGGAGCACCTACAGGCCGAAACACCCGGGCCGCCAAGTTACGCCCCGGCAACGCGATGCTGAGTTCACTGGCAGCTAACGCTTTGTCGGCAGCAGAGGGTGCTGGTGCCAGCAAGGCAATCTGGTCGCGTGAATGGGCTCGGCGGTCAGCCACTGACATGCCTGGGCCATCCGCGCCAGTCTGCGGATAGCGCAGCGCCAACTCTGCCCCGCGCAGCAGCCACTGGCGCATGTCGGGGTTCAGCGCGGTGGGCTCTAAGTCGGCGTTCATCGTTTTTTGTATTGATCGGCACCAAAGAGCACGGCGCGGGTTTTGTCATCCGTCAGCGGCTTGCGCAAATCGGCCAGCACTTGCACCCCGCGCTGCACGGCAGGGCGTTCGCCCACGGTGTCAAACCAGCGCTTGAGGTGCGGGTAGTCGGCCCAGTCCATGCCCTGGTTCTGCCAATTGCGCAGCCACGGGTAGATGGCCATATCGGCCACGGTGTAGCTGTCGCCCGCGATCCAGGCCGATTGCGCCAAGCGCTTGTCCATCACGCCGTACAGGCGGCGCGCTTCGTTGGTGTAGCGGTCGATGGCGTAGGGGATCTTCTCGGGCGCGTATTGGCGAAAGTGGTGGTTTTGGCCCAGCATCGGCCCCACACCGCCCATTTGGAACATCAGCCACTGCAGCACGTCAAAGCGGCCCCGGTCATCGGCGGGCAAAAAGCGGCCGGTTTTGCTGGCCAGGTACAACAAAATCGCGCCGGACTCAAACACCGTGTAAGGCGAGCCGTCGGGGCCCACCGGATCGTGCAGGGCCGGAATCTTGTTGTTGGGGCTGATCGCCAAAAACTCTGGCTTGAACTGATCGCCCTTGCCAATGTCCACCGCCACGGCCCGGTAGGGCAAGGCGCATTCCTCCAACATGATGTGCACCTTGTGCCCATTGGGCGTAGGCCATGAATAGACTGTTAGCATGATCCGTCGGCTCCTGATTCGCGCAGGCTGTCGCGCGGCTGATGACGCCCGAACTTTAGAGCTATTTGTGGCCCCCGGTTGACTGTATTGCCTGTGTTGCGACGCCTCAAAGACGCGCTGACCCGCTCAGCCGCCAAACCTGCCGATGTTGCTGATGCCGCCGAATCGGTGCTGGGCGAAGACGCGCCTAGCACCGTGCTGCCGCCTTCGGTGGCGCCCGCCGAGGTGCTCGAAACCGTGAGTGGTACCCATCACCGCATTCGCTGGCGGGTGGACTTGGCCACCGCCTCGCGGCCCTACATGCACGAATATGAATTGCGCGGCAAGGGCGCGGTGCATTTGGCCGAAGACCCAGCCATCATGATCATCAGCCGCCCGCTCAAAGACGGGCTGGAGCGTCAGGCCTTCAAGCGCTTTACCCAGCAGGTGCAAACCGTGGCGGATGTGGCGCTGCCGCAAGAGTTGCGCTGGCTGTCGCTGTATGACGAGGTGGGCTTTACCGGCCCGACCGAGCCGTTTCGGCGCTGGTTTGCGGTGGTGGCCGAGCGGCGTGACCACGCCCAGCGCTGGGTAACGCCGCAGCTGTCACAAACCATCATGGATTGGGTGGCGCTGGGCCTGCAGCCGCAAACGCCGGTGATTTGGGTATTGACACGCGGACGGGTGCATTTGCGGGTGGAGCACAGTGAACTGCGCCCTGCGGTTAAGGCCCAGACCCCGGCGGTGTTGCTGGCCGCGTGTGAAGCGGCTCAAGCCGCCTTTGGCACGCTGCCAGACCGGTAGCGCCGGGGCAGCGCTTAGCTGCCTCGGGTGACAGGCATGTGCACTTCGCGTGGGTTGGGGCTGTACTTGCCCAACTCCAATTTGGCAATCGCGTTGCGGTGGACTTCATCCGGGCCGTCGGCAAAGCGCAGGGTGCGGGCTTGAGCGTAGGCCCAGGCCAGGGGGAAGTCGTCGCTCATGCCGCCGCCGCCGTGGGCTTGCATGGCCCAATCAATCACTTGGCAGGCCATGCTGGGGGCCACCACCTTGATCATGGCGATTTCGGCCTTGGCCACCTTGTTGCCCGCCACGTCCATCATCCAGGCCGCTTTTAGGGTGAGCAAGCGGGCCATATCGATGCGGCAGCGCGCCTCGGCAATGCGCTCTTGCGTCACGGTTTGCGCGGCCACCGGTTTGCCAAAGGCTACTCGGCTGCTGGCACGGCGGCACATCAGTTCCAAGGCGCGCTCGGCCAGGCCCACTAGGCGCATGCAGTGGTGAATGCGGCCAGGCCCCAAACGGCCCTGGGCAATTTCAAAGCCGCGGCCTTCGCCCAAGAGGATGTTGTCCACCGGCACGCGCACGTTTTCAAACACCATTTCCATGTGGCCATGGGGCGCGTCGTCGTAGCCCATCACATTGAGCGGGCGGATGATCTTGACACCGGGCGTCTCGGCGGGCACCACGATCATGCTTTGCTGGCTATGGCGGGGGGCTTCAGGATCGGTCTTGCCCATGGTGATGAAGACCTTGCAACGCGGATCGCCCGCGCCCGAAATCCACCACTTGCGGCCGTTGATGACGTAGTGATCGCCATCGCGCTCAATGCGGGTGGCGATGTTGGTGGCGTCCGACGAGGCCACGTCGGGCTCGGTCATTGCAAAGGCCGAGCGGATTTCGCCTTCTAGCAGCGGTTTGAGCCAGCGCGCCTTGATGGCCTCAGAGCCATAGCGGGCCAAGGTTTCCATGTTGCCGGTGTCGGGAGCAGAGCAGTTGAAGATTTCGCTGCTCCACAGCGTGCGGCCCATGATTTCGGCCAGCGGGGCGTATTCCAAGTTGGTGAGCCCGGCGCCGCTGTAGCCCGCCACGTGAGCTGAATCCACCGGCAAAAAAAGGTTCCACAGCCCGGCGGCGCGTGCCTTGGGTTTGAGGTCTTCAATGGTGCGCAAAGGTGTCCAGCGTTTGCCCGCAGCGGTATTGGCGGCCAGTTCAGTGGCATAAGCGCCTTCGATGGGGTAGACGTGTTCGTCCATGAAGGCCTGCAGGCGGGCCTGCAGTTCGCGGGTCTTGGCGCTGTATTCAAAGTTCATGAGGTCTCCAGTGGTCCGGCAAAAAAACGACTAGCAGCGGGGCTTCTGCTATCAAATTAGTAGCTGCTTAGGGCGATAAATACGGCGCATCAGGCCTTTTTGGCAAATTGCCAAGCCATTTCAGCCAGCGGGCGTGCGCCGGCTGCCGAGCTGACGGCTTGCGCACTTGCCGCCGTGCCCGCCTGTACCCGCTTGGCAATGCCTTGCAAGATGGCCGCCAGCCGAAACAGGTTGTAGGCCAGGTAAAAGTTCCAGTCGGCCAGCACCGCATCGGCCTGCGCAAAGCCGGTGCGCTGGCAATAGCGTTCGATATAGGCGCGCTCAGACGGAATGCCCAAAGCGCCAATGTCCAGCCCGCCAATGCCGCGAAAACTACCGGGTGGGATGTGCCAAGCCATGCAGTGGTAGCTGAAATCAGCCAGCGGATGGCCCAGGGTGGACAGCTCCCAATCGAGCACCGCCAGCACACGCGGCGCATCGGGCGCAAAGATGAGGTTGTCCAGGCGGAAATCGCCATGCACCACGCTGACATGCGACTCGTCTTTGGCCGCTGCGGGGATGTGCGCGGGCAGCCAAGCCATCAACTCGTCCATGGCAGCAATGGGCTCGGTGATGCTGGCCTGGTATTGCTTGGTCCAGCGGCCAATCTGGCGCTCAAAGTAGCCGCCCGGTTTGCCGTAGCCGCTCAGTCCAACGGCGGCCACGTTCACCGTGTGCAGGGCGGCCATGACGCGGTTCATTTCGTCGTAAATCGCGGCGCGCTCGGCCTGGGTCATGCCGGGCAGGGCCTGATCCCACAGCACGCGGCCCTGCACAAATTCCATGACGTAGAAGGCGCGGCCAATCACGGTTTCGTCTTCGCACAGGGCGTGCATTTGCGCCACCGGCACGTCGGAGCCCGCTAGCGCGCGCATCACGGTGAATTCACGCTCCACCGCATGTGCCGACGGCAGCAACTTGGCCACCGGCCCGGGCTTGGCGCGCATCACATAGCTGCGCTGGGGTGTGATGAGCTTGTAGGTGGGGTTCGATTGGCCGCCCTTGAACTGTTCCACCGTCAAGGGGCCTGTGAAGCCATCCACATGTGTGGCCAGCCAGCTTTGCAGCGCGGCGGTGTCGAAAGCGTGGGAGGCCGAGACGGGGCGGGTGCCCACAAAGTGATCAAAGTCGGCCACGGGGGCGCTCCTGCGACAAAAGGCGTTGAGTCATTCTTCGGCTTCAAAAATACGGATCAGCGCCTCGCGCTGGCGCACCACCAAGCCGGTGGGCTCCACGCGAATCACGCCTTCGCGCTCCATTTGCTTGAGCTCTTGATTCACCCGCTGGCGCGAGGCGCCCAGCAATTGCGCCAGTTCTTCTTGCGCCAGCATCAAGCTGATGCGCACGTCGCCGTTGTCAGACAAGCTGGGCGTGCCGTAGCTGCGCACCAGGTGCACCAGCTGCTTGGCCAAGCGGGCGCGCAGGGGGAGGGTGTTCAAGTCTTCCACCAAGCCAAACAGTTGGCGGATACGGCGGGCCTGCAAGCGCAACAGGGCTTCATACAGCTCCACATGCTGGGCCAAGATCTTGAACAAATCAGGCTTGGCCACGCACAAGGTGGTGGTCTCGCCGTGGGCGAAGGCATCGTGGGTGCGGCGGTCGCCGTCAAAAATGGCGACGTCGCCAAACCAGATGCCGGGCTCTACATAGGTTAGCGTGATCTGCTTGCCCGACACGCTGGTGGAGCTCACGCGCACCGCGCCCTTGGCGCAAGCGATCCATTCCAGCGGGGTATCGCCGCGGGCGGCCAGCAGGTCACCGTCGCGCCAGCGGCGCACATAGGCGCAGCGCAAGATGTCATGCCGCAGCGACGGCGACAGGGTGGAAAACCACCGACCGTGATTGATCGCTTCGCGTTCTTCGGGGGAAAGTATGGGTTCATCCATGCGTGTGGCCACTGTGGCGCAAGCGGCCACGCGGCGCATGGATTGTGTGCGGGCCGTGAACCCAAGTGGGCTGCGGGTTGTCACTTGGGTGTCTAAAAGACTTCGCAGATCGATTCGCTATAAAAACAATAGCTGTATCGGCAAATAATCAGGGCCTAGCAGCCCGATTGGGTTTGCGCAACTGCGATCTGCGGGCCCCCATGGAGCGGCCGGGTCGCGTGGCATCAATCGCCGTAGTTCGGCGTGCGCTTGTCTAAAAACGCGCGGATACCTTCACCGCCGTTGGGGTGGTGCAAGTTGGCCACGAAAGCGTCGCGTTCGGCGTTCAGGTGCGGCTGCAAGGCCTGGCCTGCGGAGGCACTGAGCAATTCTTTGATGCTGGCCAGCGCTGGCGGCGAACGTTGGTTGAGCCGCTCGGCCAAACTCAGGGCTTCAGTCAACGCTTGCCCTGGTGAGCTGACCTGATTGACCACGCCCCAATGCGCCAACTGCGCGGCAGTGGCCACGTCGCCAAACATCAACAGCGCGCTGGCGGCTTGGCGCGGCAGCATGCGGCCCAGGTGCCAGGTGGCCCCGCCGTCGGGCGACAGGCCTACGTTGCTGTAGGCCATCACAAAGCGGGCATCTGAGGCGGCCACCACGATGTCGCAGGCCAGCACCAGCGAAAACCCCGCCCCGGCCGCCGCGCCTTCCACAGCCGCCAGCACCGGTTTGCCGCAGGTGCGGATGGCGTCCACCCAGCTGTGTAGGCCGTCGATGGACCGCGCCTGTACTTCGGGCGCCTGGTCGCGGTTGCTCAGCAGTCGCTGCAGGTTGCCGCCCGCGCTGAACCAGGGCCCTTCTCCGGTTAGCACCACGCTGCGCACCTCAGGGTTGTCTTGGGCGGTGTTGAGGGCTTCCACACCGGCGGCGTACATCTCAGGCCCCAGGGCGTTGCGGGCATCGGGGTTGCTGATGGTCAGCACTAAGGTGCAGCCCACAGCGTGGCTTTTGAGTTGCGGCGTCATCTGAGGCTTAGTCCAGTTGGCTTCGTCAGGTTGGCTTAGTCGGGCTGGGTCAGCGACAAACTCAGTGCGCCCCGGCGGCGCAGCCAGGGGCTGGGGCGATAGCGCGGGTCGCCATACACCGTTTGCAGGTTAAACAGCACCTCAAGCACATTGGCCGGGCCAATGGCGTCCCCCCACGCCAGTGGGCCTTTGGGGTAGCCCAGGCCCAAGGTGACAGCCAAGTCCAGATCGGCCGGGGTGCACACCCGCTGTTGGCAGATGTCGGCGCCAATGTTGATGATGGCCGCCAGCACCCGCTGGGTGACAAAGCCGCCGCTGTCGCGAATCACGCTAACGGGCTTGCCGTCGCTGGCAAACAGGGCCTGCGCCGCGTCACGCATGTCGCTGCGGGTTGCGGGGTTGGTGGCCAGCACTCGGCGTTGGGTGGCCGCGTCGCTGAGCAACAAGTCAATGCCCACGGTGCGCCCGGCGTCTAGTTGATCGACCGCCGCCACCGTGGTCACGTCAAAGCCCAGTGGCGCCACCACGATCAGGGCAGATTCGCTGGGCCGGGCGGCTGTTTCGATGGGGGCGCCCAAGCTTTTGAGCAAGGCCAAGAGCTCGGCCCGCCGCGCCGCACGCGGCGATACCCACACGCTGCTGGGCAAAGAAACTGCAGGCACAGGCGCTTCAACAGGCCAGATGGCGCTATTATTTTCATAGCGATAGAAGCCCTGGCCCGTTTTGCGCCCGAGGGCGCCACCGGCCAGGCGCTGGGCGGTGATGGCGCTGGGGCGGTAGCGGGGCTCCTCAAAGTATTGGTGGTAGATCGATTCCATCACCGGGTGCGACACATCCAGCGCAGTCAGATCCATCAGCTCAAAGGGCCCCAGCTTGAAGCCCGCCTGGTCTTTCAAGATGCGGTCGATGGTGGCGAAATCGGCGACGCCTTCACCCACGATGCGCAGCGCCTCGGTACCGTAGCCGCGCCCGGCGTGGTTGACGATGAAGCCGGGCGTGTCTTGCGCGGTAACGGCCGCATGGCCAAAGTCGCGCACCAACTGGCTGAGGCGGGTGCAAATGGCAGCTTGGGTATGCAGCCCGGCAATGACCTCTACCACCTTCATCAGCGGCACCGGGTTAAAAAAATGCAACCCCGCCACACGCTCCTGGTGTTGGCAAGCCGCTGCAATGGCGGTGACGGACAGCGACGACGTGTTGGTGGCCAGCACGCATTGCGGGCCAACGATGCTCTCTAGCTGCTTGAAAAGGCCCTGCTTGGCGTCCAGGCGTTCCACGATGGCTTCCACCACCAGATCGGCCTGCGCCAGTGCGCTGAGCGATTGCGCCACATTCAGCCGTGCGGCGCAGTCGTCAGCCTGGGCTTGGGGCATGCGCCCCTTTTCAACCAGCTTGGCCCAAATACCTCGCAATTGGGCTGCGGCTTTTTCGGCCTGAGCGGGGTTGGCATCAAACAAAGCCACCCGGCAGCCCGCCTGGGCCAGCATCTGCGCGATGCCGGCGCCCATGGCGCCACTACCAATGACTGCTGTCTCTTGGAATTTCTCGGGGGATGGGATAGTGGGGTTGTGGGTCATATCAAACATTATGGAAATTCAGCGGCCCCTCAAATCGGCCGCTAAGCCTGTTGTGAACGGGCCTTGTGCCAAAATGTTTATAGCGTCTTATCTGTTTATCCGTGATCGCAACCTTCAAAGTCTTGTTCCGTTTTGCTGTGGTGCTGTTGTGCGCCCACGGGGCGGCAGCCTCCGCTGTCACCTTGGGCGCCGCACGCGGCGGTGTATTGCTTGGGCAGCCGCTAGATCTGAGCTTTGCGGTCACCCTGGACGCCTCGACCAGTGCCGACGATACCTGCGCCGCAGTGGAGGTGCGCCAAGGTGAGCAACGCGTCGAGCCTGCCCGCGTGCGCGTCAGCGTAGAGCGTGCGGCCAAGGCAGGTGACTTCAATGTGCGGGTGCGTTCTAGCGTGCCGATTGAAGAGCCTTACGTGTCGGTGGTGCTGCGCGCGGGCTGCAACCAGAGTGTGTCGCGGCGCTATGACTTTTTGACCGATCTGCCCACTGCGGTAGCCCCTGCGGCACCGGCGGTTTCTCAGGCCACGGCCGCGCCCGTTGCCGCTGCGGCGGCTGCCGCGCCCGCCAGTTCCCAAGGCGCCAGCACCGCAGCGCCCCCGGCGGCGGCTCCTGCGGCTCCAGCCGTCGCCGGTGGCGCCGTCGCTGCACGAGACCCTGCGGTCCCCCGTGCTGCACCTGCAGATTCGGCGGCTGCCCAGCGTCGGCCCGCTCCTGTCGCACCGCGTGCGCAGGCCTCGACCCAGGCGCAGGGGGCCGCTCGGGCGCCGCAAAGCTCGACTGCGGTGGCCGGATCAGCGCCGCCGCGCGTGCCCAGCGCTGCACCGGCTGAATCGGCCGCATCGTCTAGCGGCGGTTCGCGCTTGCAACTTGATGCGCCCAGCGGCGGGCTCACCTTGGGCCTGCGCAACAGCATGGCGCTGGCTTCGCTTCCCGAAGAAGCGGCCAGCCCCAAACGCAGCGAAGCGCAGAACCTGTGGCGCGCCCTTAACGCAAGTGCCGACGAAGTGCTAGCCGACGCCCGTCGCCAAGAAGAGGCCAAAGCGCAAAGCTTGGCGCTCACTCAGCGCGCCAACGCCCAGGCCGCCGAAATTGCGGCACTCAAGGCCCAACTGGAAGAGGCTGAACGCAACCGCACGCCGCCATGGCTGTGGCTGGCGTTGGCCGGCTTGGCGCTGCTGGCCCTCATTGCGGTGGGCCTGTGGTGGAGGCGGCGCCAAGCCGCCAAAGCTGCCACGTGGTACCAGTCCGCCTACGCAGAAGAACCGGAAGACATCGCGCCCACCATTCAGACGCCGTCTTACACCCATTCAGCTCGCGCTAGCTTGGCCGACGGGCCTCCCAGTCGGCTTGAGCACGACGTTGACGTCAATGAAACCCCTACTGAAAGCGCGATGGCCCAGCTAGAAACTGCGGTGCGCGAATCGGGGGCTGGGCCATTGATGCGTGGCGGCGCCGCTCCTGCGACGGCGGCCGGTGCCGATTCGGCCAAGGGTTCGGCGCGATTGGGTGCGCCAGCTTTGGCTGTGGGGGCCGCCGGTGTCGCCGCTGCTGGGTTGGCGGCCAATCCTGGCGCGGCACAAAACGCGGCTGCTGCGGCTTCTGCGGCTGGGCTGACGACTTCCAAGAGCCCGACTGGGCGTGCCCAGGTGGCGCTAAGCCCAGACGAATACCTTGACGTCGAGCAGCACGCTGACTTCTTTATGTCGCTGGGTCAATATGACCAAGCCATTGAAGTCTTGCAAAAGCACATCGCGCAATTCCGCGAAGCCACTCCGCTGGCGTTTTTGGATTTGCTGAACGTGTATCACATGCTCAGCCGTCTGGATGATTTCAACCGGGTGCGGGCCGACTTCAACCGCACCTTTACCGGACTGGTGCCCGAGTTTTCGGCTTTCAAGGGGGCCGGGCGTGGCATTGCCGACTACACCACGGCCATGGGCGTCATCAACGCCCATTGGGGCAAGCCGCAGGTGGCTCGCACGCTAGAAGAAATGCTGTTTCGCAGGCCCGAGCATGCGCCGGCTGACGGTTTTGACATTGAAGCCTTCCGCGACTTGATTCTGTTGCACCAAGTCGCTCGGGTCACCGCGACGTCCGTGGTGGCTGACGAACCCGCCACGCCTACCGAGCGAGACGCCCGCCAAGGCACCCCCTCCACTTGGGCCAACAGCCTTTTCGAGTCAGACCGACTGCCGCTGAACCAAGTAAGCGCCAAACCTGTCGCCACGCCGTCGTCTACCCTGGGGCTTGACCCAATGGATGCGGCCTTAGGCGAAGATGGCGATCTGGTGGTGACCGACAACGATTTAGACGTGGACCTGTCCGAACCCATCGGTCAAGACTTTGTGGCCACTCAACCCCCGCCTGAAGATGGTCAGCGAGGCAAGGCGGCCGCTAAGGCAGCGGAGCCCTTAGATGGGTTAGACATTGATTTCCAGGGTTTCGACTTTGAAGCCCCGGCCAATCGGCCAGCCATCGTCAAATCAGGCGCGGTGGATGTGGATCGCCCCCTCAGCCAGCGAGCTGCGGGTACCGACCCAGCCAAAGCCGCTGCTGATCGAAACTTGGCCGACTTTGACTTCTTTGACTCCGAGCTAGAGGCCAAGCTGGCGCCCAAGAAGGTCGATCCTCGCGGCTAGCCTTCAGCCAGCCGTGCAGCGCGGACCTCAGTGCTCTGCCGACGCAGGCCCCGCTTTGTGACGGCCGCTGTAGCTGGCCAGGGTGGGCGCCATCAGCCGATCGGTAAATGCAATGGCCATGGCGGACATCAAAAATGCCACGTGGATCAAGGTCTGCCACAGCAGCACCTTTTCGTCGTAGTTGGCGGCGTTGATAAAGGTCTTCAGCAAATGGATCGAGCTGATACCGATGATGGCGGTGGCCAGCTTTACCTTCAGCACCGACGCATTCACATGGCTGAGCCATTCGGGCTGATCGGGGTGGTCTTCTAGGTACATGCGGCTCACAAATGTCTCGTAGCCGCCCACGATCACCATGATGAGCAGGTTGGAGATCATCACCACGTCAATCAGCGCCAGCACCACCAGCATGATCACGGTTTCATTCAGGGCGGTGAGCGGCGCGTCGGCCTTGTAG
>JAAFIY010000052.1 GCA_013297985.1 Comamonadaceae bacterium | reverse complement strand
GGGCTCCGCTTGGGGGGGGTGGTTACAGTTTGTCGACAAATCGGCTGCAGCGCTCGCCAATACGCCGCAGGCTGCTATCTTTTTTGTAAAAGTGCGCAACCCAGGCATACGGCAAGCCAATGGGACAATAGCGCGATGTATGTGTTGTATGAAGACGGCGGCAAGTTTCTGGCGGGCCGCGTATTGAGCGAGGCCGACGCCAGCCTGCAAATTGAGTTGGATTCTGGCAAGCGCGTCAAGCTCAAAAGTGCCTTGGCGCTGCTGCGTTTTGAATCGCCCGCCCCCAGCGCGTTGCTGCACGAAGCCGCGCGGCACGCCGCCAGCATCGAGCTGGACTTGGCCTGGGAATTCGCCCCCGACGCTGAGTTTGGCTTTGCCGAAGTAGCAGCCGAATACTTCGGTGGCAAACCCACGGCGGCGCAAGAAGCCGGGGCGCTGATGCGCTTGTTTGAAGCCCCGCACTACTTTCGGCGCGCAGGCCGTGGCCGCTTCAAAAAAGCCCCGGCCGAGGTGCTGCAGCAAGCCTTGGCGGCCATCGAGAAAAAAGCCCGGGTGCAGGCGCAGATTGATGAATGGGCCACGCAGTTGGCGGCAGGCACGTGCCCCGACGCGGTGCGCGAGCAGCTCTACCGCATCCTCTTCAAACCCGACAAAAACGCGCCCGAATACAAAGCCGTGGCGCAAGCCGCGCGCGCCAGCCAGCTCGACGCGCTGGCCCTGCTGCTCAAAGCCGGTGCGATCGGCTCGCCCTACCAGTTTCATTGGCAGCGCTTTGCGTTTGAGCACTTTCCCAAAGGCCCGGGCTTCCCACCCAACCTGCCCGCGCCCGCCCTGCCCGCTGATCTGCCCTTGGCCAGCGTGCAGGCGTTTTCTATCGACGATTCAGAAACCACCGAGATCGACGACGCACTCAGCGTGCAAGGCTTGGGCACGGACACCATCACAGTGGGCGTGCACATCGCCGCACCAGGCTTGGCGATTGCGCCTGGCAGCGCGCTGGACGACGTGGCGCGCAACCGCTTGTCTACCGTGTACATGCCCGGCCACAAGATCACCATGCTGCCCGACAGCGTGGTGCAGCACTACACCCTGCAAGAGGGGCGCGACTGCCCCGCGCTGTCGCTGTATGTCAGCTTCGATGCCGCCACGCTCAATGTGCAAAGCCACCGCACCGCCATTGAGCGGGTGCCCATCGCCGCCAATTTGCGGCACGACCGACTCGAGCACATCGTGACGGACTCTTGGCTGATCGCCAGCCAAGACAACCCCGCTCCCGCTGATGATGAAACGGCCTTGCTGCGCAGTGTGGGCGGGCGCAATGTGCTATCTTTTTTGTATCGCTTTGCCAAAACACTCAAGGGTCGGCGCGAAGTGGTGCGCGGCAAGCCAGAAGGCTTTAACCGGCCCGATTTCACCTTTCGTGTGGCCAGCACCGGCGACACCGGTCCCAGTGGCGATGAGCCGGTGCAAATCAGCACCCGCATGCGCGGTGGCCCGCTGGATTTGATCGTGGCCGAATGCATGATCTTGGCCAATAACACCTGGGGCGGCTGGTTGGCCGAGTTGGGCGTGCCCGGCATCTACCGCAGCCAGCACAGCACCCAGCCGGGCATCAAGGTGCGCATGGGCACTCGTGCGTTGCCGCACGCGGGCATGGGCGTGGCCCACTATGCGTGGAGCACCTCACCGCTGCGCCGCTACGTGGATTTGGTCAACCAATGGCAACTACTGGCCTGTGCGCGCCACGGCAGCACCGCCGCGTTGGTGGCGCCCTTCAAGCCCAAAGACGCTGCGCTGATGGCGGTCATCAGCAGCTTTGAAGCCGCTTATGCGGCCTATGCGGCGCACCAATCGGCCATGGAGCGCTATTGGTCGCTGCGCTTCATTGAGCAGCGCGGCATCACCGAGCTGGATGCCAGCGTGCTGCGCGATGGCCTGGTGCGCGCTGAGAGCCTGCCGCTGGTGTTGCTGGTGCTGGGCGCGGTGGACTTGCCGCGCGGCACCCGGGTGCGCGTGAAGCTTGGCCGCATGGACCTGATCACCCTGGACGTGGGCGGCACCGTGGTGGCCCGCTTGGCCGATGACGCCACCACCACCGCCCTGCCAGAAGACGAAGACGACGACACCCCGGCTGCTGGGCCCATCGCCATTGCGGTGGACTTGGACGCGGGAGCCGATGCGGCCAACCCGGTGGCAGCCGACAGCGGTGCAGCGGGATAATCCACGTCCGTGAAACCCACGGCTGTGTCTCGCCCCAACCGCAAACCCGGCGTCCCTGTGAACGCTGGCGCCCCAAAAGCGCTGCGCCCTGCGGTCGCTGCGGCGGCGACGGGCCCGGCACCGGCATCTCGGCCACCCCAATCACCCACTGCGGCCAGCGCCGCCCCATCCATTGCGCCCCGGACGGGTTGGTGGAAGCGCACGCTTGCCGCTTTGGTAGGCCTGAGCACCCTGCAGTGGGCGCTGGCGGTGTCGCTGGCCGCGCACGGCGTGTTGCTAACCGTGCACTTCACTGACCCTGAGCGGCTGAACCGGGTCCTGAAAGACACCCCGCTCGAAGTGATTTTGGTCAACGCCAAAAGCAATGAAAAACCCGAGCGTGCCCAGGCCGTGGCCCAGGCCAGTCTGGCCGGTGGTGGCGATGCCGCCAAGGGCCGCGCGACGTCGCCGCTGCTGCCCACGCCCATGGCGCAGTTGGGCGACACGCTAGAAGAAACCCAGCGTCGGCTAGACGCCATGGAGCAATTGCAGTCTCAACTGCTGACCCGCTTGCGCGAGCAGTTGGCTGCCTTGCCCACGCCCGAGCCCAACCGCAGCGCCACCAACGCGCAAGAGCGCGCTCAAGAAGAACGCCGCCAGCAACTGGTGCGCCAGTTGGCTGAGATTGAACGCCGCGTGTCCGACGAAAACGCCCGGCCCAAGCGCCGCTTTGTCAGCCCCGCCACCCGTGAAGAGGCCTATGCCATCTACTACGACCGGCTGCGCCGCAAGGTAGAAGAAAAAGGCACGCAAAACTTCCCGGAAATCGGCGGGCGCAAGCTGTATGGCGAACTCACCATGCTGATCACCGTCAATCACGACGGTCGGGTGTTAGCCACTGAAGTGATGGAGTCGTCTGGCAACGCCACGCTCGACCGGCGCGCCGAAGCCATTGCCCGCAGCGCTGGGCCCTTTGGCGGCTTTGGCGAAGCGATGCGCGCGCGGGCCGACCAATTGCTGGTGGTGTCGCGCTTTCGCTTTACCCGCGACGATCAACTCGTCAACAGCGTCAGCGCCCGATGAGCGCCGCCCCCGCCACACAGCCGCTGCGCTTTGCCGTGGTGGGCCACCCGGTGGCGCACAGCAAGTCGCCAGGCATTCACCAGCGTTTTGCTGAGCTGACGGGCCTGCCCACCGCGTATGAGCGCGTGTTGGCTCCGCTGGACGGCTTTGCCGCCACGGTGGAGCGCTTGCGTGCCGAAGGCTTTGCAGGCTGCAACGTCACTGTGCCCTTTAAGTTTGAAGCGGCTGCGCTGGCGCCGCGCCGCAGCCAACGGGTGCAGCTGTGCGGTGCGGCCAACACGCTGGGCTTTGGCATGGACGGCATGTGGTGCGACAACACCGACGGCCCGGGCCTGGTGCAAGACATCACGGTCAATGCCGGTGTGCCGCTTGCCGGTGCCCGGGTGTTGCTGCTTGGCGCAGGCGGCGCCGCAGCAGGCGTACTGGGCGCCTTACTCAGCCAGCGCCCCGCCGCACTTTGGGTGGCCAATCGCAATGCGGCACGTGCTATTGAATTAGTAGCTACTCACGCTGATTTGGCGAGCGAAAGCGGCGCTTTGATTCAAGGCATGGGGCTGGACGATGTACGCCTGCACCGCCCAGACGCCGCAGTGGATGTGTTGATTAACGCCACCAGCGCATCGCTGGCAGATGCTGGGGTGCCAGTGGGCCCGCAGGTGCTGCGCCCCGGTACGCTGGCGTTGGACATGATGTACGGCCCTGCGGCCCTCGGCTTTGCGCATTGGGCCGCGAGCCACGGCGCCGAGCCGCGTGACGGCTTGGGCATGCTGGTGGAACAAGCGGCTGAATCGTTCGCGCTGTGGCGTGGCGTGCGCCCGCCATCGGCCACGGTGTTGGCCGAGCTGCGCCATCAGTTGGCCACGACTTAAGTCAGAGTCACATGCTCAGGTCATTGGGGCGATTGGTCGCGCTGGCGGTGCTGGCGATGCTCTCGCTGCAGCTTTTTTTTGTTGGCCGCATTGCGCTGATGGCGGTGGTCAATCCGGCGTCCACCACCTTTGAGCGCTCTGAAGCTGCCAGCCTGTGGCGCGCCCAGGGCCGCATCCCTTGGCGGCAGCAATGGGTGCCTTACGCCCGCATCAGCGACCACCTCAAACGCGCGGTCATCGCCAGTGAAGACGGCAGCTTTGTGAACCACGACGGCGTGGACTGGGACGCCATTGAAAAAGCCTGGGAGAAAAACACCCGCGCCGAAGCCCAAGCCGCCGCCCGCTTGCAAGCAGGCAGGCCCGCGCGGCCAGCGCGCGTGGCAGGTGGCTCCACCATCACCCAGCAACTGGCCAAAAACCTGCTTTTGTCGGGCGAACGCACCCTGCTGCGCAAAGGGCAAGAACTGCTGCTGACCTATGCCCTGGAGGCTTTCTTAAGCAAACAGCGCATCTTGGAGCTGTATCTGAACCATGTGGAATGGGCCCAGGGCGTGTTTGGGGCTGAAGCCGCGGCGCGCCACTACTTTGGCAAGAGCGCCGCTCAGCTCAGCGCCTGGGAATCCGCCCGACTGGCAGTGATGCTGCCTGCGCCCAAGCGGTTTGAGAAACGACCCGCATCCAGCTACTTGCAAGGCCGGGCGCAAACCATCGCAGCACGCATGAGCAGCGTGGCGGTGCCTTGACGCGCTTTTTATTTCAGTGCGCCCCGAACACCCGGGCAAGTCCGGTGATGGCGCAGGGCTGTTGGCCCAAGCCGCCCACCTATGATGCGCGCCATGTTGGCCAAGCTGATGAGTTTGTTTTTTTTGGGTCTGATCCGCGTGCTGACCGGCGCGCAGGCCCGCTGGTATGGCTCGCCGCCCAAGGCGGAGCAGCGCATTTACTTTGCCAACCACCAAAGCCACGCCGATCTGGTGATGATCTGGGCGGCCCTGCCCGCTGAACTGCGCGGCCGCACCCGCGCCATTGCCGCGCGTGACTACTGGACCAAGTCGCCCTTTCGGCAGTGGATCACCACCGAGGTGTTCAACGTGGTGTATGTCGAGCGCGAACGCAAAGGTGAGGACGATCCGCTGGCGCCCCTCATCGACGCCCTGCACGCGGGGGATTCATTGATCATCTTCCCCGAAGGCACACGCGGCAGCACCGGCGAGCCGCAGGCTTTCAAAGCCGGCCTATACAACTTGGCCAAGCAGTTTCCGCATGTGGTGCTGGTGCCCGCCTGGATCAATAACGTGCAACGTTTGATGCCCAAGGGCGAGGTAGTGCCGGTGCCCATTTTGTGTTCGGTCACCTTCGGCGCGCCGGTGGTGCTGGGGCCTGACGAAGAGCGCAACGCCTTCCTGACCCGAGCCCGCCAGGCGGTGGTGGAGCTGCGCGATGTCTAGCGAAGCCATCACCAATTTCTTCCGGCGGCTGACACCCGACGAGCAGGTGAGCCTGCTGTTTGTGATCGTGTTCGGGCTGCTGGCCTTGATCACCTTGGCTGTGCTGCTGTGGTCGCTGCGCGAACAGCGCGAGGCACAGGCCGAGGCCGAGCGCGCGGGTGTCTTCAAAGGCGGCCAAAGCCTGGTAGGCGAAGCCGTCGACCGCGCCACCGAATTTGCCAGCAAGGGCGTGAATCAGGTCTTGAATGAACTCAGCCCGCGCTTGCTGAATGTGGCCGATATGTGGGGCCTGCTGCGCACCACCTGGGGCATGGTGCTGATTTTTTGGGTGGCCTGGGTGGCTGGTGATGTGGTGGCCACCACGCTGTTCGGCTTGGTGGCGTTTTTTGCACTGCGCGAGTTCATTACCCTGTCGCCCACACGGCGGGGCGACCACCGCAGCTTGGTGCTGGCTTTTTTTGTGGTGCTGCCTATTCAGTTTTGGCTGGTGGCTGCAGGCGCGACCAATTTGTTCACCGTCTTTATCCCGGTCTATGTCTTCATTGCTCTGCCGGTGGTGAGTGCATTGGCCAATGACCCCAAGCAGTTTTTGGAACGCAACGCCAAGCTGCAGTGGGGCATCATGGTGTGCGTGTTTGGTTTGAGCCATGTGCCCGCCCTGCTGCTGCTGGACTTTCCGGGCTATGAAGGCAAGGGCGCCTTCTTGGTGTTCTTTTTGGTGTTTGTGGTGCAGGCCTGCATGGTCATCCAACACCTGTCGCACCGCTGGCGGCCCCGCGATCCCTTTGCCCCCCACATCAGCCAAAGTTTTAACTGGGTGAGCTTTGCAGTGGCCGTGGGCGTGGCGGCCTTTGTGGGTGGGCTGCTGTCGGGCATCACGCCCTTTAAGCCCGGGCAAGCGCTGGGCATGGCACTGATTGCCTGCATTGCAGGCTCACTGGGTCATCTGGTGATGAAAGCCCTAAAGCGCGACCGAGGGGTGACCAACTGGGGCGGTGTGCGCGGCACCACCGGTGCCACCGGGCTGCTCGACCGAGTGGACGCACTGTGCTTTGCCGCGCCGGTGTTTTTTCATTCGGTGCGCTGGTATTTTGGGGTGTGAGGCTGAGGGTCACGCGGTCGAGTCAACTGCCCGTATGGCGCCCCTGCATCCATAGCAACAGCGCCACCACCAGCAAGGCCGCAATGGCGATCCAATCGGCCAGCACCACCCGCGCCACCGCCGCGTTGTAGCCCCCGGTGTGCCAGGCTAAAACTACAAAGGATGCGGTGCTGACTAAGCCCGTCACCGTGGCCGCCACTTGCCAATCGGGCCGCCACGCCGCCCCAAGCAGCAAGGCACCCAACAGGGCAAACATCACCGCGCGGTGGCGCATCAGCACCACCAGACTCGGGTCGTCGATGGGAATGCCATACAAGCGTGTCAGCGCGGCCGATCCCAGCACACCCGAGATGGGAATCACATGGATGATGCCCACCAGCCCCAACAAAGCCGAAATTGCATAGCGCATGCAGTACCTCGATTCACAAGACGTCCAAAGTCCTAAAGCTACGGCCTTGGCGCCGCCCGCGCTTTCACAAACCAGCTACGCGAACGCCGCCCAAGCGGTTTTGGTGGCCTGGGGCGCGCGCGCGATGTACCGCGGTCCGGTCTTCGGGCTGCCCGCGCATCGCAATGCGGTGGCGGTGCTGGCTCTTTGCCTGCAGGGCGAGATGGCCTTCGCCACCCACCCGCGACGGGCTGACACCCTATTTGCGCCCTGCCGCAGTGCCTTCATCGAGCCGGGCACCCTGACGTGGCTGCGCCCGGGCAGCGGACCACACGTGTTTGTGTATGCCGATGCGCTGTCTGGCGATGTGTCGCGTTGGCGCAAGCAATGCCGACAACGACTTGCAGCGGGTGTGAGTGCTGACCTGCAGGGCCAAGACGCCTTGATCCACGCGCTAGGCGACATGCCCGCTGCCGCATCGGGCTGGCTGGCCGCACGGGCCAAGGTGCAAGCCGTCTTGGGCCCCGCGCAACGATCAGGGGATGCGCGTGCAGCGCTGGCCGTGCAGGCGCTGCGCGATGCGCCTGATGCAGCTCATCGCACCGCCATCCAAGCACGGGCGCTGGGCCTGTCGCCCTCACGGTTTCAGCATGTGTTTAAAGCATCGACCGGGGTGCCCTATCGGCGCTTTCGCAATTGGATGCGGCTGCAGGCGGTGTTGCGCGCGGCGCTGTCAGGGCAATCGCTGACCGCCGCCGCGCTGGATGCAGGCTTTGCCAGCTCGGCCCACTTCAGCGCCATCTTTAAAAACAGCTTTGGCATGTCGGCCACACAGCTACTGGCAGCGCAGCCGATTTGGATCGACGACCTAAACCCGGCCGCCTGCATACAGCCCACATCCAATCGTGCCGGAGCGCCCTAAAAATCTGCGCAGCATGCTACGTAATGTGTAGCATTGACACATGAGCATGCAGCGTATTCTGGGCATTGACCCAGGGCTTCAAGTCACTGGTTTTGGTGTGATCGAGCAGCACGGCCAGGCCCTGCGCTACGTGGCCAGCGGCACGATTCGCACCACCGCGCAAAGCATGGGCAACCTGCCTGCTCGCATCAAGACGCTGTTTGATGGCGTCAGCGAAGTAGCGGCCCGATACCAGCCCGACACAGCGGCGGTGGAGATTGTGTTTGTGAACGTCAACCCACAGTCCACGTTGCTGCTCGGTCAGGCGCGCGGTGCAGCGCTGTGCGCGCTGGTCAACGCCAACTTGCCGGTGGCTGAATACACGGCGCTGCAAATGAAAAAAGCCATCGTCGGCCACGGCCGCGCGGCCAAGTCGCAGGTGCAAGAAATGGTGCGCCGCCTGTTGCAATTGCCCGGACTGCCCGGGCCCGATGCCGCCGACGCCCTAGGCTTGGCGATTGCCCACGCCCATGCCGGTGCTGCCATTGCGCGGCTGACCGACGTGGGCGCCTTGCAGCGCAAAACCCACGGCATGTACGTGGGTGGGCGGCGGCGTTAAACCCTCAGCCTTCTGGCTGCCGCGCCATTGCTGGGCCACCAGCACGGCAAAGAAAAACAGCGCCGCAATCAGGGTGCCAATGGCAATGCGCCAGCCCCAGCGCTTGTAGCGCACATTGCCAGTGATGGCATACAGGCCAAAGCACACGCCTGCCGCCACCAACAGCAGCAAGACCAAGGTGCGGGTAACGGCCATAAGTCCTTTGGTGTGGGAAAGGTGTGGCTCGGGTCGCGCTTACCAAGCGGGCACAAGCTGCGCGAAGCCTTTGGGGGCCTGCGCTTCGTCATCAAAGGTGACCACGTCATACGCCTCGGGGCGCGACAACAACTCGCGCAGCAGCAAGTTGTTCAACGCATGGCCGCTGCGAAACGCGCTGTAAGCGGCCAGCAGTGGTTTGCCCAGCAGGTACAAATCACCCATCGCGTCAAGAATTTTGTGTTTGACGAATTCATCGTCATACCGCAGCCCATCGCTGTTGAGCACCTTGTGGTCATCCATCACGATGGCGTTGTCCAGCCCGCCGCCCAGCGCCAGGCCATTGGCGCGCATGACTTCAAAGTCACGCGTAAAACCGAAAGTGCGGGCACGCGCAATGTCGCGGCTGTAGCGGCCTTCGCCCAAATCAAACACCACGCGCTGGCCGGTGTTGTCCACGGCGGGGTGATCAAAGTCGATCTCAAAGGTGAGCATGAAGCCATGGTGCGGCTCCAGCCGCGCCCACTTGGCTTGTTTGCCGCTGCCCTCACGCACCTCCACCGGGCGCTTGATGCGAATAAAGCGGCGCGGTGCGTTCTGCGCCACGATGCCCGCGCTTTGCAGCAGGAACACAAAGGACGCGGCAGAGCCGTCCAAAATGGGGACTTCTTCGGCGGTGATGTCGACCACCAAGTTGTCCAAGCCCAGCCCGGCGCAGGCCGACATGAGGTGTTCCACGGTGTGCACGCGCGCATCGCCCGAAGAGATGGTGGACGCCATGCGCGTGTCAGTCACCGACGTGGCCGACACCGCAATGTCCACTGGCTGGGGCAGATCGACGCGACGAAACCAAATGCCGCTGTCGGGCGCGGCGGGCCGCAGCGTCAGTTCAACCTGCTCGCCGCTGTGCAGGCCCACGCCCACGGCGCGGGTGAGAGATCGAAGGGTGCGTTGCGCCAACATGCCGCGATGTTAAGGGCGCACGAGCCGCCTTGCTGCGACAAGGCTTCAAGGCTGCGGCAGACGGCGCTGAGCCAGGCCGTCCGCAGCAACCAAAGCGCGATCAGTCAGCCTGCCGACGCAAATAGGCGGGGATTTCCATTTCGTCCATGCCGCTAGAGGCCAGCGCATCGACCTTGGCAGCCGCCCCTGCGCGGCCATTGCGCCAGACGCTGGGCACGTTCAGCGGAGCGTAGTCCGTGGCGGCGCTGCCGTGGGTGGCCGAGCCCACGGTGCTGGCGCTAAAGCCGGCACCCGCCTGGGCTGAAGGGCTCGCACCAAAGCCGCTGCTGGTGCCAAAACCACCCAGGCCCACCGGCGTGGCCAGCGTGGGCACTTGCAGCGGTACGTTGTCGGTGCCGGTGCGCAGCACTTGCAAAGGTGTGGCTTGGCCTGGACGGCGCTGGCCACCCGTGGCGGCCTGGCGCTGCAAGCCGGTAGCCAGCACCGTCACCCGCAGTTCGTCGCCCATGCTGTCGTCGTAGGCGGCACCAAAAATCACCATAGCCTCAGCCGAGCTGAAGGCGCTGATGGTTTCCATGGCCAGCTTGGATTCATTCAAACGATAGGTGTCGCGGCTGGCCGTAATTAGCACCAGCACGCCGCGTGCGCCCGACAGGTCTACGCCTTCGAGCAGCGGGCAGCGCACGGCTTGCTCAGCGGCCACGCGGGCGCGGTCGGGGCCTTTGGCCACTGCAGTGCCCATCATGGCTTTGCCGGGCTCGCTCATTACGGTGCGCACGTCTTCAAAGTCGACGTTAATGCAGCCGTAGCCGTTGATGATCTCGGCAATGCCGCCCACGGCGTTTTTCAGCACGTTGTTGGCCTGTGCGAAGGCTTCGGCTTGGGTGACGTCGTCGCCCAACACCGACAGCAACCGCTCGTTGAGCACCACGATGAGCGAATCGACATTGGCTTCGAGTTCGGCCACGCCGTCTTCGGCCAGCGTCATGCGGCGCTTGCCTTCAAAGTCAAAGGGCTTGGTGACCACGCCCACTGTCAAGATGCCCATTTCGCGGGCCACTCGGGCAATCACCGGGGCCGCGCCCGTGCCGGTGCCACCGCCCATGCCGGCGGTGATGAACAGCATGTCGGCGCCGTCGATGGCTTCGCGGATGGATTCTTCAGCCGTCAGTGCCGCATCGCGGCCTTTTTCGGGCTTGCTACCTGCGCCCAGGCCCGTGCTGCCCAGTTGCAGGGTTTTGTCAGCCGGGCTGCGCTGCAGCGCCTGCGCGTCGGTGTTGGCCACCAAGAAGTCCACACCCTGCACACCGCTGCTGATCATGTGGGCCACTGCATTGCCACCGCCACCGCCGACACCGATCACCTTGATCTGCGTGCCTAGGTGGAATTCTTCGGGTTCAATCATTTCAATGGGCATGGTGCATCTCCGGCAAAAAAGACGAGGGCTGGGGTGAATGGCCGCAGGCCGCGCGAAGGGCGCCGCCTGCAGAGAAAAAACCAAGCCTTGTTGCTAGCGTTTTTATAGCACAACAGGCATTCAAACAGGCCGCAGTGGCCTGCAACAGATGGAAAAAAACAACGGCTTGGGGTGAGTGGCACATGGTTTAAAAATTGCCCATGAACCAGTCTTTGACGCGACCGAACGCGCCGCCCACCGAACCCGATGCAGGCATGGGCCTGCCGCCGCGCATGCGCGACAGGCGAGCGTCTTCCAACATGCCCATCACCACTGCAGCGTGCGGGTGGGCCACCATGTCGGCAAGCGCTCCGCTGTAGCGCGGTACACCCCGGCGCACGGGCTTCAAAAAGATGTCTTCGGCCAGCTCGGCGATGCCGGGCATCAAGGCGCCACCACCGGTGAGCACGATGCCGCTGGACAGCACTTCTTCGACCCCACTGGCCTGCAGTTCACGCGCCACCAAGCGAAAGATTTCGTCCACACGCGGCTCAATCACCCCCGCCAGCACCTGACGCGACAGCATGCGCGGTGCACGGTCGCCCAAGCCTGGAATTTCGACTTGCGTTTGCGCATCAGCCAGCAGTTGCTTGGCGCAGCCGCTTTCTACTTTGACCTCTTCGGCGTCTTTGGTGGGCGTGCGCAGCGCCATGGCGATGTCGCTGGTGATGAAGTCGCCCGCAATCGGGATCACAGCCGTGTGCCGAATCGCGCCTGCGGCAAACACCGCCACATCGGTGGTGCCTGCGCCAATGTCCACCAGCGCCACACCAAGTTCTTTTTCATCGTCAGTCAACACACTCAGGCTGGCGGCCATCGGGTGCAGTAACAGGTGATCGACTTCCAGCCCACAGCGGCGCACGCATTTCAAGATGTTCTCGGCCGCCGTTTGTGCACCGGTGACGATGTGCACATTCACCTCGAGCCGCAGCCCGCTCATGCCCACGGGTTCACGCACCTCGTGGTTGTCGATCAAAAACTCTTGCGGCTCGACCAACAGCAAGCGCTGATCTGAGGCCAGGGTGATGGTGCTGGCCGTGTCCACCACGCGCTGCACGTCGGCGGGGGTGACTTCCTTGTCTTTCACGGCCACCATGCCGTGCAGGTTAGACGCCCGAATGTGACTGCCGGTGATGCCGGTGGACACGCGGGTGATGCGGCAATCAGCCATCAAGGCGGCTTCTTTCAAAGCCGACTGAATGCTCTGCACCGTGGCGTCGATATTGACCACCACGCCACGCTTGAGCCCGTTGCTGGGCGCCATGCCTAGGCCGGCCAGCTTGAGCTCGCCGCCTGGCAAGACTTCGGCTACCACCGCCATGATCTTGGCTGTGCCGATGTCCAGTCCAACGATGAGATCTTTGTATTCCTTGGCCATGCGTGTGTGTGGTGAAAGGGGCGCGGGATTGGCCTTAGCGTGGGGTGGCCGCGCGCGACACCCCGGGGATGGGTGCAGCCGGGGTGGTGGCGCTGGGCGCGGCGGCCAGCGCCACCGTGGACACGCCGCGCAGCCGCAGGGCGTAGCCAGTGGGGTAGCGCAAATCAGCAGCCTCCAAGGCGCTCACGCCCCGGCCGTGGTGCGAGGCCACCGTGGGCAGCGTGCGTACCAAGCGAGCGGCACGGCTTTCTATATCGGCGCTGTCGCCGCTGCCCAGTTCGATGCGAGCGCCTGATTCCAACTGCACCCGCCAGCCACCTCGCGGCGACAGTTCCAGATTCGAAATCGGCGCCTTCAGCGGCTGCAGCACCGGAACCAGGCGGTGGTACATGGCCAGCACCGTGCTGGACTGCGACAGCGGCCCGTGCAAGGTGGGCAGGCCGTCGTCGTCATCCAACTCATTGGCGCTGGCCTCAAACACTTCGCCTTGTTCATTGAGCAAACGCCCTTGCGAGGCCGGGCCCCACACCGCCACCGGGCGGTGCTCTTGCACCGTCACGCGCAGCGTCTGCGGCCAACGGCGCTGCACCGTGGCTTGGCGCACCCACGGCACCGCCTCAAAGGCCTGGCGCACCGACGCCAGCGGCACCGTCAGCCAATTGCCCTGCGCTGCCTGCGCGGCTTGCGCCCGCAGGGCCGATTCGCTCACATGCGTGAGCTCACCGCCCACTTGCACCACCCGCACCGCCAGCGCGGGTTGGCGCAATAGCCACTGCACCGCATGGCTCACCCCCAGCACGCACAGCGCGGCCAGCAGGGCGCCGGTGGCGAATTCCATCAGCTTCACATCCAACGGCACTTGCACGGCCGCTGCGGCCCGTACCGTACCCAAAGGGCGCACCAAGGTGGCGTTCATGCCGACACCCCTGCGCTGGCAGCGGCGCCGTGGTCGAGCGCGGCGCTGGCGAGAATGTGCACACACAGGTCTTCGTAGCTCATGCCCACCGCCCGCGCGGCCATGGGCACCAGCGAATGGCCCGTCATGCCGGGGCTGGTGTTGATCTCCAGCAGAAAAGGCTGGCGGTCGCTGGCGCGGATCATCACGTCGGCGCGGCTCCAGCCGCGGCAGCCCAGGGCGTGATAGGCCCGCAGCGCTAGCGCCGCAATGGCTTGCTCTTCGCCATCAGGCAACTGGGCGGGCACCAGGTATTGGGTGACGTCGGTGAAGTACTTGTTTTGGTAGTCGTAGTTGCCGTCAGGCGCCACGATGCGAATCAGCGGCAGTGCGCGGGCCTCATCGCCTTGGCCCAGCAGGGCGCAGGTGACTTCGTCGCCCACGATGCATTGCTCGCATAACACCACCGCGTCGTGCCGAGCGGCCAGCTCATAGGCCGCCTCGCACTGGGCGATATCGGTCACGCGCGTCAGGCCCAGCGTGGAACCTTCGCGGGCAGGTTTGACGATGAGCGGTGAGCCCAGCGCCACAAAGGCATCGCGCGTGGCTTGCACACTGGCCACTTCACGGCCCAGCGGTGTGGACAGGCCTTGTGAATTCCAGATGCGCTTGGTCATGACCTTGTCGATGGCGATGGCCGACGCCATCACCCCAGGGCCGGTGTAGGGGATGCCCAGCAATTCCAGCGCGCCTTGCACCGTGCCGTCCTCACCATGCCGGCCATGCAACGCAATGAAGCAGCGGGCAAAGCCCAGGCGCTTTAGTTCGCCCATGTCGCGCTCGGCGGGGTCAAAGGCGTGGGCGTCCACCCCGCGGGCCTTGAGCGCATGCAACACGCCCGAGCCAGACATCAGGGACACCTCGCGCTCAGCGCTGGTGCCGCCCATCAACACCGCGACTTTGCCCAGGTTCATGCGGCCTCCTGGGCAGCGGCAGCCAGCGCCACCAACTGGCCGGGCGTTGCTGCGATCGAGCCCGCGCCCATGCAGATCACCACGTCGCCGTCGCGCGCGGTGTTGAGCACCGTTTGCGGCAACTCGGCCATATCGTCCACAAACACCGGCTCGACCCGCCCGGCCACCCGCAGTGCGCGCGCCAGGCTGCGACCGTCTGCGGCGACGATGGGGGCTTCGCCCGCCGCGTACACCTCGGTAAGAACCACCGCGTCGGCATGGCTGCCAATGACTTTCACAAAGTCATCAAAACAATCGCGGGTGCGGGTGTAGCGGTGGGGTTGGAACACCAGCAGCAAGCGCCGCTGCGGAAATGCCCCACGCGCCGCCGACAGGGTGGCCGCCATTTCCACCGGGTGGTGGCCATAGTCGTCCACCACCAGCGCTTGGCCGCCACTGGGCAGCGCCACGTTGCCGTGCTGTTGAAAGCGCCGCCCCACGCCCTTGAACTGAGCCAGCGCGCGCTGCACGGCTGCGTCGTCCAACCCCAGTTCAGCCGCTACCGCGATGGCCGCCAGCGCGTTACGCACGTTGTGTTCGCCCACTGCGTTCAGGTCAATGGGCAGATCGGGCAGCACCACGCCGTTGCGGCGCAGGGCGGTGAAATGCATGCGTTCACCCACCGCGCGTACATCCACTGCACGTACTTCGGCGTGCTCATTGAAGCCATAGCTGGTGACGGGGCACGACACCATGGGCACTAGGTCGCGCACGGCGGGGTCGTCGGTACACAAAATGGCGGTGCCATAAAACGGCATGCGGTGCAAAAACTCCACAAAGGCCTGCTTGAGCCGCGCAAAGTCGTGGCCGTAGGTGTCCATGTGGTCGGCATCGATGTTGGTCACCACCGCCATCACTGGCAGCAGGTTCAAAAACGACGCGTCGGACTCGTCCGCTTCCACCACGATGTGTTCGCCCTGGCCCAAGCGTGCGTTGGCGCCTGCGCTGTTCAGGCGCCCGCCAATGACAAAGGTTGGGTCTTTGCCAGCTTCAGCCAGCACGCTGGCCACCAAGCTGGTGGTGGTAGTTTTGCCGTGGGTACCGGCAATGGCAATGCCTTGCTTCAGACGCATCAACTCGGCCAGCATCACCGCACGCGGCACCACCGGAATCTTGCGCTGGCGCGCCGCTAGGACCTCGGGGTTGCTAGGCTGGACAGCGGTGGAGGTGACCACCGCATCTGCGCCATCGACCCAGGCTGCGTCGTGACCCACATGGGTGCGCACACCCAGCCCACCCAAGCGCCGCAAGGTGGCGCTGTCAGACAAATCAGAGCCCGAAATTCCGTAGCCCAAATTGAGCAGCACCTCGGCAATGCCCGACATGCCCGAGCCACCGATGCCGATGAAGTGAATATGGCGGATGGCGTGCTTCATGGCTGCGCATCCTTTGACGTGGCGCCGACCGCTGCGCGAGGGGGCGTTGACCCTGCCCGACCGCTGAGGGTTTGGCACGCAAGCACCAGCTCTTGGGTGGCGCCTGTCTTTTGTTTGGAATGGGCAGCTTTGGCAGCTTTCACTAGCGTTGTTCGCTCTACTTTTTGTAGCATAGCAGCCAGTGAGGCGGCTGACAATGTGGCTTGCGGCATCAGCCACCCACCGCCCGCATCTACCAGCAACTTGGCGTTGTGGGTTTGGTGGTCATCCACCGCATGCGGAAACGGCACAAACACCGCTGCAGCACCCACAGCGGCAATCTCGGTGACGGTGCTAGCGCCCGCGCGGCAGATGATCAAGTCAGCCTGCGCAAAGGCGCTGGCGGTGTCGTCAATGAAGGCCACGGCGTCAGCCTGCACACCTGCATCGGCATAAGCGCGCGTCAAGGTCTGGATGTGTGCGGCGCCCGCCTGATGCCGCACCACCGGGCGTTGGTCTTGGGGCAGCAAAGCCAGGGCCTGGGGCACGGTCTGGTTGAGCGCTGCGGCACCCAAGCTACCGCCCACCACCAGCACGTGTAGCGGCCCGCTGCGCCCGGCAAAACGCTCTGCCGGTGCAGGCTGCTGGGTAAAGGCGGCCCGCAGCGGGTTGCCAATCCATTGGCTTTTGGGCAGCGCATTGGGGAAGGCGGTAAACACCTTGTCTGCCACTTGCGCCAGCACCTTGTTGGCCATTCCCGCAATGGCGTTTTGCTCATGCAGCACCAGCGGGCGGCCCAGCAACACCGCCATCATTCCGGCGGGAAAACTGATGTAGCCACCCAGGCCCACCACCACGTCGGGCTTCACCCGGCGCAGCACCCCAATACTCTGGGCAAACGCAGTCAAAAGCTTGAGCGGCAACAGCGCCAAACTGAGTACGCCCTTGCCCCGCACACCGCCAAAGCCGAGGGTGTGAAACGCAAAGTTTTCGGCTGGCACCAGGCGGCTTTCCATGCTGGGCTTGTCGGCTGTGCCTGCGCCGCCTAGCCAGTGCACGTCCCAGCCCGCGTCGCGCAAGGCACGCGCCAACGCCAGGCCAGGAAAGATATGGCCGCCAGTGCCACCAGCCATGATGAGGGCGCGAGGGGCTGGGCTCATGCGCGGCCTGCCCTCATCAGTGCGCCTTGCGGCGCATCGCCGCCTGCAGCGGCGGCCCAATTTTGGTGAAACAGGGCATTCACGCGCGGCCTCCGCGCATGAGTGCCCTGTTTTCGTAGTCAATGCGCAAAACGATCGCAATGGCGATCACGTTCATCAAGATGGCCGAGCCGCCGTAGCTCATAAACGGCAGCGTCAAGCCCTTGGTGGGCAGGGCGCCCAGGTTCACACCCATGTTGATGAAGGCCTGAAAGCCGATCCAGCACGCCACGCCTTGCGCCACCAAGCCGCTGAAGACGCGGTCGAGCGCGATGGCTTGGCGGCCAATGCCCATCAGCCGCCGTGTCAGCCACAAGAACGCGCCGATGATGGCCACCACGCCGATCAGGCCGAATTCTTCGCCAATGACGGCCAGCAAGAAGTCGGTGTGTGCTTCGGGCAGCCAGTGGAGTTTTTCGACACTGCCGCCCAAGCCCACGCCAAAGATCTCACCGCGGCCAAAGGCAATCAGCGAATGCGACAACTGGTAGCCCTTGCCCAGCGCGTGCTTTTCGCTCCAGGGGTCAAGGTAGGCAAAGATGCGTTCACGCCGCCAATCGCTCAGCGCAATCATCAGTGCGAAGGCCACCAACAGCAGCAGGCTGATCAAAAAGAACATGCGAGCGTTGACTCCGCCCAAGAACAAGATGCCCATGGCGATAACGGCAATCACCATGAAGGCGCCCATGTCGGGCTCTAGCAGCAACAACACGCCCACCAGCGCCACCGCGCCGGCCATGGGGGCCACGGCTTTGATGAAGTTTTCGCGCACTTCCATCTTGCGAACCATGTAGTTGGCCGCGTACAGCAGCATGGCCAGCTTGGCGAATTCGCTGGGCTGAAAGGTCAGGCCGCCCAGGCTGATCCAGCGCCGCGCGCCGTTGACGCCCTTGCCAATACCGGGAATCAACACAATCACCAGCAGCGCCAAAGCCAGCAAAAACAGCCACGGCGCCAGCTTTTCCCAGCGCGCCATGTCGATCTGAAACGCCAGCAGCCCCGCCACCAGCGCCACACCCATAAACACGATGTGGCGCTGCAGAAAATAGGTGTGGTTCAGGTGATCGAAGCGCGGGTTGTCGGGCAGCGCCACTGTGGCCGAATACACCATGATGAGGCCGCAAACCATCAAGGTCAGCACCGTCCAGGCCAAGGCTTGGTCAAAGCCCAGCACCCGCACTGGCGCAATCGGTTTGGGACCTGAGTGCATGCGCCCAATGCGCACGGGCAGCGCGGCAGCGCCGCTGCTGTCAGGCCGTACGCCTCGTTGGGGCAGGGCATCGGCCAAGCGTTCGCGCCAGCCATGCAGCCACTGGCCCACTGAAGCGCGCAAGCGCTGGCTGGGCGTCTGGGTGGTGGGCCCGAAAGACGGCCTCATGCTCCCGCCCCCAGCACTTGACCGCGCTCCAAGGCCAGCGCATGCACGGCTTGCACAAATACTTCAGCGCGATGCCCGTAGTTGCGAAACTGATCAAAGCTCGCGCAGGCGGGCGACATCAACACCGCGTCGCCACTGCGGGCCAATTGGGCGCATTGCGCCACTGCATCGGCCATGTCGGCGGCGTCGTGCAGCGCTACGCCAGCACTTTCGATAGCCGCGCGAATCAGCGGCGCATCGCGGCCGATGAGCACCGCCGCCCGCGCGTACTGCGCCAGCGCTTGTGCCAGCGGGGTGAAGTCTTGGCCCTTGCCCACGCCGCCCAAAATCACCACCAGCTTGCGCTGCGCGCCCAGGCCTTCGATCGCGGCCACGGTGGCGCCCACATTGGTGCCTTTGCTGTCGTCAAAGTACTCCACCTCATCGACGATGCCCACCGGCTGCACCCGATGCGGCTCGCCCCGGTAGTCGCGCAGGCCATGCAGCATCGGGGCCAGCGGTGCGCCGGTGCTGTGCGCCAGCGCCAGTGCTGCCAGCGCATTGAGCGCGTTGTGGCGCCCGCGAATGCGCAGGGCTTCCGCAGGCATCAAGCGCTGCAAAAAGGTGTCGACGACTTGACCGGTGGCTGCGGCGCGCCGCAGGGCTTGGGGGCTATCGTCCAGCGCTTGGGCGCGCACCAGCCAAGCCATGCCGTTGACGGTTTCAAGACCATAGTCACCTGGGTGCTGCGGCGCGTCGCCGCCGAAGGTGATCACAGCGCGCGGTGGCGCCAGTTTGGCGCGTGCTTCGCGGCTGATGTTGCGCGGCACCGGCGTGGGCTGTGGGCGCATGGCCATCACCCGCGCATCGTCGCGGTTCAGCAGCATGGCGCCTGGTGCGTCAGACCCGCCAAAGATGCGCGCCTTGGCCGCCGCGTAGGCGTCCATGCTGCCGTGCCAGTCCAAGTGGTCTTGGCTGAGGTTGAGCACCGTGGCTGCCGTGGCGGCAAACGCGCCAGGGTGCTCCAGTTGAAAGCTCGACAACTCCAACACCCACGCCTGCGGCCAGCGGCCTTCTTGCAGACAGGTGGCCAGTGTGTCGAGCAGTGCGGGGCCGATGTTGCCTGCGGCCTGCACATCCCGCCCCGCCTGGGCCAACAAGTGGGCGCACAAAGCGGTGACGGTGGTCTTGCCATTGGTGCCGGTGATGCCCAACACAGCAGGCTGGTAGCCCCAGCGCTCACGCAGCACCGCCAATGCATCGGCATACAAAGCCAATTCACCTGCCACCGGCGTATTGGCGGCCGAAGCAGCTATCAAAACAGGAGCAATATCTGTGGGCGCCAAGCCCGGGGATACCAGCAGCCGCGATAAGGGCGCACCGGCTTGCGCGGCGTCGGCGTGCTGCGCAGCAAAGGCCTGAGCGTCCAGGGCGCCTTGCAGCACCTGCACGTTGGGCGCGTTTACCGCTAACGCCGCGCGCTGGGGCGGGTCGGCCCGGGTGTCGGTGACCACCACCCGCGCACCGGCTGCAGCGGCCCAACGCGCCATCGACGCACCCGATGCGCCTGCGCCTAACACCCACACAGATTGGCCGCGCCAGTCATGCGGCGGCGCCACTGGCCCTTCGGGCAGGCTGGGGGCGGCCGCGACGACTGCGGACGCCGCTTCAGGCTCCACTTCGGGCGCTGGCAGGGAGGTGTCGGGCAAGTCGCTCATCTAGCGCAGCTTCAGGGTCGACAAACCCACCAGGCACAACAGCATGGTGATGATCCAAAAGCGCACCACCACTTGCGTTTCTTTCCAGCCGTTTTTCTCAAAGTGGTGGTGTAAGGGCGCCATCTTCAAAAGGCGTCTGCCTTCACCAAACTTGCGTTTGGTGTATTTGAAGTAGCTCACCTGCGCCATCACCGACAGCGCCTCGGCCACAAAGATGCCCCCCATGATGGCCAACACAATTTCTTGCCGCGTGATCACCGCAATCGTGCCTAGCGCTGCACCCAAGGCCAGCGCGCCGACATCGCCCATGAAGACCTGCGCCGGGTGGGTGTTAAACCACAAGAACGCCAAGCCCGCTCCCGCCATGGCTGCGCAAAAAATCAAGAGCTCACCAGCCCCCGGAATGTGCGGAAAAAACAAGTAGCGCGAGAACTGCGAATGCCCCACCACATAGGCAAATACGCCCAGCGCCGAGCCCACCATCACCACCGGCATGATGGCCAAGCCGTCCAAGCCATCGGTGAGGTTGACCGCGTTGCTGGCGCCCACGATGACCAAGTAGGTGAGGATGATGAAACCCAGCACCCCCAGCGGGTAGCTGATCTCTTTAAAGAAGGGCACCAGCAGCCCCGCTTGCGGCGGCAAATCCACCGTGAAGCCCGAGGCCACCCAGGCGAAGAACAGTTCCACCACCCGCGCGTTGGAGCGCTCTGAAACCGAAAACACCAGCACCAGCGCCGCCAGCAGGCCGATCACGCTTTGCCAAAAATACTTCTCGCGGCTGCGCATGCCTTCCGGGTCTTTGTGCACCACCTTGCGCCAGTCGTCCACCCAGCCAATGGCGCCAAAGCCCAGGGTGACAAACAACACGATCCATACAAATCGGTTGTCCCACTCAAACCACAGCAGCGTGCTGATGGTGATGGACAGCAAGATCAGCACCCCGCCCATGGTGGGCGTGCCCGATTTGGCTAAGTGGCTTTGCATGCCATAGCCGCGCACGGGCTGGCCGATCTTCAGCGCGGTGAGCCGTCGAATCACCCAAGGACCTGCAAACAGGCCGATCAGCAAGGCCGTGAGTGCGGCCATCACGGCGCGGAAAGTCAGGTACTGAAACACCCGAAAAAAGCCAAACTCCGGCGACAAAGACTGCAGCCATTCGGCCAGTTCTATCAGCATGCAACCTCCCCGCCCGCGTCAGCGCACAGACCCTGCAGGGCCTGCACCACGCGCTCGGTCTTCATAAATCGCGAACCCTTGACCAGCACGCTGCGGTGCGTGGCCATCACATCGCTCAGCTGGGGCTCTAGCTGCGCCCAATCGGCATGGTGCTGAGCCCCGGCGCCAAAGGCCTGAGCCGAGTGCGCGCTGGCTGTGCCCAGGGTCAGCAGCGTCGATAAACCTTGTTGGCTGGCATAGGCGCCGACCTCGGCATGAAAGGCCGGGCCCTGGTCGCCCACTTCGCCCATATCCCCCAGCACCAGCGCGGTGGGGCCGGGTAGCGTGGTCAGCACATCAATGGCCGCGCGCACTGAATCGGGGTTGGCGTTGTAGGTGTCGTCAATCAAGGTGCGGCCCTGGCCCTGGTAGTGCAGGCGCAGCACCCGAGAACGACCGCCCACCGCCTCAAACGCCTGCAGGCCCTGGGCAATGGCGGTCAGCCGCACGCCTGCGGCCAAGCTGGCTGCAGTGGCCGCCAGAGCATTGGCGACGTTGTGCAGACCCGGCATGCGCAGCAGCACGTCCACCTGCCCTTGGGGCGTTTGAATCTGCAGGGCCCAGGCAGCGCGCTCTACGTCCCACTGCGCCCGTGGCGCCCACACCGGCGCACCGCCTGCGTAGCCCACCTGTCGCGAAAAACCCAGCACCGCACGTCCCGCCGCGATGCGCTGCCACAGGGCGGTGTGCGCATCGTCCAGCGGGAACACCGCCGTGCCGTTGGCAGGCAGCGCCGCAAAGGTGGCCGCATTCTCTTGAGCCACGGCTTGCACCGTGTGCATGAACTCTTGGTGTTCGCGCTGGGCGTTGTTCACTAGCGCCACAGTGGGCTGCGCGACGGCGGCCAACTGAGCGATTTCGCCGGGGTGGTTCATGCCGAGTTCCAACACCGCTACGCGGTGCTCAGGCCGCAAGCGCAGGGCCATCAGCGGCACGCCGATGTCGTTGTTCAAGTTGCCCTGGGTGGCCAGTGCTGCGTCTGCGGCATGGGCCCGCAAGATGCTGGCCAGCATTTGCGTGACGGTGGTTTTGCCGTTGCTGCCCGTGACTGCAATCAGCGCTTGCAGCGCATGCTGAGAGCGCCATGCAGCGCCCAGTTGCAGCAATGCGGCGCGGGTGTCTGGCACTTGCAGGCCGCTTAAACCAGCGGCTGCCAAACCATGTTCAGCCAGGGCCGCTGTAGCGCCCGCCGCGCGGGCCTGGGGCAAGAAGTCATGCGCGTCAAAACGCTCGCCGCGCAGGGCCACAAAGAAGTCACCGGCCTGCAGGCTGCGGGTGTCGCTGTGCACCCGATGCACCGCTGTGTTCGCATCCCCCACTAGCGCACTGCCGGGCAGCAAAGCCTGCAGTTGGGCCAGGGTGGCCATGGGGCTGCTCATGCGTCTGCCCCCACCGCCACGCTGCGGCGGCGCAGGCGTTCAATGAGGGCGGCGCTGGCGTGTTCAGCATCTGCAAAGGGATGGCGCACACGCGCAATTTCCTGGTAGCGCTCGTGGCCCTTGCCTGCGATCAGTACCACGTCGGCATCCGCCGCTTCGCTGCAGGCGGTGGCGATGGCGCGGGCGCGGTCTACTTCCACCAACACCGCGTCGCGACGCGACAGGCCCAGCAGCATTTGGGCCACGATGGCTTCGGGCTTTTCGTCGCGCGGGTTGTCGCTGGTGACCAGCACCCGATCTGCGGCCAACTCGGCCACGGCGGCCATCAGCGGGCGCTTGGTGGCGTCGCGGTTGCCGCCACAGCCCAGCACGCACCACAGCAGGCCGCCGCGCGAATTCGCCACAGGCCGCAGAGTGCTCAACACTTGCTGCAGGGCGTCGGGCGTGTGGGCGTAGTCCACCAACACCAAGGGCTGCGCGGCGCCAGAGGGCGCGCGCACGGGCTCTAGCCGACCTGGCACAGGCAGCAGTTGCGCGCAGGCATCGCACGCCCCTTGCAGTCCAATGCCTTGGCTGCGCAGCACGGCCACCACGCCCAGCACATTGGCTAGGTTGTAGGCGCCGATCACGGGGGCGTGTAGTTCGGCGCTGTCGCCGCCGTCTTCCAACACGGTGCAGCGCTGTCCCGTGGCGGTGGCCTGCGCGCTTGACGCTGCGACGCGCAAACGCGCTGGGCGTTGCAGGGAGCAAGTCCACACGTCCAGCCCCGCACGCTGGTGCAGTTTGTCAGCCAGTTCAGCGCCATGGCTGTCGTCGATGTTGACCACCGCCGCTTGCAGCCCGGGCCAATCAAATAGCCGCGCCTTGGCCTGCCAATAGGCCTGCATGCTGCCGTGGTAGTCCAGATGGTCTTGGGTGAAGTTGGTGAACACCGCCACGGCCATCTCGCAACCATCCAGCCGATGTTCAGCCAGGCCAATGGACGAGGCTTCAATGGCGCAGGCCGCATAGCCGAGCTGCTGCAGTTGGGCCAAGGCGCGCTGCAGGGTGATGGGGTCAGGCGTGGTCAGGCCAGTGTCCAGCCAGTGTTGGGGCGCCAGGTGCGGCGCGCCGTGCGACGGATCACCAATACCCAAAGTGCCCGCTACCGCACATTTGGACTGCGCAGTGCGCTCACTTATCTGTAGCAACGCCTGCTGGGCTTGGCTGTAGGCCTGCGCCAGCCACCAAGCAGTGGATGTTTTGCCGTTGGTGCCAGTAATGGCCAACAGTTTCAGCGTGCGAGAAGGCTCGCCATGCCAACGCGCCGCAATCGGACCACAGGCCGCTTTCAACTGCTGCACCGCCAACAGGGGCCAGCCCGCTGCGCTTTGCACCGTGTCTTGGCTCAAGCCATCGGCCTCGACCACCGCGCATGCGGCACCGGCTGCGCGGGCTGCCGCCACAAAGCGGCGGCCATCGGTGGCTGCACCGGGCCACGCGATAAAGGCGTCACCCGCTTGCACGCGCCGGCTATCCAGCTGCAATGCGCCGCCCGTGGGCACATGGCTGCGCAACCATTGCACGATGGCAGTTGGGTTTGAGCCTGGCAAAACCGGCAGGCCGATGGGAGCCATCTAAAACGACTCCTCCACCGCTTTGGCCACGATCTGCGGCTTGACTTGCAGATCAGGCTGCACGCCCATCACATGCAAGGTCTGCTGCACCGTGGCGCTGAACACTGGCGCGGCCACTGTGCCGCCGTAATACTGGCCTGCGCTGGGCTCATCGATCATCACCGCCACCACGATGCGCGGGTGCTCAATGGGCGCCATGCCGACAAACCAGGCGCGGTATTTTTTGTCCGAGTAGCCCTTGCCCTCTTGCTTGCGCGCAGTGCCAGTTTTGCCACCCACCGAATAGCCCATCACCTGCGCCTTAGGCGCAGTGCCACCGGGGCCAGCGGCCAAGAACAACATGTGGCGCACCGCATCGGCGTGCTTTTCGCTCATCACCCGCTGGCCGGGCGCGTTTTGGTCGGTGTCTTTGCGCACCATGGTCACGTCAATTAGCTCGCCGTCGCGCGCAAACACGCTGTAGGCGCGGGCGAGCTGGAACAAGCTGCCTGAGAGGCCATAGCCATAGCTCATGGTGGCCTGCTCAATGGGGCGCCAGCTCTTGTAGGGTCGCAAGCGCCCACCCACCGCACCCGGAAACGGCACCTGCGGACGCTGGCCAAAGCCCACGGCCGAATACATCTCCCACATCTCGCGCGGCTGCATCTGCATGGCCAGCTTGACGGTGCCCACGTTGCTGGACTTTTGAATCACCTCATCGAGCGTGAGCATGCCGTGCGGGTGCGCGTCGCTGATGGTGGCGCCGCCAATGGTGATGCGCCCCGGCGCGGTCTGGATTTGCGTGGTGGTTTTGGCCAGACCTTTTTCAAGCGCCAGGGCCGCGATGAAGGGCTTCATGGTGGAGCCCGGCTCAAAGGTGTCGGTGATAGCGCGGTTGCGCAGTTGCTCACCGGTGAGGTTGCCGCGCTTGTCGGGCGAATAGCTGGGGTAGTTGGCCAGCGCCAGCACTTCACCGCTTTGCACGTCCAGCACCACCACGCTGCCCGCTTTGGCTTTGTGCTCGGCCACCGCGTCACGCAGTTTTTGGTAGGCAAAGAACTGCACCCGCGCATCCACCGACAACTGAATGTCTTGCCCGTCGGTGGGCGGCACCGATTCGCCCACTGCCTCAATCACCCGGCCCAGCCGGTCTTTGATGACGCGACGGCTGCCGGGCTTGCCCGCCAAGTCGCGGTTAAAGGCCAGCTCAATGCCCTCTTGGCCCACGTCTTCCACATTGGTGAATCCCACCACGTGCGCGGCCGCTTCGCCTTCGGGGTAGTGGCGCTTGTACTCGCGGGTTTGGTGCACGCCCGCGATGTTGAGTGCGGTGATCTGGCGGGCCACTGATTCATCCACTTGGCGCTTGAGCCAGACGAATTTTTTGTCTTCGTTGGCCAAGCGCCGGTCGATGTCAGCAGGCGTCATGCCCAGCAGCTTGGCCAGGGCGCGCAGCTTTTGCGGATTGCGCTCGACATCTTCGGGGATTGCCCAAATGCCTTGCGCCACCACGCTGCTGGCCAAGATGACGCCATTGCGGTCTAGCACGCGGCCGCGTGAGGCGGGTAGCTCTAGCGTGCGGGCATAGCGCACTTCGCCTTGGCGCTGATAGAAATCATTGCCCAGCACCTGCACATACAGCGCGCGGCCTGCCAGCCCCACGAAGCCCAGCGCTACCAGGGCCACGATGAAGGTGCTGCGCCAGCCCGGCGTTTTGCTGGCCAGCACCGGGCTGACGGCATAGCGCACCCGATGCGACGAAGCGCGCATGGGCGCGCGCGACGCCGCACCGCTTCGGCCCACGCCTGGCTGCTCGCGCTTGGATGTGAAAGGCCACCACCGCATCAGCGCCGCCCCTCGTTAGACGGCGCAGCGCCCACTGGCGCGGGCACCTGAGGCGCCACCAGTGAATCGGCCACATAGTGGGTGATCGCTGGGCTGGCTGGGCGCATTTCCAGCTTGGTGCGAGCCAATTTGTCCACCCGCAGCGGGGTGGACTGGGCGCGGCGTTCGACTTGCAGCCGGTCGTATTCCACTTCGAGCTTGCGCGACAGGTTTTGCGCGCGCTCCAACTCGACAAACACGCGGCGCGATTCGTATTGCGTGCGCACCAGGAACAGCGCGCTCAGCACCACCGCAGCCAGCAACACCAAGTTCAGGCGCGTCATACGGCGGCCCCCATCGGCGCGGCCGAGGCAGGCGCGTGGGTGCGCTCAGCCACCCGCATCACCGCGCTGCGCGCGCGTGGGTTGGCGGCCACTTCCGCCGCGCTGGGCTTGATGCGCCCAATGAGCTTCAGCGGCAAGGCCGCAGCGGCTTGCAGCATGGAAGCCGGGTGGCGCCGGTCGACCACTTCGCGCGAATGCGCGGCCATGAATTGTTTGACGATGCGGTCTTCCAGCGAATGAAAGCTGATCACCACCAAGCGCCCCGCCGGCGCCAGCAAACGCAGGCTGGCGGCCAGC